>NZ_JAPJDM010000024.1:0-143205 GCF_026242095.1 Streptomyces sp. NEAU-W12
CCGCGAACACCGGGAACCGGGCATACAGCTCACGGCCCATGCCGGCCCGCTGCGAACCCTGACCCGAGAACAGCACCGCCAGCGACCGCTCGGCAGCACGACCACGCGCCACCTCCACCGGCCGCTCCCCCGCCGCACCCGCCGCGCCCGCGAGAAGCACCGCCCGGTGCTCGAACAACGACCGCCCCGACGCCAGGGTGTAGGCGGTGTCGAGGGCCTGGACGTCCGGGTGGGCGGCGGTGAACGACACCAGTCGCTCGGTCTGGTCCGTGAGGGCCTCGGGGGTGCGGGCGGAGACGAGCCACGGCACCTCGGCGGGCGCCACCGGTGCCGCGTCACCGCGGGGCTCCGCGTCCGCCGGAGCCTGTTCCAGCAGGACGTGGGCGTTGGTGCCGCTGACGCCGAAGGCGGAGACTCCGGCGAGGCGGGGCCGGCCGGTCTCCGGCCAGGCGCGGCGCTCGCGGAGCAGGGCGACCGTGCCGTCGGACCAGTCGACGTGGGTCGACGGGGTGTCGACGTGCAGGGTCCGGGGCAGTTCGCCGTGGCGCAGGGCGAGCACGGTCTTGATGACGCCCGCGACACCGGCGGCGGCCTGGGTGTGGCCCAGGTTCGACTTGACCGTGCCGAGCAGCAGCGGGTGCTCCGGGTCGCGTTCGGTGCCGTAGGCGGAGATGAGGGCGTGTGCCTCGATGGGGTCGCCGAGGGTGGTGCCGGTGCCGTGCGCCTCGACCATGTCGACGTCGGCCGGGGTGAGGCGGGCGTCGGCGAGGGCCTGGCGGATCACGCGCTGCTGGGCGCGGCCGTTGGGGGCGGTCAGGCCGTTGGAGGCGCCGTCCTGGTTGACGGCCGCGCCGCGGACCACGGCGAGCACGGGGTGTCCGTTGCGGCGGGCGTCCGACAGGCGCTCCAGGACGAGGACGCCGGCGCCCTCGGACCAGGCGGTGCCGTCGGCGGAGTCGGCGAAGGCCTTGCAGCGGCCGTCGCCGGCGAGGCCGCCCTGGGCGGTGAACTCGACGAAGGCGTCGGGGCTGGACATCACCGAGACACCGCCGGCCAGGACCAGGGAGCACTCGCCGGAGCGCAGTGCCGTGGCGGCCATGTGCAGGGCGACGAGCGCCGAGGAGCAGGCGGTGTCGACGGTGACGGCCGGGCCCTCCAGGCCGAGGGTGTAGGACAGCCGGCCGGACATGACGCTGGCGGTGGTGCCGGTGGCGGCGTGGCCCTGCACGTCGGTGGTGCCGCGGCGCAGCATGGTCGCGTAGTCCTGGCCGTTGGTGCCGACGAAGACGCCGGTGGCGCTGCCGCGCAGGCCCGCCGGGTCGATGCCGGCGCGCTCCAGGGCCTCCCAGGACGTCTCGAGGAGCAGGCGCTGCTGCGGGTCCATGGCGAGGGCCTCGCGCGGGGAGATCCCGAAGAAGGCGGCGTCGAAGAGGCCGGCGCCGTCGAGGAATCCGCCCTCCAGGGTGGCGGAGCCTCCGCGGGCGAGGGCGTCGAGGTCCCAGCCGCGGTCGGCGGGGAAGCCGGTGATGGCGTCGCGGCCGTCGTACAGCAGGTCCCACAGGTCGTCGGGTGAGTCGACGCCGCCGGGGAAGCGGCAGCCCATGCCGACGATGACCACGGGGTCGTCGTCCGTCGCGCGTGCGGTGGTGTCCACGGCGGCGCGGCCGTCGGCCGGCTCGGGCAGGGTGCCGAGCAGTTCGGTGAGGAGGTGGGCGGCCAGGTCGCGGGTGGTGGGGTGGTCGTAGACGAGGGTGGCGGGCAGCTTCAGGCCGGTGGTGGCGTTGAGGGTGTTGCGCAGTTCGACGGTGGTCAGCGAGTCGAAGCCGAGGTCGGTGAAGGCCTGGTCGGGTTCGACGGCGGCCGGGTCGGGGTGGCCGAGGACGCCGGCGACCTGGGCGCGCACGAGGTCCAGGACGTACCGCTGCCGGGCGGGGCCGGTGAGCGCGGCGAGTTCCCGGCCGAGCACCGGGCCGGCGGTCGTGGCCGCGGTCGCGGAGCCGGCGGTGGTGGCGCGCAGTTCGGGCAGGTCGCGCACGAGCGGGCGGTTGGCGGCGAAGACCGTCGCGTACCGCTGCCAGTCGATGTCGGCGACGGTGAGCGCGGTGTCGCCGTGCTCGACGGCGGTGTCGAGGGCGGCGAGCGCGTCCTCGGCGCTCATCGGGGTGAAGCCGCCGCGGCGGACCCGGTCCTCCACTCCGGTGCCGTGGCCGGCCATGCCGGTGCCGGCCCAGGGTCCCCAGGCGACGGAGGTGGCCGGCAGGCCGGCGGCGCGGCGGTGTTCGGCGAGGGCGTCCAGGTAGGCGTTGGCGGCCGCGTAGTTGCCCTGGCCGGCGGCGCCGAGGCTGCCGGCGGTGGAGGAGAACAGCACGAAGTCGGTGAGGCCGCTCTCGCGGGTCAGTTCGTGCAGGTGGGCGGCGGAGTGTGCCTTGGCCCGCAGGACGGTGTCGAACCGTTCGGGGGTGAGCGCGTCGAGGACGCCGTCGTCGAGGACGCCGGCGGTGTGGATGACCGCGGTGAGGGGATGTTCGGCGGGGACGGCCGCGAGGAGGGCGGCGAGGGCGTCGCGGTCGGCGGTGTCGCAGGCGGCCACGGTCACCTCGGCGCCCAGTTCCCGCAGTTCGGCCGCGAGGTCGTCGGCACCGGGCGCGTCGATGCCGCGGCGGCTGGCCAGCAGCAGGTGCGGGGTGCCGCGTTCGGCGAGGCGGCGGGCGACGTGGGCACCGAGCGCGCCGGTGCCGCCGGTGATCAGGGCGGTGCCCTCGGGGGCGAACCGTCGGGGGGCCGTGCCGTCGGGGGCGGGGTGGTGGGTCAGACGGCGGGCGTAGGTGGCCGAGGTGCGGACGGCGAGGTCGGTCTCGTCGCCGGGTTCGGCCAGGAGGTGGGCCAGGCGGCGTACGGCCTGGGGGTCGAGGTGTTCGGGGAGGTCGACGACGCCGAAGCGTCGTTCGGGGTGTTCCAGGGCGGCGACCCGGACGAGGCCCCGTGCGGCGGCCTGCCCGGGGTGGGCGAGGCGGTCGGCGCGGCCGGTGGTGACGGCCTGGCGGGTGAGGAGCCACAGCGGGGCGTGGATCCCCGCGTCCCCGAGGGCCTGCACGGCGGTGGCCGTGGGCAGGACACCGCCGAGGCCGGCGGGGTCGTCCGTGCCGGAGTCGTCCGCACCGAGGGCGAGCAGGGACAGGACGCCGGTGAAACCGCCGTCGGGCACGGGGAGTTCCCGCAGCAGGCCGACGAGGCCCGTGCGGTCCCGGCCGTCGGTGGTCACGCGTAGGGCGTGCAGGCCGAGGATGTCCGGCAGTTCGGTCACGTCGGTGTCGGTCTCGGGACCGGTGGCCGGGAGCAGGACGAGCCAGGTACCACCCGGCCGCGCGGTGGGGGCACCGTCCAGCGGCTTCCACACGGCGCGGTGGCGGCGGGCGTCGGCGGCGACCCGTTCGGTGCGGCGGCGCCGCCACGCGGACAGGGCGGGCACGAGGGCGGCGAGGGTGTCGTCGTCGAGGCCGAGGTCGGCGCCGAGGGCGGGCAGGTCGGCTCGCTCCACGGCGGACCAGAACGCGGCGTCCGCGCCGTCGGCCGGGCCGGCCGCGGTCGCCGGGGCCGGCCCGTGGGTGGTGTCGGGCCAGTAGCGGCTGTGCTGGAAGGCGTAGGTGGGCAGGTCGACGCGGCGGGCGCCGGTGCCGTGCAGGACGCCGGACCAGTCCACACGGGTGCCGTGGACGTGGACGCGGGCCAGGGCGGTGGTGAGGGCGGTGGCCTCGTCGCGGTCGCGGCGCAGCGCGGGCACCGTGGTCACGTCGGTGTGCGCCGGCGTGTCGGCGTCTTCGGCGGCGTCGAGGGTGTCGCGTGCGGCGGCGGACAGGATGCCGTCGGGGCCGAGTTCCAGGAAGGAGGTGTGGCCCTGCCGGGCGAGGGTGCGCACGGCGTCGGCGAAGCGGACGGTGGCGCGGACCTGCTGGACCCAGTAGTCGGGGCTGCGCAGCGCGTCGGTGGCGGCGGGCTCGCCGGTGACGGTGGACACCAGCGGGACGGACGGCAGGTGGTAGGTGAGGCTGCGGGCGACCCGGGCGAAGTCGTCGAGCATGGCGTCCATGCGCGGCGAGTGGAAGGCGTGGCTGACGCGCAGGGCGCGGGTCTTGCGGCCGTCCCGGGCGAGCCGGGCGGCGGTCCGGGTGACGGCGTCCTCCTCGCCGGACAGGACGACGGCGCGCGGGCCGTTGACGGCGGCCAGACAGACCTGGTCCCCCAGGCCCTCCAGCAGCGGCATCACCTCGTCCTCGGCGGCCTGTACGGCGACCATGGCGCCGCCGGCCGGCAGGGCGGCCATGAGGCGGCCCCGGGCGGCGACGAGGGTGCAGGCGTCGTCCAGGGAGAGGACGCCCGCGACGTGGGCGGCGGCGAGTTCGCCGATGGAGTGGCCGGCGACGCTGTCGGGGACGGTGCCCCAGGACTCCACGAGCCGGTAGAGGGCCACTTCGAGGGCGAACAGGGCGGGCTGGGTGTAGGCGGTGTCGTGCAGGAGGTCCGCTTTCCGGGTGCCCTCCTCGGCGAACAGCACGTCCCGCAGCGGGTGTTCGAGTTCCTGGTCGAAGCGGGTGAGGACGTCGTCCAGGGCGTCCGCGAAGGCCGGGTAGCGGCCGTACAGTTCGCGGCCCATGGCGGCGCGCTGGCTGCCCTGTCCGGTGAACAGGAAGGCGAGGCGGCCTCGGGAGGGGGCGCCGGCGACGAGGGCGCCGTCGGGTGTGCCGTCGCGCAGGGCGGTCAGGGCGCGCAGGACCCCGTCGCGGTCGCCGGCGAGGACGGTGGCGCGGTGTTCCAGGGTGCCGCGGGTGGTGGCCAGGGAGTGGGCCACGTCGAGCAGCGGCAGCTCCGGGTGGGCCTCGGTGTACTCGAGGAGGCGGGCGGCCTGGGCGCGCAGGGCGGGGGCGGTGCGGGCGGACAGGACCAGCGGCACGCCGGCCGGCAGGGTGCCGGGGTCCGCGGCGGGCGCGGACTGCGGCACCTCCACGTCCGGGGTGTCGGGGGCCTGTTCGACGACGGTGTGGACGTTGGTGCCGCTGAGGCCGAAGGAGGAGACGGCGGCGCGGCGGGGCCGGCCGGTCTCGGGCCACGGCACGGTGCCGGTGGCCAGGTCGATGGCGCCGGAGTTCCAGTCGACGTGGCTGGAAGGGGTGTCCACGTGCAGGGTGGGCGGGACGGTGCCGTGGCGCATCGCCATGACCATCTTCATGACGCCGGCGATGCCGGACGCCATCTGGGTGTGGCCGATGTTGGACTTCACCGAGCCGAGCAGCAGCGGCCGGCCGGCGGGCCTGCCCTGGCCGTAGGTGGCGAGGAGGGCCTGCGCCTCGATGGGGTCGCCGAGCGCGGTGCCGGTGCCGTGCCCCTCGACCACGTCGACGTCGGCCGGGGTGAGGTGCGCGTTGGTGAGGGCCTGGCGGATCACCCGGGCCTGGGAGGGGCCGTTGGGGGCGGTCAGGCCGTTGGAGGCGCCGTCCTGGTTGACGGCGGAGCCGCGGATCACGGCGAGCACGGGGTGGCCGTTGCGGCGGGCGTCGGAGAGCCGTTCGACCAGGACGAGGCCGACGCCCTCGGCGAGGCTCATGCCGTCGGCGCCCTCGGCGTACGCCTTGCAGCGGCCGTCGGGGGCCATGGCGCGCTGGCGGCTGAAGCCGGTGAAGGCGCTGGGGGTGGCCATGACGCTGACGCCGCCGGCGAGGGCGAGGGTGCTCTCGCCGTTGCGCAGCGACTGGCAGGCCAGGTGCAGTGCGACGAGCGAGGAGGAGCAGGCGGTGTCCAGGGTGACGGCCGGGCCCTCCAGGCCGAAGGTGTAGGCGAGGCGGCCGGACATCACGCTGGAGATGGTGCCGGTGATGAGGTGGCCCTCGGCGCCCTCGGAGGAGGCGCCGCCCGCCGTGTAGTCCTGGTAGCTGGCGCCGATGAAGGTGCCGGTGAGGCTGCCGCGGAGGGTGGCGGGGTCGATGCCGGCGCGTTCCAGGACCTCCCAGCCCGTCTCCAGCAGGAGCCGCTGCTGCGGGTCCATGGCGAGGGCCTCGCGCGGGGAGATCCCGAAGAAGCCGGCGTCGAAGTCGGCGACGTCGTGGAGGAAGCCGCCCTGGGTGGAGTAGGTGGTGCCGGGCTTGTCGGGGTCGGGGTCGTAGAGGGCGTCGGCGTCCCAGCCGCGGTCGGCGGGGAAGCCGGTGATGGCGTCGCCGCCGGCCGCGACGAGGTCCCACAGGGCCTCGGGGGAGGTGACGCCGCCGGGGTAGCGGCAGCTCATGGCGACGACGGCGATGGGCTCGTCGTCGGCGGCGGCGGTGGTGCGCACCGGTCCGCCGTCCTCGGTGCCGGGGCCGCCGATGAGGCCGCGCAGGTGCGCGACGAGGGTGAGCGGGTCCGGGTAGTCGAAGACGAGGGTGCTCGGGAGGGTGAGGCCGGTGACTGCGGCGAGCCGGTTGCGCAGGTCGACGGCGGTCAGGGAGTCGAAGCCGACGTCGCGGAAGGCACGGCGCTCGGACAGTACGTCCGGGGAGGCGTGGCCGAGGACGGTGGCGGCCTCGGAGCGGACCAGGTCCAGCAGGAGGCGGTCCTGTTCGCCGGCGGGCAGCGCGCGCAGCCGGCCGGCGAACTCACCGCCGTCGGCGGCGCGGGTTTGCGACTCCTCGGTCAGGCGCCGTACGTCGGGGACGTCCTCGAACAGGTCGGTGGGTCGCGAGGAGGTGAACACCGGGTGGTAGCGGTCCCAGTCGACGTCGGCGACGGCGAGGACGCCCTCGTCGGCGTCGAGGGCCCCCCGGAGCCCGGCGAGGGCCAGCTCGGGGTTCATGAAGACCAGTCCGCTGCGGCGGATCTGGCTGGGGTCGACGCGGCCGAGCTTCATGTCGTCGGCCCAGATGCCCCACGAGATCGCGGTGGCGCGGGCGCCACGGGCGCGGCGGTGCTCGGCGAGCGCGTTGAGGTGGGCGTTGGCGGCGACGTAGGCGGCGTGCCGGCCGCTGCCCCACAGGCCGGCGGTGGAGGAGTAGAGGACGAAGGCGTCGAGCTGGTCGTCGTCGAGGAGGTCGTCGAGGTGGGCGGCGCCGGCGGTCTTGGCGTGCACGACCCTGGCGAAGGCGTCGAGGCTGGTCTCGTCGATCGACTGGAGTTCGATGACGGCGGCGGTGTGGAAGACGCTGCGGACGGTGCGCCCCTCGGCGGCGAGCCGGTCCAGGAGCGCGGCGACGGCGTCCCGGTCGGTGACGTCGCAGGCGGCGACGGTGGCGGTGCAGCCTCGGTCGGCGAGCTCGGCGACGAGTTCGGCCGCTCCGGGCGCGCTGTCGCCGCGGCGGCTGGTGAGCACCAGGTCGCGGGCGCCCTGGTCGGCGAGCCAGCGGGCCAGGTGGGGGCCGAGGGTGCCGGTGCCGCCGGTGACCAGGACGGTGCCGCGCGGGCTCCAGCCGGGGCCGCCGGCCGGGGCGGGCGCGGGGGCGACACGGCGGGCGAGGACGCCGGAGGCGCGGACGGCGAGCTGGTCCTCGCCGGTGCTGCCGGTGAGGACGGCGGCGAGCCTTTGCGCCGCGCGGTGGTCGAGGGTCTCGGGCAGGTCGACGGTGCCGCCCCAGCGCTGCGGGTGTTCCAGCGCGGCGGTCCAGCCGAGGCCGTGCACCATGGCCTGCGCGGGCCGGGTGAGCCGGTCGGCGCGGCCGGTGGAGACGGCGCCGCGGGTCAGCGCCCACAGGGGCGCGTCGATTCCGGCGTCGCCGAGGGCCTGCACCAGGGTGACGGAGAGTGCGAGCCCGGCGGGCAGCGCGGGGTGGAGGGTGCCGGTGTCCTCGGCGGCGGCCAGCAGCGACACCACGCCGGTGGGTTCGGGCAGGTCGCGCAGGCGGGCGGCGAGGTGGCCGCGGTCGGTGTCGGCGGCATCGAGGTGCAGCGGCACCGCGTCGGCGCCGTGCGCGGTGAGCGCCTCCCGTACGGCGGTGGTGTGGGCGGAGTCGGTGCCGTCGGCGGTGACCAGCAGCCAGGTGCCGGTGAGGGCGGCGTCGGGCAGGGCGCCGAGCGGCTTCCAGGTGGCGCGGTAGCGCCAGGAGCCGACGGTGGAGCGGTCGCGGCGCCGGCGGCGCCAGGTGGACAGGGCGGGCAGGACGGGGGCGAGTGCGTCACGGTCCAGGTGCAGGCGGGTGGCGAGGGAGTCGACGTCCTCCTGCTCGACCTCGGTCCAGAACTCGGCGTCGGCGGGGTCGCCTTCGCCCGTGGTGCGCGGCGGCGCCGCCTCGGTCCACAGGTGCTCGCGCTGGAAGGCGTAGGTGGGCAGGGGTGTCCTGCGGGTGCCGCATCCGGCGTAGACGGCGGTCCAGTCGGCGCGGCCGCCGCGGACCCACTGCTCGGCGAGGGAGGACAGGAAGCGGCCGGTGCCGCCCTGTTCGCGGCGCAGGGTGCCGGTGACGGCGACGTGGTCGCCGGTCTCCTCGGCGGTGGCCTGCACCGCCATGGTGAGCACGGGGTGCGGGCTGATCTCGACGAACACGGTGTGCCCGGCGCCGAGGAGGGCGCGTACGGCGTCCTCGAAGCGGACGGTCCGGCGCAGGTTGCGGTACCAGTAGGCGGCGTCCGTGGCGGCGGTGCCGAGGATCTCGCCGGTGACCGTGGAGTGGAACGGTACCCGTGGCTGGCGGGGCGTCACGGGGGCGAGCAGGTCGAGGAGTTCGTCGTGGATGCGCTCGACCTGCGGGGAGTGGGAGGCGTAGTCCACGGCGACGCGGCGGGCGCGTACGTCCCGGGCGGTGAACTCGGCGTGCAGGGCGTCGAGCGCGTCGGGGGTGCCGGCGAGGACCACGGAGCGGGGCCCGTTGACGGCGGCGACGGAGACGGCGCCGTCGTGGGCGGTCAGGTACTCCTCGGCCTCGGCGGCGGGAAGCTGGACGGACATCATGCCGCCGGCGCCGGCCAGGACGCGGCCGATGGCCTGGCTGCGCAGGGCGACGACACGGGCGCCGTCCTCCAGGGACAGGGCGCCGGAGACGACGGCGGCGGCGATCTCGCCCTGGGAGTGGCCGACGACGGCGTCCGGGGTGACGCCGTGGGCACGCCACAGCTCGGCCAGGGACACCATCACGGCCCAGGTGGCGGGCTGGACGACGTCGACGCGCTCGAAGTCGGGTGCGCCGTCGGCGCCGCGGATGACGTCGACGAGGGACCAGTCGGTGAACGGGGCGAGCGCGGCGGCGCACTCCTGCAGCCGCTCGGCGAACACGGTTGAGACGTCGAGGAGTTCGGCGCCCATGCCGGCCCACTGGGAGCCCTGTCCCGGGAAGACGAACACGGTGCGGCCGTCGGTGTCGGCGGTGCCGCTCACGACCTGGGCGGTGGACTCGCCGTCGGCGAACGCGGTGAGCGCGTCGGTGAGTTCGCCGGTGGTGGTGCCGAGGGCGACGGCGCGGTGCTCCAGCACGGAGCGGGCGGTGATCAGGGTGTGGCCGACGTCGGCGGGGTGCGGCTCGGCGGCGGTCACGTGGTCGGCGAGGTTGCGGGCCTGGCCGCGCAGCGCCGCGGGGGCGGCGGCGGACAGGATCCAGGGCAGGGTGCCACCGGCCGGGAGGGCGGGCTCGGGGGCCTCGGCGGGTCCCGGGCCGGCGGGCGCCTGTTCCAGGACGGCGTGCGCGTTGGTGCCGCTGATGCCGAAGGAGGAGACGGCACAGCGCAGCGGGGCGTCGTCCTTGTGCCAGTCGGTGGTCCCGGTGACGAGGCGGACGGCGCCGTCGGCCCAGTCGACGTGGCTGGAGGGGCGGTCGGCGTGCAGGGTGCGCGGCAGGGTGCCGTGGCGCATCGCCATGACCATCTTGATGATGCCGGCGACACCGGCGGCCGACTGGGTGTGGCCGATGTTGGACTTCACCGAGCCGAGCAGCAGGGGGCGTTCGGGGTCGCGGTCCCGGCCGTAGGTGGCGAGCAGGGCCTGCGCCTCGATGGGGTCGCCGAGGCTGGTACCGGTGCCGTGCGCCTCGACGGCGTCCACGTCGGCGGGGGCCAGTCCGGCGGCGCCCAGGGCCTGGCGGATGACGCGGACCTGGGAGGGCCCGTTGGGCGCGGTCAGGCCGTTGGAGGCGCCGTCCTGGTTGATGGCCGAGCCGCGGACCACGGCGAGGACCTCGTGTCCGTTGCGGCGGGCGTCGGAGAGGCGTTCCAGGACGAGGACGCCGACGCCCTCGGCGAGGGTCATGCCGTCGGCGTCGTCGGAGAACGCCTTGCAGCGTCCGTCGCGGGCCAGGGCCCGCTGCCGGCTGAACGCGATGAACGACATCGGGTTGGTCATGACGGTGGCGCCGCCCGCGAGGGCGAGGCTGCTCTCGCCGTTGCGCAGCGACTGGCAGGCCAGGTGCAGCGCGACCAGGGAGGAGGAGCAGGCGGTGTCGACGGTGACCGCCGGGCCCTCCAGGCCGAAGGTGTAGGCGAGTCGTCCGGACAGGACGCTGGGGCTGGAGCCGGTGACGGCGTGCCCGGCGGAGCCGTCGTCCATGGCGACGCCGTAGTCCTGGTAGGTGGAGCCGATGAAGGTGCCGGTGGGCGTGGAGTGCACCGAAGCGGGGTCGATCCCTGCGTGCTCGAACGCCTCCCAGGTGGTCTCGAGCAGCAGCCGCTGCTGCGGGTCCATGGTGACGGCCTCGCGGGGCGAGATGCCGAAGAAACCGGGGTCGAACTCGCCCGCGTCGTGCAGGAAGCCGCCGAGGGTGGAGTAGGTGGTGCCGGGGTTGTCGGGGTCGGGGTCGTAGAGGGCGTCGGCGTCCCAGCCCCGGTTGACGGGGAACTCGGAGATGGTGTCGGTGCCGTCTGCGACGAGCCGCCAGAACGCGTCGGCGGAGCGGGCGCCGCCGGGGAAGCGGCAGCTCATGCCGATGATGGCGATGGGCTCGTCGGTGGCGCCCGGGCCGGCGGTGGCGACGGACGCGCTGTCGCCGGTACCGAGGAGTTCGTTCCGCAGGTGGCGGGCGAGGGCGGCCGGGTTGGGGTGGTCGAAGACCAGGGTGGTGGGCAGGGCGAGGCCGGTGAGCGCGGCGAGGCGCTTGCGCAGTTCCACGGCGGTCAGCGAGTCGAAGCCCGCGTCGCGGAAGGCGCGCTTGGCGGGGACGCCGTCGGCGGAGGTGTGGCCGAGGACGAGGGCGGCCTCGGAGCGCACCAGGTCCAGCAGGAGCCGCTCCTGCTCGTCGCCGGTCAGTCCGCGCAGCCGTCCGGCCAGTTCGGAGACGGTCGCGGTGGTGCCCGCCGGGGCGGCCAGGGCGCGTACGGTGTCGATCTCGTCGAACAGGCGGCTGGCGCGTACGGCGGTGAAGACCGGGTGGTACTGCTCCCAGTCGACGTCGGCGACGGTGACCGCGGTGTCCTTCTGGACGAGGGCGCGGCGCAGTTCCGTGACGGCGGTGGCGGGGGCCAGCAGGCGCAGTCCGCTGCGTTCGAGGGTGTCGGAGACGGAGTGGTGCGTGTGGGCCATGCCGGTCCCGGCCCACGGGCCCCAGGCGACGGCGGTGGCGGCCAGGCCGCGGGCGCGCCGGTGCTCGGCGAGGGCGTCGAGGTAGGCGTTTGCGGCGGCGTAGGCGCTCTGTCCGGCGCTGCCCCACACTCCGGCGACGGACGAGTACAGCAGGAAGAAGTCCAGGTCGTGACCGTCGAGCAGGCTGTCGAGGTGGGCGGCGCCGAGGGTCTTGGCGGCCATCGCGGCGGCGGTGTCGGCCAGCGGGGTGGTGGACAGGGGCGCGGCCTGGCCGACGCCGGCGGCGTGCACCACACCGGTGAGCGGGGTGTCCTCGGGGACGGCGGCGAGGACGGCCGCGAGGGCGTCGCGATCGGCGCTGTCGCAGGCGGCGAGGGTGACGCGGGTTCCCGACTCCTCCAGTTCGGCGGCGAGTTCGGCGGCGCCCGGCGCGTCGGGGCCGCGCCGGCTGGTGAGGACCAGGTGGGCGGCGCCGGCGCGGGCCAGCAGGCGGGCGGTCTCGGCGCCGAGACCGCCGGTGCCGCCGGTGATGAGGACGGTGCCGGAGGCGGTGAGGGCGTCCTCGCGCGGCAGGTCGGCGCCGGGGTGGCGGACGATGCGGCGGGCGAGCACACCGGAGGCGCGGACGGCGACCTGGTCGTCGCCGTCGCGGGCGGCGAGTACGCCGGCCAGGCGCTGCGCGGCGGGCGCGTCGAGGACGGCCGGCAGGTCGACGAGGCCGCCGGGCTGCTCGGGGCGTTCCAGGGCGGTGACCCGGCCCAGGCCCCAGTGGGCGGCGCGGGCGGGGTGGGTCGGCGGGTCGTCGGTGCCGGTGGAGACGGCGCCGCGGGTGACGGTCCACAGCGGGGCGGTGGTGCCGGTGTCGCCGCAGGCCTGGGCGAGGACGACGCCGAGGGCGAAGCCGGGCGGGAGGCCGCCGGCCGCGGTGCCCCCGGATGTCTTGTCGGTCGGCTGGGGGCCGTCGGCGAGCGGCAGCAGGTTCAGGATGCCGGTGGCATCGGGGGCCCCGGCGGCGCGCAGGGCGTCGGCGAGCCGGTCGCGGTCGAGGTGGGAGGCGTCGAGTTCGAGGCGCTGGAGCAGGGCGCCGTGGCCGCGCAGCGCGTCGAGGACCTCGCCGGCCTCGTCGCCGGCGGTGGTGAGGGCCAGCCAGGTGCCGTCCAGGACGGGGGCGCCGGTGGCGGTGGCGGGCCGCCAGGCGACCTGGTAGCGGGCGGCGTCCAGGACGGCCTTCTCCTGCCGGGCGCGCCGCCAGGAGGACAGCGAGGGCAGCAGCGCGTACAGGGAGGCGTGCTCCTCGTCGCGCAGCCCGAGCAGTCCGGCGAGTCCGTCGGCGTCGCCGCGTTCGACGGCGGTCCACAGGGCGGCGTCGGCGGGGTCGGATGCGGCGCGGCGGGCGCCGGGGGCGGTGGTGTCGGGCCAGTACGTCTCGTGCTGGAAGGCGTAGGTGGGCAGTTCGACGGTGGCGGCGCCGGTGTGCAGGGCGGACCAGTCCAGGCGGACCCCGCGCACGTGCAGGCGGGCGAGGGCGGCGAGGGCGCTGACGTCCTCCGGGCGGTCGGTGCGCAGCAGCGGGACGGCGTCGGTGCCGGCCTCGCCACCGAGGGTGTCCTCGGCGAGCGCGGCGAGGGAGCCGCCGGGGCCGAGTTCGAGGTAGGTGGCGGCGCCCGCCTCGTGGGCGGCGCGCACCGCGTCGGCGAAGCGGACGGTGCCGCGGACGTGGCGCACCCAGTAGTCGGCGGTGCGCAGGTCGTCGCCGGTGGCGGGGCGGCCGGTGAGGTCGGAGACGACCGGGACGGCCGGCTCGTGGTAGGTCAGGCCCTCGGCGACCCGGCGGTAGGCGTCGAGCATGGCGTCCATGCGCGGCGAGTGGAAGGCGTGGCTGACCCGCAGCCGGCGGGTGGTGCGGCCCTGGCCGGCGAAGTGGGCGGCGACGCGCTCGGCGGCGTCCTCGTCCCCGGCGACGACGACGGAGCCGGGGCTGTTGACGGCGGCCAGACAGACCTGGTCCTCCAGGCCCTCCAGCAGCGGCATCACCTCGTCCTCGGTGGCCTGCACGGAGTACATGGCGCCGCCCTCGGGCAGCGCCTGCATGAGCCGGGCGCGCGCGGCGACCAGGGTGCAGGCGTCGTCCAGGGACAGGACACCGGCGGCGTGGGCGGCGGTGATCCCGCCGATGGAGTGCCCGAGGAGCACGCCGGGGCGCACGCCCCAGGAGCGGACCAGGTGGTACAGGGCGGTTTCGAGGGCGAACAGGGCAGGCTGGGTCCAGCCGGTCTCGTAGAGCGCGGCGGCCTCGGGGGTGCCCTCCCCGGCGAACAGGACGTCCTTGAGGGAGCGCGGCGTGGAGTCCCCCTCCGGACCGGCGAGCAGCGGGTCGAGCTTCGCCACGACCTCGTCGAGGGCTTCGGCGAACTTCGGGTACCGGGCGTACAGTTCGCGGCCGGTGCCGGGGCGCTGGCTGCCCTGCCCGGTGAACAGCAGGGCGGTGCGGCCGGCTCCGCCGCTCTCGCCGAGGACCAGCGCCGGGTCGGGCCGGTCGGCGGCGAGCGCGGCCAGGGCTCGCCGTACGTCGCCGGGGGTGCCGACGGCGACGGCGCGCTGCTCGAACGCGGGCCGGGTGGTGGCCAGGGAGAGGGTGACATCGGCGGGGGCGAGGGCCGGGCGCTCGTCCAGGTATGCGAGCAGGCGGGCGGCCTGGGCGCGCAGCGCGGGCCGGGTACGGCCGGACAGGAGCCACGGCAGGACGGCGGGAACCTCGGCGTCGGTGCCCGCGGGGCGGGGCACGGGTTGTGGCGCGGGCTGTTCCAGGACGACGTGCGCGTTGGTGCCGCTGATGCCGAAGGAGGAGACGGCGGCGCGGCGGGGGCGGCCCGTCTCGGGCCAGGCGGTGTGCTCCTGGAGCAGGGCGACCGCGCCGGACTCCCAGTCGACGTGGCTGGAGGGGCGGTCGGCGTGCAGGGTGCGCGGCAGTTCGCCGTGGCGCATCGCCATGACCATCTTGATGACGCCGGCGACACCGGCGGCGGCCTGGGTGTGACCCAGGTTGGACTTCACCGAGCCGAGCAGCAGGGGGCGTTCGGGGTCGCGGTCCCGGCCGTAGGTGGCGAGCAGGGCCTGCGCCTCGATGGGGTCGCCGAGGCTGGTACCGGTGCCGTGCGCCTCGACGGCGTCCACGTCGGCGGGGGCCAGTCCGGCGGTGCCCAGGGCCTGGCGGATGACGCGCTGCTGGGAGGGCCCGTTGGGCGCGGTCAGGCCGTTGGAGGCGCCGTCCTGGTTGACGGCGGAGCCGCGGACCACGGCCAGGACGCGGTGACCGTTGCGGCGCGCGTCGGAGAGGCGTTCCAGGACGAGGACGCCGACGCCCTCGGACCAGCCGACGCCGTCGGCGTCGTCGGAGAAGGCCTTGCAGCGGCCGTCGGGCGACAGGCCGCGCTGACGGGAGAACTCGATCAGGGAGGTCGGCGTGGACATCACGGTGACGCCGCCGGCCAGGGCGAGGGAGCATTCTTTGGAGCGCAGGGCCTGCATCGCCCAGTGCATGGCGACCAGGGAGGAGGAGCAGGCGGTGTCGACGGTGACCGCCGGGCCCTCCAGGCCGAGGGCGTAGGAGACCCGGCCGGAGGCGATGCTGGGCGCGGTGCCGCTGCCCTGGTGGCCCTCGAAGCGCTCGTCGGCGAGGGTGGCGGAGTAGTCGCTGTACATGACGCCGGCGAACACGCCGGTGCGGCTGCCGCGCAGGGAGACCGGGTCGATGCCGGCGTGTTCCACGGCGGTCCAGGACGCCTCCAGGAGCAGCCGCTGCTGGGAGTCGGTGGCCAGCGCCTCGCGGGGGCTCATGCCGAAGAAGCCGGGGTCGAAGTCGCCCGCGTCGTGCAGGAATCCGCCGTAGCGGGTGTACGAGGTGCCGGGGTGGTCGGGGTCCGGGTGGTACAGCGAGTCCAGGTCCCAGCCGCGGTTGGCGGGCAGGCCGCCGACCGCGTCGGTGCCCTCGGTGACCAGGCGCCACAGGTCGTCGGGGGAGCTGACGCCGCCGGGGTAGCGGCAGCTCATGCCGACGATGACGATCGGGTCGTCGGCGGTGGCGGTGGCCGCCGGGGCGGCGGCGGGGGCGGGGGCGTCCGGCTCGGCGTCGCCGGTCAGCTCCTCGAGCAGGTGGGCGGCGAGCGCGGTGACCGTGGGGTAGTCGAAGACGACGGTGGCGGAGGTGCGCAGGCCGGTGACGGAGGCGAGCCGGTTGCGCAGTTCGACGGCGGTCAGGGAGTCGAAGCCGAGGTCCTGGAAGGCGCGTTCGGGGTCGACGTCGGTGGCGGAGGCGTGGCCGAGGACGGCGGCCACCTGGGCGCGCACCAGGTCGGTGACGGTCTCGGTGCGGGCCTCCGCGTCGAGCCGGGACAGCCGCTGGGTGAGGCCGAGGGCGGCCCCGGAGCCGGTGCGCACGGTGCGGCGGCGGGCCCGGATCAGGCCGCGCAGCAGCGGCGGCACCTCTCCCCCGCCGCGCAGCGCGGTCAGGTCGAGCCGGACGGGCAGGACGGCGGCGCGGGGCAGGGTGAGGGCGGTGTCGAAGAGGGCGAGGCCGTCCTCGGGGGCGAGCGGGGGCGTGCCGGAGCGGGACAGGCGGCGCAGGTCGTGCCCGGTGAGTTCGCCGGTCATGCCGGTGCCGGGCGCCCAGGGGCCCCAGCCGAGGGAGAGGCCGGGCAGTCCGGTGGCGCGCCGGGTCGCGGCGAGGGCGTCGAGGAAGGCGTTGGCGGCGGCGTAGCCGGCCTGGCCGGGGGCGCCGGCGGTGCCGGCGAAGGAGGAGAAGACGACGAACGCGGCGAGGTCGAGGTCGCGCGTGGCCCGGTGCAGGTGCCAGACGGCGTCGGCCTTGGGCCGCAGGACGGCGGTGAGGCGGTCGCTGGTGAAGGATTCCACCAGCCCGTCGTCGAGGACGCCCGCGGTGTGCACCACGGCGGTGACGGGGCGGTCCTCGGGTACCGCGGCGAAGAGCGCGGCGACGGCGTCGGGGTCGGCGGCGTCGCACGCCCGGAGCGTGACCTCGGCGCCGGACTCGCGCAGGGTGTCGGCCAGCTCGGCGGCACCGGGCGCGTCGGGGCCGCGCCGGCCGGCCAGCAGCAGGTGCCGTACGCCGTGTTCGGCGACGAGGTGGCGGGCGAGGACGCCGCCCAGGCCGCCGGTGCCGCCGGTGATCACGACGGTGCCGTCGGGGTTCCAGGCAGGGGTGTCCCGCTCGGCGGGCGGGCGGACCCGGGCGAGGCGGGCGCCGAGGACCGCGCCGTCGCGGACGGCGGTCTGCGGCTCGTCGGCGGTGAGGGCGGCCGGGAGGGCCGAGGCGGGGTCGGCCGTGGACGCGGGGTCGAGGTCCAGCAGCCCGAAGCGGCCGGGGTGCTCGGTCTGCGCGGAGCGGACCAGGCCCCAGACGGCCGCCGCGGCGGGGTCGGTGACACCGCCGCCGTCGGTGGCGACGGCTCCCCGGGTGACGAACACCAGCCGGGAACCGGAACGGGCCGGGCCGTCGAGCCAGTCCTTCAGGTGTCCGAGCGCGCGGGAGGCGACCTCGTGCACCGAGGTGAGCAGGTGGTCGTCGCCCGCGCCGGCGACGGGGGCGAGCACCAGGTCCGGCGTCTCGTCGCCGCCGTCGGTGACGGTCGCGCCGACGGCGGACAGGGCGGCGGACAGGCCGAAGGGGTCGGTGCCGAGCAGGCCGACGGTGGCGGGCAGGGCGGTGCCGTCGGACGAGGCCGTGAGCCGGGTCCAGTCCAGGGCGAACAGCGCGTCCCGCTCCAGGGCGGAGGCCGCGGTGGCGCGTGCGTCCGGGGTGGCGCGCAGCACCAGGGAGGCCACGGAGGCGACGGGCGCCCCGGTGGCGTCGGTGACGGCGATCGACACGGCGTCGTCGGCGGCCGGGACGAGCCGGACCCGGACCTCGGCGGCGCCGCCGGCGTGCAGGGTGACGTCCTGCCAGGAGAAGGGCAGGCCGCCGCGCGCGTCCTCGCCGAGCGGAGCGAAGGCGGTGGCGTGCAGGGCGGCGTCGAGGAGCGCGGGGTGGAGGCCGAAGGAGGGCGCGTCATCGGCTGCTCCGGCGTCGAGGGCGACCTCGGCGAAGGTCTCCTCGCCGCGCCGCCACACCGCCCGCAGGCCGCGGAAGGCCGGTCCGTAGCCGAATCCGGCGTCGGCGAGTGAGTCGTGGAAGCCGTCCAGGTCGACCGGTTCGGCGCCGGCCGGGGGCCACACGGCCGCGTCGAAGCCGTCCTCGTGGCGGGCGCCGGGGGCGAGGGTGCCGGTGGCGTGCCGGGTCCACGGCTGGTCGTCGTCGCCGTCGGGGCGGGCGTAGAGGCTGAGAGTGCGGCGGCCGGTGTCGTCGGGGCTGCCGATCCACACCTGCACCTGGACGCCGCCGTCCTCGGGCAGGGCGAGCGGGGCGGCGAGGGTGAGGTCCTCGACGCGGTCGCAGCCGACCTCGTCGCCGGCCCGTACCGCCAGTTCCAGGAAGGCGGTGCCGGGCAGCAGGACGGTGCCGCGCACCGTGTGGTCGGCGAGCCAGGGGTGGGTGCGCACCGAGAGGCGGCCGGTGAGCAGCAGTCCGTCGGAGTTGGCGAGGGTGACGGCGGCGGCCAGCAGCGGGTGGTGGGCGGCGCCCAGGCCGGCGGCCCGTACGTCGCCGGTGAGTCCGGTGACGCCCTTCGGCCAGTACCGGCGGTGCTGGAAGGCGTACGTCGGCAGGTCGGCGCGGCGGGCGCCGGTGCCCTCGAACCAGCGCTCCCAGCGCAGCGGCGCACCGTGCAGGTACAGGCCGGCGGCGGTCTCGGTGAGCGCGGTGGCCCCGGGGCGGTCCTTGCGCAGGGCGGGCAGGACGGCGGCGTCCTCGTGTCCGGCGGCGTCCAGGCAGGCGCGGCTGAGTGCGGACAGGGTGCTGTCGGGGCCGAGTTCGAGGAAGACGCCGGTACCGTGTCCGGCCAGCCAGCCGACGCCGTCGGCGAAGCGGACGGTGCTGCGGACGTGGTCGGCCCAGTAGTCGGCGGAGGTCAGCTGCTCGACCGTGGCGGGCCGGCCGGTCAGGTTGGAGACCACGGGCAGCGCGGGGGCCTGCGGGGCCAGCCCGGCGACGACATCCCGGAACTCCGCGAGCATCGGCTCCATCAGCGGCGAGTGGAAGGCGTGCGAGACGCGCAGTCGCCGGGTGCGGCGGCCGAGAGCGGTGAAGTGGGCGGCGACGGCGTCGACGGCGTCGGCGGTGCCCGCGACGACCACCGCCGAGGGGCCGTTGAGGGCGGCGATCGACACCCGGTCGGCGCGCTCGGCGACGAGCGGGGCCACCTCGTCCTCGGTGGCTTCGACGGAGACCATGGCGCCGCCCTCGGGCAGCGCCTCCATCAGCCGTCCGCGGGCGAGGACCAGGGCGCAGGCGTCCTCCAGGGAGAAGACGCCCGCGACGTGCGCGGCGGCGATCTCGCCGACCGAGTGGCCGGTGACGTGGTCGGGGGTGAGGCCCCAGGACTCGACCAGCCGGTACAGGGCGACTTCGAGGGCGAAGAGGGCGGGTTGCGCGTATCCGGTGCGGTCCAGGAGAGCCGCCTCGGTGGTGCCCTCCTCGGCCAGCAGGAGGGGGCGCAGCGGGCGGTCGAGCCCGGCGTCGAGGTGGCCGAGGATCTCGTCGAGGGCGCGCGCGAAGACGGGGAAGCGGACGTACAGGTCGCGGCCCATGCCGGGGCGCTGGGAGCCCTGGCCGGAGAAGAGCACGGCGAGCTTGGGGCGTTCGCGCGTCCGGTGGACGGTGAGGCCCGGCGCGTCCTCGCCGGCGGCGAGTGCGGTGAGGGCGACGAGGGCGGTGTCCCGGTCTGCGGTGGTGAACGCGGCGCGGTGCTCGAAGGCGGACCGGGTGGTGGCCAGCGCGTGGGCGGTGTCGAGGGCGGTGAGCGCGGGCCGGTCGCGCAGGTGGGCCAGCAGCCGGCCGGCCTGTTCGCGCAGGGCGTCGGCGGTGCGGCCGGACAGCAGCCACGGCAGGACGCCGGGCTCGGCGGCGGGTGCCGTGGGGGTCTCCTCGGCTCCGTCGGCGGCGGGCTCCTCGGCGGGAGCCTCCTCGATGATGGTGTGCGCGTTGGTGCCGGACAGGCCGAACGAGGAGACGCCGGCCCGGCGCGGGGCGTTCTCCCGGCGCGGCCACGCGACGGGCTCGGTGAGGAGGCGGACGGCTCCCTCGGTCCAGTCGACGTGGGTGGACGGCCGGTCCACGTGCAGGGTGCGCGGGAGCAGGTCGTGGCGCATCGCCATGACCATCTTGATGATGCCGGCGACACCGGCGGCGGCCTGGGTGTGGCTGATGTTGGACTTCACCGAGCCGAGCAGCAGCGGCTGTTCGGGGTCGCGGCCCTGACCGTAGGTGGCGAGCAGCGCCTGCGCTTCGACGGGGTCGCCGAGGACGGTGCCGGTGCCGTGCGCCTCCACGGCGTCGACCTCCGTGGCGGAGAGCCGGGCGTTGACCAGGGCGGCCTCGATGACCCGCTGCTGGGAGGGGCCGTTGGGAGCGGTCAGGCCGTTGGAGGCGCCGTCCTGGTTGACGGCCGAGCCGCGCACCACGGCGAGCACCTGGTGGCCGTTGCGGCGGGCCTCGGAGAGCCGCTCCAGGACGAGGACGCCGACACCCTCGGACCAGCCGGTGCCGTCGGCGGCGTCGGCGAAGGACTTGCAGCGGCCGTCGCCCGCGAGGCCGCCCTGGCGGGCGAACTCGACGAAGGTGGTGGGGCTCGCCATCACGGTGACGCCGGCCGCCAGTGCCAGCGAGCACTCCCCCGCGCGCAGTGCCTGGGCGGCCATGTGCAGGGCGACCAGTGAGGAGGAGCATGCCGTGTCGACGGTGACGGCGGGCCCCACGGCTCCGTAGAAGTAGGACAGCCGGCCGGACAGGATGCTGGTGGCGTTGCCGGTCAGCTGGAAGCCCTGGACGTCGTCGTCGGGGCCGACGCGGTAGTCCTGCGGCATGGCGCCGACGAACATGCCGGTACGGCTGCCGCGGACGCCGGACGGGTCGATCCCGGCGCGCTCGAAGGCCTCCCAGGACGTTTCCAGGAGCAGGCGTTGCTGCGGGTCCATGGAAAGGGCCTCGCGGGGCGAGATACCGAAGAAGTCCGCGTCGAAGGCGGGGGCGTCGTGCAGGAAACCGCCGGCGAAGTCGGCGGGCCCGTCGCCGATGGCGGCCTCCCAGCCCCGGTCGCCGGGCATCGGGGTGATGCCGTCCTCACCGGCGACCAGTATCCGCCACAGCTCTTCCGGACTGTTCACGCCGCCCGGGTACCGGCAGCCCATGCCGACGATCGCGATGGGTTCGGTGGCCGCCGCCTCCAGCTCGCTCACCCGCTGCCGCGAACGCTTCAGATCGGCGCTCGCTCGCTTGAGGTAGTCCCGGAGCTTCTGTTCCTTGTCCATTTCAACGCAACCCATCTGGAAGAAGACCGGCGGACGGCTGGCGGTCCGGTGGGGACACCGGGTGTTCGGGGCGGCCGTTCGGCGCCGGGACGACCGGGGTGTCCGAAGGAGTGGGGACGACTGGGGCGAGGGCCGGGAAGGCGTGCCCGGCACGGGGCCTCAGCCGTCGGGCGGACCGGGCCGTGCGGAGTGCCGGGGCCCGCCCGTCCGGGGCGGACCCCCGGCACGACGCCGGGCGGGGACCGCTGCGGCAGTTCCTTCGGAGCACGCGCGCAGCGCGCGTGCCGTGCACACGATTCCGCAGACCATGGGCCCAGTCTCGGGCGGTACGTCTGCGGAAATCCCTAGTATGTGGGCGGCCGGAAGGCGGGTCTGCCGGAGCGTGTCACCGCCGGTGGGCCGGGCGGGGCCTACCAGCCGCCGGCGGCGGCCACCAGCCGGCTGTAGTCACGCTCGCGCGAGGCCTGGCGCAGGTCGGACTCGACCATCATGCGCATCAGCTGCTCGAAATCGACTTCGGGCTCCCAGCCCAGTTCCTTGCGGGCGTTGGTCACATCGGCGCACAGCGTCTCGACCTCGGCGGGCCGCACCAGGCCGGGGTCGACCACGACGTGATCACGCCAGTCCAGGCCCACATGCTCGAAGGCGATGCGTGCCGCGTCCCGTACGGTGTGCATCCGCCCCGTGCCCACGACGTAGTCGCCGGGCTCCTCCTGCTGGAGCATCAGGTGCATGGCACGCACGTAGTCACCGGCGTACCCCCAGTCGCGCTCGGCGTCCAGGTTGCCGAGGCTGACCTTGTCCATCATGCCCAGCTTGATCTGGGCGACGGCCAGGGTGATCTTCCGGGTCACGAACTCGGCGCCACGGCGCGGGGACTCGTGGTTGAAGAGGATCCCGGAGACGCCGTACATCCCGAACGACTCACGGTAGTTGCGGGTGATGTAGTGACCGAAGGTCTTGGCCACACCGTACGGGCTGCGCGGGTGGAACCGGGTCGTCTCGCTCTGCGGGCTCTCGGCGACCTGGCCGAACATCTCCGAGGAGGACGCCTGGTAGAAGCGGATCTGGCCCCGGGTGCCGCCACCGGAGGACCTGCTGAGCCCGCTGACCATACGGATGGCTTCGAGCATGCGCAGGACACCGGTGCCGTTGACCTCGGTGACCAGTTCCGGCTGCTGCCAGGACATGGGGACGAAGGAGATCGCTCCCAGGTTGTAGACCTCGTCGGGCTGGACCAGGTCGACCGCGGAGACCAGGCTCCCCTGGTCCATCAGGTCGCCGTCCACGAAGGACAGACCGGGGACCAGCTCGGCGATCCGGTCCCTCCGCGGATTGGCCTGGCCACGGCAGAGCCCCCACACCCGGTACCCCTGGCTCAGCAGGTGCTCCGCCAGGTACGAGCCGTCCTGTCCGGTGATTCCGGTGATCAGTGCGCGCTTGGACATCTTCTCTCTTTCCACCGCCACGGGGAGGACCGGTCGGCGGGAGTCCGCACCGCGCCCGCGGACCGGAAGCGGCGGCATTCGATGCGAGGCGCGCACTCTCCGGTGCACCGACCGAAAGGTCGGTCCTGCCGGATCCCGAGACGCGCAGCCTGCGTTGACTCACGAGCCGTCCTCGTGACGGCCATGCAAGCACCGAAGCGGCTAAGGAATTTCCGAGTCTTCCGGCGACGAGCCGGCCCGGGGACGGCCCTGTCGGGGCAGGGGCGGCCCGGACCGGCACGTACGACCAGCCGACGCGGTCCAGCCGCTCGCGTGCCTGGTGTGCGGTCGGTCGCCCCGGGCCCCTGGTTCCGGGTGATTCGGATCGTTCAACGGCCGCGCCGGTGGGCCCTGAGGTCCGTGACGACGGGGCGGTGGTCCGGTGCCTTGTCGGCACCGCTTCGGCACCGGTCACGGTGATGTCGCGGGAGACGGCCACCAGGTCGATGCGCTTGACCGGGTCGGCCGCCGGGCACGTCCCGCCGCCGGCCGGACCGGCGTCCCGCGGCTTCCGCCACGGCGGCGCCGGTTCCGGAGCCGTCACCTCCGCGTTGAAGTCTCCGACCAGGATCCCCGGCCCCAGGCGGCGGCCGGCACCTCCGGCATGTCCGCCCCCTGGGCCTCGCGGACCGACGGGTCGGCCCGGTGGTCCAGGTGCGGGCGCAACCCCGTCCGTGCCGCGGTCCCGCCCGGCACGCCGAGCGCCCGGCGGAAGCCGGAAAACCCGGACGCTGTCCTCACCCCGCGTCGTGGGGGAAACCGCGCGGTACCCATGGGTGCGGGTACTCATGTGCCGGAAGGGGTCGGCACGTGAAGCTGGGGAGCAGGGATTCCCGTGTCGAAAGGCCGTCCATGCTCAGCCGTGCCGCCGCTGTCCTGCTGCCCCTCCTCGGGCACCTCACCGTCACCCGTGAGGCGGACGGACCGTACCCCGGGGGCAGTGTCTTCGTCGCCAACCACGACTCGCCGGCCGACCCCGCGGTCGTCCTGGCCGCCCTGCGCTCCGTGGGCGTGAGGCCGGCGGTCCTGGCGACGGCGGGCCTCTGGCGCGTGCCGGTGCTGGGCCGGGCGTTGTCCAAGGAGGGGCACATTCCCGTCCACCGGGGCTCGGCGCGGGCGGCGGAGGCCCTCTCCGCAGCGGCCGAGGTGCTCGGGGCGGGGCGTCATGTACTCATCTACGCCGAAGGGGGTCTCCCCCGGCGCAAGGACGCGGGGGGTGCCGCGCCCCTGCCCTTCCGCACCGGTCTCGCACGGCTCGTGGCCGCGACCGGTGCACCGGTGGTTCCGGTCGGTCAGGTCGGGGCCCGGCGTCTTTGTTCGGGAACGGTCGCGAAGCAACTGTCCGGTGTGCTCACCGCTCCGGTGCGCCGCCCCCGGTTCCACGTGCACATCGGCAGTCCTGTGCATCTGCCGGCGGAGACGGCGCGAGGTACGGCGATCGCGCACGGTGCGGTCAGTGCCGCCTGGCGGCGAGCGGCACACGCCGTCGGTGAACCGGCCCTCGAGCCCGGAGCCCGTTGAGAGTGGCGGAATCCCTCCGCCCGGAGCCCCGGGCGCGAAGTCCTCACGTGCGCCGGACGCCCGTTGGTGGAAATCGGTCGCCGCGGCGGCGTCGTCGGCCATGAGGTGCAACACCACGGCCCAGTGGGGGTGATCGGGGATCCCGATGTGGCACCGCAGCGCACCGCTCGCCGACACCCGGGGCACCAGATGAACGTGGTCGCGGCGCCGCGGGCGAGCGCGACGGGACCCGACAGCCGCTCTCCCGCCTCGTAGATCATGTACGGAGCCCCGCCGTCGGTGCCGAGCCGAACGACGGCGACGCCGCGCGCCCGTTCTCCGGCGCCGCGGTACCGGAGGCGTAGAACACACCGAGACGGTCGCGGCGTGAGAAGTCCCTGCCCACCTCGGTGATCAGGATGTCTCCGCCGCTGCCCTTGTCGGTGTTGTACGCGACGTACGCGCTGCCGCCCCGGGTGAGCAGATGCGGCCCGCCGATGAACACGGCGAGCATGGTCGCGGCGAGCGCCGTCGAGCCCTCCTGGAGCACCGTGTCCAGAACGCTGTGGTCACCGGTGAGGGGCGCTCCGGCGACGATCGCTGCATGAGCTGCTCGACGACGACGGGCTTGGAGTTGAAGTCCTTGAACCGGGCCATGGACGCGACCCTGGTCCACCGCGCGGGCGGCTCCTCCCCGCCCCGGTGCGGGACCCGCGAGGGTGCCGCACCGGGCCGGCCTGCGGTCAGGCGCCGGGGAGGACTCCACTGCGGACCACCTCGGCGTACCAGCGGGCGCTGGCCTTCGGGATGCGGGTGCCGGTCGGGTAGTCCACGTAGACGGCGCCGAAGCGCTTGCTGTAACCGTGCGCCCACTCGAAGTTGTCCAGCAGGGACCAGAGGAAGTAGCCGCGTACGTCGACGCCGTCCACGATGGCCTGGTGGACGGCGGCCAGGTGACCGCGCACGTACGCGATGCGTGCGGGATCGTTGACCTGGCCCGAGGGGTCTGCGTAGTCGTCGAACGCCGCGCCGTTCTCGGTGATGTACAACGGCAGCCGCGGGAAGTCGGCGGCCAGGCGGTGCAGCAGGTCGTACAGGCCGGTGGGGTCGACGGCCCAGCCCATGGCGGTGGTCTCGCCGGGCGGCTGGTGGAAGGCGACCTCGTCGGCGCCCGGCCAGGGGCTGTGGGCGCTCCTTCCGTGTCCGTCGGAGGTGTGGGTGCCCTTGCCGTCGGACGCGGAGACGAGGGTGGGGCTGTAGTAGTTGACGCCGAGGAAGTCCAGCGGCTGGTGGATCTGCCGCAGGTCGCCGTCGCGCACGAAGGACCAGTCGGTCAGTGCCGCGGTGTCCTTGAGCAGGTCCTCCGGGTAGGCGCCCTGGAGCATCGGGCCGGTGAAGACCCGGTTGGCGAGCGCGTCGATGCGGCGGACCGCGTCGGTGTCGGCGTCGTCGTCGGTGAGCGGGCGGACCTGGTGGATGTTGAGGGTGACCGAGCACCGGGCGTCGGCGGGGAGGCGCTCGCGCAGCGCCTGGACGGCCAGGCCGTGGCCCAGGTTGAGGTGGTGGGCGGCGCGCAGGGCGGCGACCGGGTCGGTGCGGCCGGGTGCGTGCACACCGGAGCCGTAGCCGAGGAAGGCGCTGCACCAGGGCTCGTTGAGGGTGGTCCAGGTCTTCACCCGGTCACCCAGGGCGTCCGCGGCGAGGGCCGCGTACTCGGCGAAGCGCTCGGCCGTGGCGCGCTCGGGCCAGCCGCCGGCGTCCTCCGTCTCCTGCGGCAGGTCCCAGTGGTAGAGGGTGGCGACGGGCTGGATGCCCTTGTCCAGCAGCTCGTCGACGAGGCGCCGGTAGAAGTCCAGTCCCTTCTGGACGGCGGGGCCGCGGCCGGTGGGCTGGATGCGGGGCCAGGCGAGGGAGAACCGGTAGGCGCCCAGGCCGAGTTCCGCCATGAGGGCGACGTCCTCACGCCAGCGGTGATAGTGGTCGGTGGCGGTGTCACCGGTGTCGCCGTTGCGGACCCGGCCGGGGGTGCGTGCGTAGGTGTCCCAGATGGACGGTGTGCGGCCGTCCTCGGCGGCGGCCCCCTCGATCTGGTAGGAGGCGGTCGCGGAGCCCCAGAGGAAGCCCTTGGGGAAGGTACGGGCGGCGTCCGGGGTGGACGCGGTCTGCTGTGCTGCGGTGACCACGTAAGTCCTTTCGAGGTGGTGGGGGTGGGAGCGGGGCAAGGGCGTGGATGGTTCGCGGGTGCCTGCACGCCGCGCCGGCGGGCGCGTTCTGCCGGCCCTCGACGCGGCGGTCAGCCCTTGACGGCGCCCGCCATGATGCCGCTGACGATCTGGCGGCCGAAGACGATGAACATGACCAGCAGCGGGAGCGTGCCGAGCAGCGCGCCGGCCATGATCAGCGACTGGTCGCGGACATAGCCCGCGCTGAGCTGGGTGAGGGCGACGGGGACCGTCGGGTTGGTCATGTCGAGCACCACGAAGGGCCAGAAGAAGTCGTTCCACGCGTGCACGAAGGTGATCATGAACAGGACCGCCATCGCGGGCCGCGCGACGGGCAGCACGATGCTCCAGAAGATCCGCAGCGAGTGCGCCCCGTCCACCCGTCCGGCCTCGACGAGTTCGTCCGGCAGCGCCTCCGAGAGGTACTGCCGCATGAAGAAGACACCGACCGCGCTCACCAGGGTGGGGAAGATGACGGCGGGCAGCTGCTGCGACCAGCCCAGCTCGGACATCATCATGAACAGCGGTACGACGCCGAGCTGGGGCGGCACCAGCATGGTGCCGATCACCAGCATGAGCAGGGCGTTGCGCCCCGTGAACCGCAGTTTGGCGAAGGCGAACCCCGCCAGGGTCGCGAACATCACCGTGGACAGGGCGATCACTCCGGCCACGATCAGGCTGTTGACCATGGCCTTGCCCATCGCCGCCTCGTCCCAGGCGCGGGCGAGGTTGCTGAACAGGTTCGGACCGGGCAGGAACGGCGGCGGCGTCTGGCTGACCCGGGTGTTGTCGGTGGAGGCCGCCACCATCGTCCAGTACAGCGGGAAGATCGACAGCACCGCCATGACGGCGAGCAGGACGTAGGCGAGCGGGCCGGCGTGGTGCTGGCGGCCGGCGCGCGGGCGCATCAGCCGGCGTCCGCCGCGGCCCGGCTTCTCGGCGGGGGGCCCGGTCGGGGTGTCCGTCCGGGCCGGGAGGCTGTGGATGGTCATGGCGACTCCAGGTCAGGACGTACGGGAACGCAGCCGCTTGATCAGGCGCTGCGCCACGAAGACGAGGACGAGCAGCAGGAACATCGCCCATGCGACGGTGGCCGAGCGGCCCATCTGGTAGTTCTTCCAGCCCTCCTCGTACAGCAGCAGGCCCAGGGTCTGGTACTGGTTGTCCGCACCACCGGTGACGCCGTTGGGCCCCTGGCCGAAGATCAGCGGCTCGCCGAACAGCTGGGTGGCGCCGATCGTGGAGAGCACGATGGTGAAGACGATGGTGGAGCGGATTCCGGGAACGGTGACGTGGGTGAACTGCTTCCACCGGGAGGCGCCGTCGATGGCGGCGGCCTCGTACCGTTCGGCGGGGATCGCCTGCATGGCGGCCAGGTAGAGCAGCGCGTTGTAGCCGGTCCAGCGCCAGATGACGATGGTGGAGATCGCGACCTGGGCGGGCCACTTGTCGGCCTCCCAGTTCACCGGGTCGATACCGACCGCGCCGAGCGCCCAGTTGATCATGCCGAAGTCGCGTTCGAAGATCATGGTGAACACGAGGGCCGCGGCGGCGACCGAGGTGGCGTAGGGGACCAGCGAGGCGACGCGGAAGAACAGCGAGGCGCGCATCCGGTAGTTGAGCAGGTGGGCCAGACCGAGCGCCATCAGCAGCTGCGGCACCGTGGAGAGGACACCGATGGTGAGGGTGTTCGCCAGCGCGTTCCAGAACCGTGTGTCGTTCCAGAGTTCGACGTAGTTGTCGAACGCCACCCATTCCATGATGTCGAGGGTGGCCAGTTCCACCCGGTGCAGGGAGATCCACGAGGTGTAGACGAGGGGGTAGAAGCTGAAGGCGGCGAAGACGACGAAGAACGGGGCGACGAACGCGTACGGGGCGCCTCTGACGTCCAGCCGGTGCAGCAGCGCGCCGCGCCGCCGGGCGGTGCCCTCGCCGTCCGTCTTCGGGGGCGGGCCCGAGGGTTCCCCGCCGGCCGGGGCCTTGGTGGTGGAGGTGGCCACCCGACTTCTCCTTCCTGGGAGCGGATGTGTGAGCCGCTCCGGGCCCGCCGACGGACTGCCGGCGGACCCGGAGGGCCTCGGTGGACGGCGGGCCAGGGTCAGCCGACGGCCTTCTCGATGCGCTCCGCGGTGGTCTTCCACGCCTCGTCACGCGGGGCGCCCTGCTGCTCGATCAGAGTCAGGCCCTGGGAGAAGGTGTCCTTGATCGTGCCGTCCTTGCGGCCCAGGACCTGCTTGTCGGGTATCTCCTGGGCGGCGGCGCCGAAGATCTCGCCGATCGGCGCGTCGCTGAAATACTTTGACTCGGCGCTCTTCACGTCGTCGCTCTCCAGCGCCTCTCGCGAGGACGGGATGTTGCCGATCTCCTTGAAGACGTGGGCCTGCTGCTCCGGCGCGGTCAGCCAGGCGACGAGCTTCTTGGCCTCCTCCTTCACCGGGCTTTGGTCGATCACACCGAGGAAGGACCCGCCCCAGTTGGCACCCTTGGGGGCCCTGGCGACGTCCCACTTGCCCTTGTTCGGCTCGCCGGCCTTCTCGCTGATGTGGCTGAGCATCCACGCCGGGCACACGGCCGTGGCGAACGTGCCGTTGGCCAGGCCCGGGTCCCAACCCGGCTGGAACTGGCGGAGCTTGGCGCTCAGGCCGTCCTCGGCGGCGTCGGCGGCGAGGTTCCACGCCTCCTTGACGGCCGGGTTCTTCTCGTAGATCAGCTCGCCCTCGGCGTCGTAGAACTGCTCGGGGTGGCCGTAGACCATGGCGTTGAACAGGCCGCTGGACGCGTCCATGTAGGACACGTCGTCACCCTTGAAGTCCTTCTTGAAGGTGCGGCCGACCTCGACGTACTTCTTCCAGTCGCCCTCCCACAGCTTGGCGACCTCCTCGCGGTCGGTGGGCAGGCCGGCCTGCCCGAAGTAGTCCTTGCGGTAGCAGACGGCCATCGGTCCGATGTCGGTGCCCAGGCCCAGCACCTTGCCGTCCTGGGTGCTGATCTGGGACTCCTTCCACGGCAGGAAGTGGTCGGTGCCCGATACGTCGGAGAAGTCCGCGAACTTGTCGGCCTGGGTCTCGGTGATCTCCTTGGCCCGGCCGATCTCGATGCCCTGGATGTCCTTCAGGCCCTTGCCGGCGGCGAGCCTGGTCTGCAGCGCGGTGTAGTACGTCTGCTCGTCACCGGCGATCTCGGCCTTGATGTCGACGTCCGGGTTCTCCTTCTCGTACTGCTCGAGAAGGCCCGTCTCCTTGATGCCCATCACCCCGTACAGGCCCATGGTGATGGTGACCTTGCCGTCCTTCCTGCCACCACCCGTGGCCGAGTCGTCACTGCTGCTGCAACCGACGACGAGCGTCAGCGCACCGGCGACCGCGGTCGCCGCCAACGCCCTCGTGCGCAACGAACCGGGACTGCCCATGGATCTCCTCCTAGCGACGGCGCTGAGCACCGGAGTGACGGTTTCCGCGATGACCACAGCGGCTCTGGCAATGGGGTGGGAACGTGCCCACTTCGGGGTGGGCACGTTCCCATCGCTGGACCGAAGACTCCTGGCAGCACAGCCGGTCTGTCAATGACTTGAACACAACTTGTGGCTCGGGGCCGGTGTCCGCCGTTCGGCCCCCGGGCCCCGACGCACCGGCGCTCTTGCCCTGTCTGCAAGAATTGCCGCCGGTCGACTCCGCGGCCGGTGTCGCCGCGACCGCCGAAGAGGGGGAGTACATGGCCGAAGACCGCCGTCCCACGATCAAGACCGTCGCCGCCCGTGCCGGCGTGGGCCGGACCACGGTTTCCCGCGTCGTCAACGGCTCCGATCTCGTCAGTGCCGATGCGCGGTCCAGGGTCCTGGCGGCGATCAAGGAGCTCAACTACGTTCCGAACTCGGTCGCCCGCGGCCTGGTGACCAACCGCACCAACGCCGTGGCCCTGGTGATCCCGGAGTCGGAGAGCCGGCTCGGTTCGGAACCGTTCTTCGCCGCGCTGATCCGGGGCGTCAGCGGCGCCCTCGCCGAGAGCCGGACCCAGCTCCAGCTGATGCTCGTCCGTGACCAGGCCGAACGGGACCAGCTGACCGAGTCGGTGGCAACGCGCCGCGTGGACGGCGTTCTCCTGGTCTCCGTCCACGCCGAGGACCGGCTGCCCGGCATACTGGAGGAGATGGGGCTGCCCACCGTGCTGGCCGGCCGCCGCGACGCGGGCGAGCGGCTGAGCTACGTCAGCTCCGACAACGCCGGAGGCGCCGCCGAGGCGGTCCGGCACCTGCTGCGCGGCGGCAGAACCAGGATCGCCACCATCACCGGACCGCTGGACATGGACGTCGGCCGCAGCCGGCTCGCCGGCTGGCGTGACGCCCACCGGGAGGCAGGGGTGACGGTGAATGAACTCCTGGCTGAGACAGGTGACTTCACCGAGGAGGGCGGCAGCCGCGCGATGCGTTCGCTTCTTGAACGCGCCCCGGACCTGGATGCCGTCTTCGCCGCCTCCGACCTGATGGCGGTCGGTGCCCTGGCCGAACTGCGCCGCCACAGGCGGCGGGTGCCCGACGATGTCGCCGTCGTCGGATTCGAGGACTCCGTCCTCGCCCGTCACACCCACCCGCCTTTGACGACGGTGCGTCAGCCGGTGGAGGAACTGGGTCGCAGGATGGCGCGGATCCTCACCGACATCACCCAGCACGGCGCACCCCGAAAGCAGTTGACGCTGCCGACGGAGTTGGTGGTGCGCGAGTCGTCCTGAACCGCCGCTCTCAGCTCATCGGATCACCGTCCGCCGGATACCGGGCGCGGAGGCGGGTGAAGGCGGTGGGCGTCGGCCGGCGCGGGAGGAAATCCTTGATCAGTTCGGCGCACTCGCGCGGACTCGCCGCGCCGGTGTCGCATTCGAGGTCGTAGTCGTCGTGCCGATGGACCAGGTCGTACTGGAGTGCCGCGAGGCCGAGGGGGCGGTCGCCACGGGCCTTTTCGCGGCGGGCCAGTTCGTCCGGTGGGCAGTGGACGCCGACGAACAGCACGTCCGTGGGACGCAGTACGGTCAGGCAGTCGACCAGCCGCCACGGCTCACTGAGAACGTGGTCGACGACGATGTCGTTGCCCACCTCGGCCATGGCCGCGATCGAACGGTGGAAGCCCCTCCTCGTCCGGCGCAGAGCGGTGTCGAGGTCCTCCTGTGCGAGAGGGCGCTTCGTGCGCATCGCGTTGAAGCCGTCCACCGCCAGGTGGAAGAAGACACCGTCGTCCAGGATGTCGAGCAGTTCCCGGGCGATGCTCGACTTCCCTGAACTCGACGTGCCGTTGAGGAAGATGATCCGACCGGCTGCCATGCGGACATGATCACACGGTGGAGCCCGGTACCGGCCGCCCGCCTGGGGGGCCGGTACCGGGTGGGCCCGACGGCCGGGCGGGCCGGGCGGGCCGGGCGGTGCCCGGAGTCCGTTTCTGGTGGGCGGCGCCGGTGGTGTCCACGTCGTGGGTCATGGGGTCGTCCGACGCGGGCTGCCGCGCCGGCCGCCGTTGCAGCCGCAGAGCTGCACCCGGGTGACGTTGTGGCCGCCCGCGTCGGACGACGTGGTGAGCCACACCTCGACGCGCCCGCCGCCGCCTGCCGCGTGGCACCGGGAGCGGGTGTCAGGACGAGGACGCGGACTGCGACCGGTGTCGCGGGGAGCCGCCCCTCCCTTCGGGCTCCGGAGTCGTGGGGGAGCCCCCCCACGACTCGCGGGAAGGGGAGGCCTCTCTCCGGTCCCGCCGGGTCCCGGACTTTGAACTCTCCGATGACAAAGTATGGACATGTCAAGCGGAAGTCATCTAGCTTGACGGCGCAAGTACAGCACCACCGCAGCAGACCGGAGCGAAATCCGGCACGGTCCGGTCCCCGACTCGTGGAGGACCATTGCGCAACCTTCTGTTCCCACGCGCTCGAAGACACCTCATCCCCCTGTTGTTCGCGGGGGCCCTGGCCGCGGGGCTGTGCTCCGCGCCGCCGGCCGCCGCCGCTCCCGCGGACATCCCGCCCCAGGAACCCGGGGTCACACTGCGCGTGTTCGACGTGCAGACGCCGCTGAGCAAGCTGTGCACCCTGAAACCGGGTCAGACTCCCAACCACGACAAGCTGATGCCGACGGTCGACTGGTCCACGGAGGCCGACTTCGGCGGGCTGTCCGACCACTTCGTCACCGAGGCGTCGGGCTACCTGAACGTTCCGAGCGACGGCTCGTACGTGTTCCGCCTGACCAGTGACGACGGCTCACGGCTGGCGATCGACGGCGACACGGTGATCGATCACGACGGGCTCCACGGTGCCGAGCCGAAGGACGGCACGGTCCATCTCACCGCCGGGGCGCACCCGTTGCGCATCGACCACTTCGAGCGCGACGGCGGGCAGCAGCTCCAGCTGGCCTGGAAGCCACCGGGCGCGAGCGACTTCACCGTCGTGCCCCGGGAGGTGCTGAGCACCGACGCCGGGGTCGTCCGGGTCACGGCGCCGGGCCGCAAGGAGTGCGAGGCGGGCGGCGACTCCCCCGGTGACGGCCTCCCGCTCACCGATGTACGCCCCGACCTGAACCTCACCGATCTGCGCCCGGACGGCTTCGAGCCGCAGGTCAGCGGTATGGACTGGTTGCCCGACGGACGTCTGGCGATCAGCACCTGGGGCGGCACGGACAACGTTGCCGGAGAGGTGTACCTGCTCGACAACGTCACCGGCGCCACCAGCCGCGACAAGGTCACCGTCACGAAGGTGGCGAGCGGGCTGCGCGAGCCCATGGGGATCAAGTACGTCGACGGATCCCTGTACGTCTCGCAGAAGCACGAGCTGACACGACTCGTCGACCGCGACGGCGACGAGGTCACCGACGAGTACCGGACGGTCGCGACCTGGCCGTACGGCGGCAACTTCCACGAGTTCGCCTTCGGGCTGCTCTACCGGAACGGCCACTTCTACGTGAACCTCTCCGTCGCCATCGACCTCGGCGGCGCGACCACCGTGCCGCAGCCGGCGCCGGGCCGCGGGGCCACGTACAAGGTCAGCAAGAAGACGGGGAGGATCAGCCCGGTCGCGGGAGGGCTGCGGACGCCCAACGGCATCGGCTGGGGGCCCGGCGGCAGCATCTTCGCCACCGACAACCAGGGCGGATGGCTTCCCTCCTCGAAGCTCGTCCAGATCAAGCAGGACCGCTTCTTCAACCACTACACCGAGCCCGCCGGCCCCTTCGACGACTCCCCCGTCACCGAGCCGGTGCTGTGGCTGCCGCAGAACGAGATCGCCAACTCCCCCTCCACCCCCCTGTACCTGAAGAAGGGCCCGTTCGCCGGCCAGATGCTGCTGGGCGACGTCACCTACGGCGGCCTGCAGCGCGCCTACCTGGAGAAGGTGAAGGGCCAGTACCAGGGCGCCGTCTTCCGCTACACCCAGGGGCTCGAGGCCGGCATCAACCGGGTGACCCAGGGGCCCGACGGCGCGATCTACGTCGGCGGGCTGGGGGCCGACGGCAACTGGGGCCAGGAGGGCAAACTCAGGTTCGGTCTGCAGAAGCTGACACCGAACGGCCGGAACACGTTCGACGTCAGGACCATGCGTGCCGTGCCCGGCGGCTTCGATCTGACCTACACCCAGCCGGTGTCCGACGCCACCGCCGAGCAGTTGGCGGCCCACTACCGCGCGGAGCAGTGGCGCTACACGCCGACCGCGGACTACGGCGGCCCGAAGATCGCCGAGGAGCGGTTGTCGGTGCGCTCGGCGACGCTCTCGAAGGACCGGCGTACCGTCAGGCTGCGGCTGGACGACCTCAAGCCGGGCCGTGTCGTGCACATCCGCTCCCCGCGTCCCTTCACGTCGGACTCCGGTGAGCAGCTGTGGAACACCGAGGCCTGGTACACCCTCAACCGGATCCCCGGCCAGCAGCCGGCTCCCGCGACCCGGTACGAGGCCGAGGAGGCGCGCCTGACGGGCACGGCCGGTGTCGACACCGACCACACCGGCTACTCCGGCAGCGGCTTCGTGGACCGGTACGCCACCGAGGGCAGGGCCGGCACGACGTTCGACGTGACGGTCCCGAAGTCGGGCGCCTACGACGTGGGGCTGCGCTATTCCAACGGGCCGGACCCGTTCCGGGGCACCAAGTCCCTGTCCCTGTACGTCAACGGGAAGAAGCTGCGGCAGACGCAGCTCCCGCCCACCGACGACTGGGACTCCTGGTCGACGCGGACCGAGCGACTGGCCCTGCGCGCCGGGAGCAACACGGTCTCCTACCGGTTCGACACGGGCGACACCGGTCATGTCAATCTCGACATGCTCAGTGTCCGTCCGCACGGAGCCCGGGTCCCGCTCTTCGACGGTACGGCCGCCTCGCAGGCGCAGTGGCAGCACACGGACGGCAGGAACCTGCGATGGCCGCTGAGCGACGAGAAGTCGATGGAGGTGTGCTGCGGCGACATCCGCACCAAGGACGCGTACCAGGACTTCAGACTGCACGTGGAGTTCCGGGTCCCGCTGCTTCCCCCCGATGTCACCGGACAGGACCGCGGGAACAGCGGCATCTTCCTCCAGGACCGCTACGAGCTCCAGATCCTCGACTCCTACGGTGACACCACGCTCGACACCAACGAGGCGGGGGCGTTCTATCTGAAGCGGGCGCCCGACACCAACGCGGCGACGGCGCCGGAGACCTGGCAGACCTACGACATCGACTTCCGCGCGGCCCGCTTCGACGACAGCGGCCGCAAGACCGCCGATGCCCGGGTCACGGTGGTGTGGAACGGGCAGAAGGTCCACGACGGCATCGCCCTCGACGGGCCGACCGCCTCGGGCCGGTCCGAGACTCCTGCCGCGGGAGCGATCCGGCAGGACCACGGGAACAAGGTGAGGTTCCGCGACATCCGGATCACTCCCCTGCCGTGATTCCCCCGTCGTGGGGGGGGGGGGGGGGGGGCGCGGGCGCCGGCCCCCCCCCCCCCCCCCCGGGCCGGGGGCCGGGGGGGGGGCGGGGGGGGGGGGCCCCCCCCCCCCACGACCGTCACACGTCCGGCTTTCCGGCCGTTTCGGCCGGGCCGGGACCGCCGGGCACGGGGGTGTGGGCGGCGCGGCGGCGGAGGGCGTCCTCGTCCGTCAGCGCGTCGTAGGTGAGCAGCCTCGGCAGCGCGACGGCGAGCAGACCCACCGAGGCCACGCAGGCGAGGCCTCCGGTCCAGAAGGCGGGACGGGTGCCGGTCCAGCCGGCCATCGCGCCCGCCCTGACCTGTCCGAGCTGCGGGCCGACGCTGTACGACAACACCTCGATGCCCGCGAGCCGGCCGCGCAGTTCATCGGGGATGGTCTGGTTCCAGATGGTCGAGCGTCCCAACCCGCTCAGCATGTCGCCGGCCCCGGCCAGTGCCAGACAGACCAGTACCAGCCAGACGTCCGACAACCAGCCTGCCGCCGCGATGGCCAGGCCCCAGCCGGTCGCGCCGCACACCACCAGGAGTCCGTGCCGGCGCACCCGGGAGACCCAGCCGCTGGTCAGACTCACCACCACCGAGCCGACGGAACCCGCCGCGTACATCAGCCCCAGTGACCAGTCGGCGTCCAGTTCGTCGGCGAGGAACGGGAAGATCGTGTTCGGAAAGGCGAAGAACATCGCCGCCATGTCCACCGCGTACGTGCCGAGGAGCACCGGCCGTGACCAGGCGTACCGTGCCCCTTCGGCGATGCCCCTCAGCGACGGCTTGCCGGCGTTCTCGGCCGCAGGCATGGGCGCGAGCCGCAGGCACAGCAGGATCGAGACGGCGAAGCCGGCCGCCGTCGTCGCGTAGGCCGGGGCGTTGCCCGCGTAGGCCACGACCAGGCCGGCCAGGGCGGGTCCGGCGATGGCGCCGATCTGCCAGCGCAGCGCGTTCAGGGCGGCCGCCGCCGGGAGCTGGTCGTGCGGCACGATCCGGGCCATCAGCGAGTCCAGCGCGGGCCGTTGGAGCCCCGCCAGGGCCGCCACCCCGGCCGCGACCACGTACAGCGGCCACAGCATCGGTTCCGGCAGCGTCGCGTTGACCAGGAGGACGACCGCGAGCACGCCCAGTCCGGCCTCGGTGAGCAGGATGAGCCTGCGCCGGTCCACGGCGTCGGCGAGTGCGCCGCCGTACAGCCCGAAGACCACCAGGGGCACCAGTTCGACCGCGCCCATGGCGCCCACGGCGAGGGGTGATCCGGTCAGCTCCTTGATCTGGAGCGGCAGGGCGACCAGGGCCATGAAGCTGCCGAAGGTCGTGACCAGCCCCTGCACCCACAGGAGGCGGAAGTCGCGGGAGGACCGCCAGGGCGAGAGGTCGGGCAGGACGGCGGAGAGTCCGGAGGTCACATCCCGCTCCGCGCCGCCGGCTCGGAGGAGGACACGGTGGCCGCGACGAGCAGTCGCGGGCGGCGGGTTGAGCGCATGGTCGAACTCCACGGTTCTGGGTGGGGGAGGCACCGGTCCACCCACGCCCGGGGCCCGGGATGCCGTCAGGGAGTGTGTGCACCGCACCAGCAGCAAGGGTTTAGGTAAGCCTTGCCTTTGCGTTGAGCACAGTAAGCGAACGGTCCCGGCTGCCGCAATCGACCGTTCGGGACACCCGATGCAGCGACCGGGAGGCGAGTGCCGCAGCAGGGCGGGCCCGGGATGCGTCCGGGGTGCGGTTCAGGAGGCGCGGAAGGCTCCCGCGTCGAGTCCCGCCGTCCGCCGGGAGGCCGCATCGGACGCGCTCGCCGGCCCGTACCCCACCTCGGGGGCGCCCGCTTCCCCTTCCCGGCCCCGTGTCAGGAGGGTGACCGCGCGCTGGGCACGGACCGAGACGACCCGGCGCACGAAGCTCGTACCGGTCTCCGCGACGGCTGCCCCAGGAGACGGACGACGGCAGCGTCCCATCGGCGCCCCGGCCGCGACGGGCCGGTTCCCGGGACGAGGTCGGACGCGGGCTGCTGCTGGTCAGGGCCGTGTCGGAGCACTGGGGGGGGCGGGGAGCGCCGCGTACGGGAAGGGCCGGACCGTACGGGCCCGCGCTGCGCACGACCCGGGTCGGGGCCCGTCGCCGGTCCGTCCGGCCGACTGTCGCCGCCGGCCCCGTGTTCTGACATCATGAACCAAACGGAACTCCGCTCCGGAACAAGGGTACGGAACCACGTTCCGTACGACAGGTCCGGCAGTGGAGGGAGCGGCTCGGTGAGCGACACCGGCAGCAGCGGCGGTGACAGGGACCCGGGACGCGCGGGTCGGCCCAAGCGGACGGACGCCCGGCGCAACGAGAAGACCCTGCTCGACGCGGCCGCCACCGTCTTCGTCACGTCGGGCGTGGACGCGCCGGTGCGCGACATCGCGGCCGAGGCCGGTGTCGGGGTGGGCACGTTCTACCGCCACTTCCCGACCCGGGCGGATCTGATCATCGCCGTCTACCGGCACCAGGTCGAGGCCTGCGCCGAGGCCGGTCCGGCCCTTCTGGAGAGCCGTGCGACGCCGCACGAGGCGCTGCGGGAGTGGATCGGTCTCTTCGTCGACTTCCTGGTCACCAAGCACGGACTCGCCGGTGTCCTGCAGTCCGACAGCACCGGCTTCGAGACGCTGCACTCCTACTTCCTCGACCGGCTCGTGCCCGTGTGCGCCGAACTCCTCGCCGCCGCGGCCGCGTCCGGGGAGATCCGCACCGACGTGGAGGCCTACGCGCTCATGCGCGGCGTCGGGAACCTCTGTATCGGTGCGGACAGCGATCCCCGCTACGACGCACGCCGGCTGGTCGGCCTCCTTGTCACCGGACTGCGTCAGCCGCACTGAGGCCTGCGGGTGCCCTCTTCCGCCGCTACGTCCGCGTACCGGACCGGCCCACGAGGGACCGGCCGGCGAGCCGGACGGCGTCGAGGCGTGCCCCGGATCGCCGGGACGACGCGGCCGAAGGCGTCCGAGACCCAGGAAGGCCGGTCGTGGTGGGCGCGCTGCGGGACGGTGCCGTGGTCATCTCCCTTCCGGCCAGCCGGTGTAGGCCTCGGCGAGGTAGGCCGAACCCGCGGTGGAGTCGGTCACCGCGGCCAGCTCGCCCTCCTGGCGCCGTACGTCGAACGGGGTGGCCTCCGGCAGGGTGTGCAGCATCGTGGTCATCCAGTACGAGAAGTGCTGGGCCTTCCAGACCCGGCCGAGCGCGCGCTCGCTGTACGTCTCCAGCGGGGCGGTGTCGCCGCTCGCGACGGCTCGCTCGAGTTCCTCGGCCAGGATCCGTACATCGGCGAGAGCCAGGTTGAGGCCCTTGGCGCCGGTCGGCGGCACCGTGTGCGCGGCGTCACCGGCGAGCACGAGCCGTCCGTGGTGCATCGGTTCCTGGACGAAACTGCGGAACGGGAGCACGGCCCTGGAGGTGATCGGCCCCTCTTTGAGCGTGTGCCCGTTGGCCCCTACACGGGACTGGAGTTCCTCCCATATCCGGTCGTCGGACCAGGCGGCGGCGTCCTCCGCGGGGTCGCACTGGAAGTACATCCGCTGGAGGGTCTCGGTGCGCCGGCTGATCAGCGCGAAGCCGCGCGGCGAGTGGTTGTAGATCAGTTCCGGAGCGCTGGGCGGCGCCTCGGCGAGGATGCCGAACCAGGCGAACGGATACTCCCGGAAGTACTGCGTGCGCCGGGCCTCGGGCACCTCGCGGCGGCACAGGCCGCGCGACCCGTCGGCGCCCACCAGGAAGTCGGCGCGTACCTCGTGGGCGGTGCCGTCGGCATCGGTGAACCGCATGGCCGGGGCGCTGGAGGTGAGGCCGTCGACCGACACGTCGGTGACGCCGAACCGGACGTCGCCTCCGTCGCGCTCACGGGCGTCGGCGAGGTCGATGAAGACGTCCGTCTGGGGATAGAGCTGGGTCGAGGCGCCGACCAGGCTCCGGAAGTCGATCCGGTGGGCGCCCCCGCCGAAGGCCAGTTCTATCCCGTCGTGGCGGTAGCCGTCGCGGTGCACCCGGTCACTGACGCCGGTTCCGGTCAGCAGGTCGACGGAGCCCTGCTCGAGGACCCCGGCGCGGTGGGTCTCCTCGATCTCGCGACGGCTGCGCAGGTCGACCGCGACGGAGTCGATCCCGGCACGGGCGAGCAGGTGGGAGAGCATGAGCCCGGCGGGACCGGCACCGACGACGCCGATCTGCGTACGGCTGTGGACGCGCGAGGAGGACATGACCGCCATTCTGCGTCCGTCCGGGCCACCCGGCCAGGAACCGCTTCCGTCCAGTGGAAACGGATCGGCCGTGGTTTCGATCCATAATGGCCGCCCGAAGACGATCCGTGTTTTCCACGGCTGATCGAGTGAGGCGATGAGGCACATGTGGCCACGAGTCGGCGGTATGCGCGCACTGGAACTCGGCACCCCCGACGGGCTGCGCGACGAGCTGAACGCTCTCGTCCTGGCCGGCCGGAAGACCGCCACGACCGGCCTGCTGGCCGAGTACGTCGAGGAGACCGAAGGACTGGAGTTCCCCGGTGAGCGGCTGGCCCTCCTGGACAACGACGGCCGTGCCGTCGCCACGGTCGAGATCACCGGCGTGGAGACGACGTCCTTCGCGGAGGTCACCCGGGAACACGCTGCCGCCGAGGGCGAGGGCGACGCCTCCCTGGAGGACTGGCGGGCCGGCCACCGCCGCTTCTGGCAGCGCGAGGGCACCCCGGTCGAGGACGGCACCCCCCTCGTGTGCCTCACCTTCCGCGTGGTGCGGGCCGGCTGACGTGCCTGGCGATCCCTCGCCTCTCCTTGCCTCTCTCCCCGGCGACATCGCCGCCCCTGGGCGCGGTGGGACTGCGGAGTCCGGCCGTGGGCGGCTCTCGCGCCCCCGCACAGCCGGTCTCCCGTCCCGGAGCAGCGGAAGTCCGGCACCCGCCCGTCCCCGAAACCAAAGCCGGTCAGGTGTCGACCTCTTGGTCGGGCCGACCGGACTTCACCGCCGGAAGGCAGACCCTGCCGCCCGGGGCGGGGGCGTTCGGCTGCGAGGTCGTCGACACGCCGGCGCGGCCGCTGGGAGGAGCCGAGGGCACGGTGACCGGGCTGAGCGGCCACCGGGTCGCGGTCCGCGGCACCACCGCCCCGTACGGCTCCTTCATGGCGGCCCTGCCCCCGGGCACCTCCAGCGTGATGACGGCGCCGGAGGGCCTGTCACCGGTCCGTGAGACCGTCGAGACAGCCGCAGGCGTGGTGCTTCCTCCGCAGCGCGTCGTGCTCGAGCCCGCGCGTCAGCTGGAGCTCCCGCCGTCCGGCACCTGGCTGTTCGACCCGCCGCACACCGCGATCCGGTTCATCGCCAAGCACGGGGGCACGGCCCATGTGCACGGCCGCTTCACGCGGTTCGAGGGCGGCATCCGGGTCACGCAGACCATGACGACTCCCAGGTGCAGGTGCGCATCGACGCGTCCGGCATCACCACGGGCAACCAGACGCGCGACAACCCTCTGCGGTCCGCGGACTTCCTCGACGTGGAGAACTACCCGTACATCGATTTCCCCAGTACCCGGTTCGCCTGTCGCGGCGGCTCCAGGTGGGCCGTGCACGGGCACCCTCACCCTGCAGGGCACCAGCCACTCCGCGGGCCCCGACACCGAGTACCTCGGCACCGTGAACGGCGGCTACGAGCAGGAACTGCGCTGCGCCGCTCTCGCGAAGGCCGAACTGCACCGCGAGGACCTCACCCTCGACCGGCGTTAGATGCCAGCCCGCGGCATCACCGTGGTGGGGCCCGCCGTCCAGCTGGAGCTCGACGCGCAGGCCGTGTACCGGACCCACGGCACACCGACACCGCCGCAGCGAGGACGCCGCCGTCACGCCGGGCGGTGGCGGGGGCAGGGGCGGGTCGGCGGGCGTCGGGCAGTGGTCGGCTCAGGCGAGTTCCACGAGGAGGTCGCCCCCCTCCACCTGCTGGATGCGGTTGATGGCCAGCCGGGTCACCGTGCCGGACTTCGGGGCGGTGATCGAGGCCTCCATCTTCATCGCCTCGATGGTGGCCACCGTGGCCCCCGCCGCCACCTCGTCGCCCTCGGCGACCGCGAGGGTCACCACTCCGGCGAACGGCGCCGCGACATGCCCGGGGTCGTTCCGGTCGGCTTTCTCGGTGACCGGGACGTCGGAGGCGGCGGCCCGGTCGCGGACCTGGATCGGCCTCATCTGGCCGTTCAGGGTGGACATCACGGTGCGCATGCCGCGCTCGTCGGCGTCGCCCACGGCCTGGAGTTCGATGAGCAGCCGCACCCCGGGGTCGAGGTCGACGGTGTACTCCTTGTCGGGGCGCAGCCCGTAGAAGAAGGCCTTGCTGTCCAGGACGCTGGTGTCGCCGAAGGTCTGCCGGTGCGCCTCGAACTCGCGGGCCGGACCGGCGAACAGCAGCCGGTTGAGCGTGGCGCGGCGGTCCTTCGCCAGCCCGGCGCGGTCGTCGGCGGTCAGTTCCTGCACGGGCTTGGCGTCGGCCCGGCCGCGCAGTGCCTTGGTCCGGAACGGCTCGGGCCAGCCGCCGGGCGGGGTGCCGAGCTCGCCGCGCAGGAAGCCGATGACGGAGTCGGGGATGTCGAACCGGTCGGGGTCCTGCTCGAAGTCCTCGGGGGACACCCCGGCGCCCACCAGGTGCAGGGCCAGGTCGCCGACCACCTTCGAGGACGGGGTGACCTTGACGAGTCGGCCGAGGATCCGGTCGGCGGCGGCGTACATCGCCTCGATGTCCTCGAAACGGTCGCCCAGGCCGAGGGCGACGGCCTGGGTACGCAGGTTGGAGAGCTGCCCGCCGGGAATCTCGTGGTGGTAGACGCGGCCGGTGGGAGAGGCGAGGCCCGCTTCGAAGGGTGCGTAGACCTTGCGGACGCTCTCCCAGTACGGCTCCAGGTCTCCGACGGCCTGGAGGTCGAGGCCGGTGGGGCGCTCGGAGTGGTCGGTCGCCGCGACGATCGCCGACAGGCTGGGCTGCGAGGTGGTGCCCGCCATGGACGCCACCGCTCCGTCGACCGCGTCCGCCCCGGCCCGGATCGCGGCGAGGTAGGTGGCGAGCTGCCCGCCGGAGGTGTCATGGGTGTGCAGGTGGACCGGCAGGTCGAACTCCCGGCGCAGGGCGGACACCAGGGTGGCCGCCGCGGGCGCCCTCAGCAGGCCGGCCATGTCCTTGACGGCCAGGACGTGCGCACCGGCGTCCACGATCTGCTCGGCCAGACGCAGGTAGTAGTCCAGGGTGTAGAGCCGCTCGGACGGGTCGGACAGGTCGGAGGTGTAGCACAGGGCGACCTCCGCGACGGCCGTCCCGGTCTCCCGCACGGCGTCGATGGCGGGCCGCATCTGGGCGACGTCGTTCAGCGCGTCGAAGATGCGGAAGACGTCGATGCCGGTGGCCGCCGCCTCCTCGACGAAGGCGTCGGTCACCTCGGTCGGGTACGGCGTGTAGCCCACGGTGTTGCGGCCCCGCAGCAGCATCTGCAGGCAGATGTTGGGGACGGCTTCCCGCAGGGCGGCCAGGCGTTCCCACGGGTCCTCGGCGAGGAAGCGCAGGGCGACGTCGTAGGTGGCGCCGCCCCAGCACTCCAGGGAGAGGAGCTCGGGCAGGGTGCGCGCCACCACGGGGGCGACGGCGAGCAGGTCCTTGGTGCGGACCCGGGTGGCGAGCAGCGACTGGTGTGCGTCGCGGAAGGTGGTGTCGGTGACGCCGACGGTGGGTGAGGCGCGCAGTCGGCTCGCGAACCCCTCGGGGCCGAGTTCCGCGAGCAGCTGCCGGGACCCTGGCGCCGGCTCGGCCGCGGTGGGCCGGGGCAGCTTGGTCGTCGGGTCGGTCAGTACGGGGCGCTCGCCGTGCGGCTTGTTCACCGTGACGTCGGCGAGGTAGGTCAGCAGCTTCGTGCCGCGGTCGGCGGAGTGGCGCGCGGTGAGCAGGTGCGGGCGCTGCTCGATGAACGACGTGGTGACCTGTCCGGCCCGGAACTGCGGGTCGTCGAGCACTGCCTGGAGGAAGGGGATGTTGGTGGAGACGCCGCGGATGCGGAACTCGGCCACGGCGCGCCGGGCCCGGCCCACGGCGGTGGCGAAGTCCCGTCCTCGGCAGGTCAGTTTGACCAGCATGGAGTCGAAGTGTGCGCTGATCTCCGTACCGGCGTGGGTGGTGCCGCCGTCCAGACGGATGCCGGAGCCGCCGGGCGAGCGGTAGGCGCTGATCCGGCCGGTGTCGGGGCGGAAGCCGTTGGCCGGGTCCTCGGTGGTGATGCGGCACTGCAGCGCGGCGCCGCGCAGGGTGATGTTCTCCTGGGCGAGTCCGAGGTCGGCGAGTGTCTCACCGGTGGCGATGCGCAGCTGCGCCTGGACGAGGTCGACGTCGGTGACCTCCTCGGTCACCGTGTGCTCGACCTGGATGCGGGGGTTCATCTCGATGAAGACGTGGTTCCCGTCGCGGTCGACGAGGAATTCCACGGTTCCGGCGTTGCGGTATCCGATCTGGCGGGCGAAGCGCACGGCGTCGGCGCAGATGCGGTCCCGCAGCCCGGGGTCGAGGTTCGGCGCGGGCGCGAGTTCGATCACCTTCTGGTGGCGGCGCTGCACCGAGCAGTCGCGCTCGAACAGGTGAATGACGTCGCCCTGGCCGTCGGCGAGGATCTGCACCTCGATGTGGCGGGGATCGACGACGGCCCGCTCCAGGAAGACCGTGGGGTCGCCGAACGCGGACGCGGCCTCCCGCGAGGCAGCCTCGATGGATTCCCGCAGCTGGGCGGGGTCCTCGACCCGTCGCATCCCGCGCCCGCCTCCGCCGGCGACCGCCTTGACGAACACGGGGAAGCCGATGTCGTCGGCGGCGCGGGCCAGCGCTTCCACGTCGGTGGAGGGTTCCGAGGAGCCCAGCACCGGCACGTCCGCAGCGCGAGCCGCGGCGACGGCACGCGCCTTGTTCCCGGTCAGCTCCAGGATGCGGGCATCCGGTCCGACGAAGGTGATGCCCGCCTCTTCGCACGCCAGGGCCAGCTCGGGATTCTCCGACAGGAATCCGTAGCCCGGGTAGACGGCGTCGGCGCCCGCCCGGCGTGCCGCGCCGACGATCTCCTCGACCGAGAGATAGGCGCGCACAGGGTGCCCGGCCTGGCCGATCTGGTACGCCTCGTCCGCCTTGAGCCGGTGGAGCGAGTTGCGGTCCTCGTGCGGGAAGACCGCAACCGTTCGGGCACCCAGCTCGTAGCCCGCGCGGAACGCCCGAATCGCGATCTCGCCACGGTTGGCTACCAGCACCTTGCGGAACATGTTGATCCCTTCAGCCTTCCGGTGACGAAGACCATCGTGTCGGTGACAGGCCGGGTACGCCATGTGAGCCGGGCCACTCGTCCGGCGCGGGGCTGGGGGCGTTCGGGTTCCGTGGGTACCTGAGTGCGTGCCTCTCCCGCATCGTGCCCTCGGGACCGGTGTCGGGGGTCGGGTGCGTCCTCCCCGGGCTCGTACGGCTGGCCTCCTCCGGGACACCGAAGCGGCCCGGGTCGTCGAACTCGACCGGGCCGGCTCGCGGCTCGCCGGCCCCCGCGGGTACGGGGACGGGGGTGCCGCGGCAGACCGTGGCCACTGCCGGGCACGGACGCCCGGATGCCCACCCGCCGTACCGCTTCCCCGGCCCCCGGGTCACCGCCGCGCCCGCACCGCCCCGGACGTCGCGCCGCGGACGTCTGTCTTCAGGACGGCACCGAGCACTCCCGCGGTCCCGCCTCGCCCCCGCAGCCCACCCCGGCCGTCCGCACCGGGGAGAACTGCGTCTGCCCGCCGGCCGGGCACCGTACGGACCTGCCGGTGACGACGGGGGACACTGGTGGGCGGACGCGCCGTCATCGGCGCGTCCGCCCGCGGGCGGTCCCGGGCACGGCGCCGACCGCCGGTACCCCGTACCCGTGCGGGGTACCGGGTGTCGTGGCGGATCCCGTCCCGCCTGGTCGGAGCCGGCCGGTGGTGCGACGCTGGGGTGGAGAGGTGTCCGCGGACGGGAGGCCGGGAGGGAATCCGATGGGACGCGATGTCCCGGCGCTGGTGTTCACCCGTGAGGACCGCCGCCGGTACCGGATCAAGATGCAGGAGTGCCTCGACACGTTCGCGCAGATGCTGCGGGAGGCCCGCTTCGAGGCCGAGCGGCCCCAGGTCGGGCTGGAGATCGAGCTGAACCTGGTCGACGACCGGGCGGAGCCCGCGATGCGCAACAGCGACGCGCTCGAAGCGATCGCGGACCCCGCCTGGTCCACGGAACTGGGCCGGTTCAACCTCGAGGTCAACGTTCCGCCGCGCCGGCTGACGGCGGGCGGCCCCGACTCGTGGGAGTCCGAGATCCGTGCCGCGCTGAACCACGCCGAGGACCGCGCCAAGTCGGTCGGCACGCATCTGATCATGACCGGGATCCTGCCGACTCTGCGGCAGGAGGACGTGGGTGAGTCGGCGCTGTCGGAGAACCCGCGCTACCGGCTGCTGAACGACCAGATCTTCGCGGCCCGGGGCGAGGACCTGCACATCGAGGTCGACGGCGTCGACCGGCTGCGCACCTACGCGGACACGATCACGCCCGAGGCCGCCTGCACCAGCACCCAGTTCCACCTCCAGGTGTTCCCGGAGCAGTTCGCCGACTACTGGAACGCGGCACAGTCGATCGCCGGGGTCCAGGTCGCCCTGGCCGCCAACTCGCCGTTCCTGTTCGGCAAGGAACTGTGGCACGAGACCCGCGTCCCGCTGTTCGAGCAGGCCACCGACACCCGCCCGCAGGAGATCAAGGTGCAGGGGGTCCGGCCCCGGGTGTGGTTCGGAGAGCGGTGGATCAACAGCGTCTTCGACCTTTTCGAGGAGAACCTGCGGTACTTCCCGGCGCTGCTCCCGCTGTGCGACGAAGAGAACCCCGCCGAGACGCTGGACCGGGGCGACGTCCCCGAGTTGGGCGAACTGACCCTGCACAACGGCACCATCTACCGCTGGAACCGCCCGGTCTACGCCATCGCGCACGACAAGCCGCACGTGCGGGTGGAGAACCGGGTGCTGCCGGCCGGCCCCACCGTCGCCGACACCCTGGCCAACGGCGCCTTCTACTACGGGCTCACCCGTGCCCTGGTGGAGGAGGAACGGCCGGTGTGGTCCCGGATGTCCTTCTCGGCCGCCGAGGAGAACCTGCACACGGCGGCACGGCACGGCATCGAGGCCCGGCTGTACTGGCCCGGGATGGGCGAGGTGCCGGTGCCCGAGCTGGTGCTGCGGCGTCTGCTGCCCCTGGCGCACCGCGGGCTGGAACTCTCCGGGATGGACGAGGCCTGGCGGGAGCCGCTGCTCGGCATCATCGAGCAGCGCTGCGTCACCGGACGCAACGGGGCGGTGTGGCAGAAGGAGATGTTCCACCACATCGACGCCACCGCCCACTGCGGCCGCCATGAGGCCCTGCGCCGGATGACGCAGCAGTACATCGACTACATGCACCTCAACGCCCCGGTGCACACCTGGCCCGTCGACTGACGCGGACGACTGCCGGGGCAGTCGCCGCTCCTGTCCCCATCCCGTTCGCCGCCCCCGCCCGGCGCCGCTGCGGTCGAGGCGTGGACGGACCGGGGCCGCGCCCCCCCCCCCCCCCGCGGGCGGGGGGGCCCCCCCCCCCCCCCCGCACTGCCGCAGTCGCTGCGCCGGTCCGGGGCCCGGGACCCCACGGCCGGCACGCCCGGGCGGTCGGCCGAGCCGTACCGGAGGCGGTGGCGCCTCCGCGGGCCGGCCGTCGCGACGGCCGGCCCGCACGAACGGCAGTCGTACCGGTCAGCCGCCGGTGGTCCGGCCGAGGACTCCGGACACCTCCCTGCGCATCACGTCGCCGATCTCCGGGGGGAGCGAACCGAGGTCCGTGGTGTCCAGGGCCCGCAGTGCCTCGTCCGTACCGGCCGCGCAGTCCGCGCTCCCGCCGGTCACCTCGTAGCCGTCACGGACCGCGACGCGGACCCTGCGTCCTCCGTCCTCCTGCGCGTGCACGGCTGTGGCGACGACGAGGGGCGGCGGTCCGCCCGCTTCGGCGGGCGCCTTGTGGTATCCGCTGGTTGTCGGGGCGCGCCAGCGCAGGCTGAGGAGCAGGTGGCGCTTGGCCACCACCTCGGCCAGGTCGGTCTCGAAGGCGCCGTCCCGGTCCAGCACGGTGGCGCGTGTGTCCAGGACGAGCGCTGCCGGCAGCAGACACCGCAGGGTGCTGCCCACGATGTTGCCGCCGACCGTCGCCGTCCGGCGCACCGCCCCGGTGCCCACGGTGGAGGCCGCGCCGCGCATGACCTCCGGCACCCGGTCGTCGATGCGGTGCAGCGGAACGGCAGCACCCAGCGCCTCGCGCTCGATCACGTTGGCCTCCGGCAGGCTGCGCAGGGACATCGCCTGCTCGGGGAAGCCGTCCCGTTGCCAGAGCGCCCACACGAGGGTGGCTCCGCCGATGGGCACCGCTCCCTCGGCCATGCAGTTCTGTGCTTCGGTCAGGGACGTGGGCAGACGCAAGAGCACGGCGGTCGACCTGCTTTCCTGGGCTTCGGCCGACGGAACCGGCCGTTCCGCTGCATGATCATGGACACTGCATTCTCCGCACGGGCGAGGGGGCGCGTACAGGGCTCACACGAACCCCGTGTGAGCCTGTGCTACGCCCCGGAGGGCCGGCGCCCGGCCCCCGGGAACTTCGCCAGGGCCCTCGCCCGTGAAGGGCCTCGGCGCGTCAGAGCAGCCGGCGGATGTCCCCGCGGACCCGGTAGAAGCCACCGGCCGCCGGGTGCAGGGCGTCCACGACATAGCGGGCTCCGGGCTCTCGTATCGCGCGCGGGAACTGCACGTTCCACGACGAGTCGTACCCCTCGGACACCACGTGCACGCGCAGGCGGCCGGAGTCCTGAACGCATTGGACGACGATCGCCCCGGCCGGGGCCTGGGCCACCGCGCTCACCGCGCTCGCCGTCGTGGCCGGCTCGTAGGTCGGCAGCGCCTCGGCGAGCTTGACGTCCCGCGCGACCGGCACCGTGCCCTGCTGGGCGGCGGAGACGGCCGTCTCGCCGGCGTCGACACAGACCAGCGAACCGTCGGTGGTGACCAGGTACAGCCGCTCGTCCCGGTACTGCATCGACAGGGCGGAGCCGCCGCCCGTGCCGAGCTTCCACAGCCTGGTGCCGTCCTGGTCGAAGCAGTAGACGGACGACGCCGCGTCACCGGCGAACACGAACCGGCCGCCGGGCGAGGTGGCGCACGAGTACACGGCACTGTCGCAGGCGTAGGTGGCCTCGATGGTCCCGCTCGCCTTCGACAGCCGCTGCACCACGCGGTGCGCCGTGCCCGCGTACACGGTGTCGTCCTCCTGCCAGCCGAACAGCACACCGCCGCGGGTGGGCGTGTGCCACAACTCGCCGCCCCCGTCGGGCGCGTAGGCGGTGACGCCACTGTGATGACCGTGGTAGACGGCCCGGTCGTCGGCACGCACCATCCAGGCGTGGTCGCCCTGGCTGCGGCGGGACCACTGGTGCTCGTCCTCGTGGTCGATGACGGTGAGCTTGCCGTCGCGGTCCGAGACGTCCAGCACGCCCTCGTGGATGTCCAGCCAGAAGATGTCGACGTCCGCGGCGATGTCGTACGCCGCGAACGGCAGCTTGGAGGACAGGTCGTAGACCTTGCCGTCGTCACAGCCCGCGTAGATCCAGAAATCGTCGGCCACCAGGCACTTCACGCCGTCCGGCAGGTTGAAGCGGGCCAGTACCCGGCCGTCGTGGTCCAGGGTGTAGACGTCGCCCGCCTGGTTGCCGACCCAGCAGTGCTCGCCGTCGACATGGATGCCGAACGCCGCGGAGCCGGTGCCGAACCGCCACAGCACGGGGGCCACCGCGCGCGCGGTGGAAGGGGCGGACACCACCTGACGCCGGGTCACCGCGCGCGGCGCGCGCTGCCCGGGAACGGCGGGGGCATACCCCTTGCGGACCTTCTCCCCGACCTTCCTCGCGGCGGCGGCCCGCGCCTTGTCCGCCGAGGGGAAGGTGGTGATCTGGGTCTGCCCCGAGGCGCCGATCCGTCCGTAGCGAACGGTCACCACCAGGCCGTCGACGGCCACCTCGTAGAACTTGTGTGCGGCACCGTCATCCTGCGACAGCTCCAGATACGTCGTCGACACCGACCCGCCAGACATGACAGAACCCTCCCCAAAGCGGGCCCCCGGCCGTTCCGACAGGCCCCACCGACCGAACCGTAGGCGACGCCACCGACAATGGGGCCGCCGGTGATCAGCACGCGGAAGCAACCTGTCCCGGTTGCGGCGAGTCCCCTGTATCGCCTGCCTCTGCGCCGCCGCGCGTCCCCGGCTTCGGGCACACCACGAGCGATCGACGAACGGACTCATGAACACCGCGACCCTGCTGGACGTCCTGCTGGACGCCGCCCGCCAGTCCCCCGACCAGTTGATCGTCCACGTCAGGGGCGACGGCGGCGAGACGGCCGTCACCTTCCGGGAGCTCGTGGCCGGGTCGCTGCGCGTCGCGGGCGGTCTCCGTGCCGCGGGCGTCGCGCCGGGCACCTGCGTTCCGCTGCTCGCGGAGCACAGCGCCGACTTCCAGCCCATGTTCTGGGGCGCGCTCGCGGCCGGTCTGGTGCCCGTGCCGCTGGCGCCGGACGTACGGCGGGTCCTGCCGGTGTGGGAGCACCTGGGCCGTCCCCCGGTCGTGGTGGACGCGGCCTGTGTGCCGGTGGCCGCCGGACTTCCGGACGGTGCCCGGGTCCTGCGCACGGAGGTGCTGCGGGAGGGTCCGCCCCTGGACTCCCCCGCCGCACCGGAGCCGGACGGACTGGCCTTCCTGCAGTTCTCGTCCGGCAGCACCGGGGCGCCCAAGGGCGTGGAGCTGACCCACGCGGCCGTGCTGGCGAACCTGCGGCAGCTGACGGAGGCCTCCGCCCTCACGGAGCACGACGTGGTGGTCAGCTGGATGCCCTACTTCCACGACATGGGGCTCATCGGTACGCATCTGGCGCCGCTGGCCGCGCGGGCCAGGCAGGTGAAGATCGGTCCCCTGGCGTTCGCGAAGAACCCCCGGCTCTGGTTCGACGTGGCCGCCGCGCACCGGGCCACCGTCCTCTCGGCCGCCAACTTCGCGCTGGCGCTGACCCTTCGCCGGGTCCCCGAGGAGGTGTTCGCCGGGCTGGACCTGAGCTCGGTCCGGCTGATCACGGTGGGGGCCGAACCGATATCGGCGGCGGTGTGGCGGGACTTCGCCGCCAGGACCAGGGCGTCGGGGCTGGATCCGCGGGCGGCGACGCCCGTGTACGGCCTGGCCGAGGCGACGCTTGCCGTGGCGTTCCCGCCGCTGGGCGAGGTGGCCGTGCCGGTGGCCGTGGAGCGGTCCGCGCTCGGTCGGGGCCGCGTGGTGGAGCGGGAACCCGGTGGTGACGCCACCGGATTGGTGGAGCTGATGGACGTCGGGGTGCCGGTCGCGGGCTGCTCGGTGCGGATCACCGACGACGCGGGCCGGCCCCTGGGCGACCGGCGGGTGGGGCACGTCGAGGTGAGCGGCCCGCAGGTCGCCCGCGGTTACCACGGCCTGCCGGACGCGACGGCGCGGTCCTTCGCCGACGGCTGGCTGCGCACCGGCGACCTGGGTTTCCTGCGGGACGGCCGACTGTGTGTCAGCGGCCGCTCCAAGGATGTCCTGTTCGTCAACGGCCGTACGTTCCACGCCCCGGACCTGGAAGAGGTGGCGTCCGGCACGCCGGGGGTGCCGGCCGGTACCACGGTGGTGGTCGGGTCGACCGATCCGGTGACCGGTGGGGAGCGGGTGGTGGTGTTCGTCGCCTGGGCGCGACCGCCGCGCACCGCGTCCGGGGTGCTGGACCGGGTCGCCCGGCGGGTCCGTGCGGCGCTGGGCCACGACGACGTGCGGGTGTTCGCGCTGCCGCCGTCCGCGTTCCCCCGGACGACGAGCGGCAAGGTCCAGCGGCAGCGGATGCGGTCCCGGTTCGAGGCGGACGGATACCGGCCGTCGGCCCGTTCCGGGGCGGTGGCCGGCCCGGGGGCAGTGGCGGGGCCGGATGCGGTGGCGGGCGGCCCGGTGGAACGGTCTCGGCAGCCGTCGGCATCCGGGGGCCGGGGCGCGGTGCCACGTTCGCGTGGGGACGTACGGCGCGTGGTGCGGGATGTGTGGGCCGCGGTCCTGGGGGTGCCCGGGGCGTCGTTCGGGGACCGGGAACGGTTCGCCGAACTCGGCGGCACCTCGCTCCGGGCCATGGAGGTGCTCGCCGCGCTGGAACGTTCCCTCGGTGTCCCGCTGGGGCCGGCGGTGATGCGCAACGACACGGTCGCCACGCTCACCGACCATCTCATGGGCGTCGTCGAGGCGGACGACGCGGGGGCGGACAGCACCTCGACGGACGGCGCGGGCACGGGCACGGACCGGCAGGAGGGCGCGTCCGCCGCGGGCGGGGCGTCCGCGACCGCCGTGGTGGGTTTGGCCTGCCGGTTCCCCGGGGCCGACACGCCGGAGGAGTTCTGGGACCTGCTGATCGCCGGCCGCGACGCCGTGTCCGCGGTGCCCCCGGGCCGCTGGAACACGGGGAGCCGGTCCGCGGACGGTTCCGAAGGGCCCGGGGCGGCAGGACGCTGGGGAGCCTTCCTGGACGACCCCGCCGCCTTCGACGCCGGTCACTTCGGTATCGGCGACGAGGAGGCACGCGCGCTGGACCCGCAGGCCCGCGTCTTCCTCGAACTCGCCCACGAGGCACTGGAACGCGCCGGGTACGCCGGGCCCCGACGCCGGGTCCTGCGGGCCGGAGTCTTCGCAGCCGTCGGCGACAGCGGCTACCGGCAGCTCCTGGCCGACGCGAACACCGCCGGCACGCCGCCGACCGCGTCGGCCCTGACCGGCAACCTTCCCCATCTGGTCGCCGCGCGACTGGCCCACTGCCTCGATCTGGACGGCCCGGCGCTCGCCGTGGACACCGCGTGTTCCTCGGGCCTGGTGGCGCTGCATCTGGCCCGGCGCAGTCTCGCGGACGGCGAGTGCGACATCGCGGTCGTCGGCGGGGTCAACCTGCATCTCACCGCGACGGCCCACCAGGCCCTGGAGGCGGCTCAGGCCCTTTCGCCGACCGGGCGCAGCCGTGCCTTCGGCGCGTCGGCCGACGGGTTCGTGCCCGGCGAGGGCGGCGCGGTTCTCGTCCTGCGGCGGCTCGACGAGGCCCGGCGGGACGGTGACGAGGTGCTGGCCGTGGTACGCGGCACCGCCGTCAACAACGACGGTACGTCGCTGAGCCTGATGGCTCCCAACCCGCTGCGCCAGCGCGAGGTGATCGGCCGTGCCTACGAGCAGTGCGGGGTCGACCCGGCGTCGGTCTCGTACGTCGAGGCCCACGGCACGGGCACGGCCGTGGGCGATCCGATCGAACTGCGGTCCCTCGCCCATGCGTTCCCGGCCCGCCCGGACGGCCGGCCCCGGCTGCTCGGCTCGGTGAAGACCAACATCGGGCACCTGCTGAACGCGGCGGCGCTGCCCTCGCTCGTGAAGGTGGTCCTGGCCCTCGGGCACGGGCGGCTTCCGGCCTCGCTGCATCACACACCGGTCTCCCCCGCCGTCGGGCGGTCCGGATTCGCCCTGGTGACGGAGGTGACGGCCTGGGAATCGTCCGGGCCGCGCAGGGCGGGGATCAACGCCTTCGGCTTCGGCGGCACCAACGCGCACGCGGTCCTGGAGCAGGCGCCGCCGCGCGGGAACGACCGCGGGGCGCTCCAAGACGGCCACGGCCCGAACCTGCTCACCCTCTCGGCGGGCAGCGCGGCCGGACTCGACGCGTGGACGGCGCGCATCTCGGACCACCTGGGCGGCCATCCGGAGTTCGAGGAGGGAGACGTCTGTCTGACGGCGGGTGCCGCTCGCGACGAACGACCGCACCGTCTTGCCGTCGTGGCCGCCGGGGACCTGCGTGATCGGGTCGCCTCGGTGCGCACCGCCGACGGCTCGCTTGTGCCGGGTGCGGCCGCCGGGACGGTGACGGGACGGCCTCGGACCGTCTACGTGTTCCCCGGCCAGGGTGGGCTGCGGCCGGGTCAGGGAAGGGAGTTGTACGCCACGGCACCCGTGTACCGCGCGACGCTGGACGAGGCGTCGACGCTGGTGGGATCGGTGCACGGGCGGGAGTTGACGGCCTGGTGCGTGGACGGCGGCGTGGACGGCGGCGCTCTCGCCGCCACCGAGGTGGCGCAGCCCCTGCTGGTGGCGCACGGCGTCGCGCTCGCCCGGCAGTTGGCGGCCTGGGGGGTGCGGCCCGACGCGCTGGTCGGACACAGCGTCGGCGAGCTGGCGGCCGCCTGTGTCGGCGGCATGCTGTCGCTGGCCGACACGCTGCTGTTCGCGGCGGAACGCGGACGGCTCATGGGCGGGTCGACCGCGCCGGGTGCCATGGCGGCGGTGCGGGGCGCCGAGGAACGGGAGGTGGAGGCGCTGGTGGCCGCGTCCCCGGGTGACCTGGCGGTGGCGGCGTACAACGGCCCCGGGCGGCTGGTGCTGTCCGGGACCCCGGACGCGGTCCGGCGGGCTTCGGAGCGGCTCACCGCGCACGGTGCGACGGTCCGTGCGCTGCGGGTGCCGCGCGCCTTCCACTCGCCCCTGATGGAGCCGGTCGCGCACGCCCTGGGCGACGCGGCGCGCAGGCTGACGGTGTCGGCCCCCACGCTCGCGGTGATGAGCACGCTCACCGCCCGGTGGCAGCCGCGGATGGATCCGGACCACCTGCGGGAACACGCCCTGCGGCCGGTGCTGTTCGGCCGGGCCGTGGAACGGCTGCTGGGCGAGGGCTACGACACGTTCGTGGAACTCGGCGCGGGTGGGGACCTCGCGGGTCCGATCCGCGCGGTGGCCGCCCGGCACCGGGCCGACGGCACGGACGGCACGACGCAGGAGGCCCTCGTGGTGCCCGCCCCCGTGGCAGCGTTCGACGGCGGAGAGACGCCTGGCGGGGCCCGGGAGTTGATGGGGACGGTGGCACGGCTGTGGGTGCGCGGGGTGCCCCTCGACCGTACGGCGCTCGACGCGGGGTGTCGCAGGGTGCCGCTGCCGCCGTACCCGTACCAGCGGCGCAGGTACTGGCCCGGGCCCGGTGGACGCGGGCTGCTGCACCGCGTCGAGTGGCATCCCGCGCCCCTCTCCGGCGGCGGTCTCCCCCGCACCGGCCTTCCCGGAACCGGTCTTCCCGGCCCGGTGCTGGTGACCGGAGCGAACGCCTCGGCGGTGCGCCGGCTGGTGGACGGGTTCGCGGGCCTCGGCGTACGGGCGGTCACGGCGGACCACGCCGACGTCCGTCCGCAGGCTGTGGTCCTTCTGGGCGGCCCGGTCCGACGGGACGCGACGGACCGGATGCGCGCGGCGGATCCCGCGGGCCCGGCGGGCGGCCTCGGCGAGGAGCTGCGGCAGGCGGTCGGGGCGTTCCGGGACGCCCTCGCGCTGCTGGACCGCACCGGAGCCCGCCGTCTGCTGGTCGTGACCGAGGACGCACACGTCACGGGACACGGTGTGGAGCAGCCGGTGCCCGTGCAGGCGGTCCTGGGTGGTCTGGCCCTGGCCGTACCGGAGGAGTCGGCCGGTGTGGTCGCGAACTGGATCGACCTCGCGTCCCACGAGGTTCCCGGCGCTCCCCACGACGAGGGGTGGCTGCGTTCCCTGGCCGCCGAGTTGACGGCTCCGCAGGCGACGGGAGCGATCGCCTGGCGGACCGGACGGCGTCTCGTGCGTTCCGTCGTACCGGGAGCGGGGGGAGAGCCGAGCCCGGTGGGAGAAGCGGGCAGGCCGTACGACCGGGAGCAGCTGCCGGCCGACGGTACGTTCCTGATCACGGGTGGTGCGGGCGGCATCGGGTCCGCGCTGGCCCGGGACCTGGCGGGCCGGGGCCGGCCTGTTCTGGTGCTGGCGGGACGTTCCCCGCACCCGCCCACGGGCCTGCTGAAGGAGCTCACCGGTCTCGGTGCCGAGGCACGCTACGTCGCGGCCGACCTCACGGTGCCCGCCGACGTGGAGCGGCTCGTCCGCGAACTTCCCTCGCTGGACGCCGTGTTCCACGCGGCGGGCGTCGTACGTCCCGGCAGTCTGCGGGGGACGGACGCGTCGGAGACCGTGGAGGCGCTGGAGGTGAAGACCCTCGGGACGGTCCTGCTGGCCGGGGCGCTGCGTCGGCACGGGCAGCGCCCCGGGGTGTGCGTCGCGTTCTCCTCGGTGTCGTCGGTGCTGCACGGGCTGGCGGGGGCGTTGGGCGCCTACGCCGCGGCGAACGCCTTCCTCGACTCCTTCGCCGGAGCCGAGCGCCTGGCGGGCCGTCGCTGGCTGTCGGTGAACCTGGGTCCGTTCGCCGAGACGGGCCTCGCGGTCACCGCGGGTGCCGGAGCGGGCGGCGGGGGACGACCGCTGGCGACCGCGCCCGCACTGGCCGCGCTGCGAGCGGCGTGCATCACCGGCGCGACGCAGCTGGTCGTCGCCGACCTGGCCTCCGAGGCGCAACCGGTCACTGCCCCGGCGCGTCCGGTGCGGTCCACGGACGCCGAGGACTCCGCCGCGCCCCCTGACACCGACCGGCGCCACCACCGGACCGTGGCATCGTCCGGTACCGCTGCCGTCCTGCGGGAACTGCTGGCCCAGTCGCTCGGCGTCCCGGCATCGGACGTCGACGACGACACGCCGTTCCTGCGGCTCGGTCTGGACTCGCTGGGCGCCGTCGACCTCGTCAAGCGGCTGGAGCGGAAACTGGGGCGGCAGCTGCCCACCACGCTCTTCTTCGAACACCGGACGGTGCGTGAACTCTCCGCCCACCTGGACCTGGAGGGGCACACCGGGGCGCCCCTGCAGGTCCAGGCACCTGCGGGGGACCGAGGAGCGGGGGCAGTGCCCGGGGGCGGGAGGGAGGCCGGGTGCGAGGAAGGCCTGGCCTTCGCACTGACCCCCGTGCAACTGGCTCTGTACACCAGCAGCCGGCTGCATCCGGACGTCCCGGCGCGGGGGCATCTGCGGCTGACCGTCCGGGGCCCGCTGGACACCGGACTGCTGGGCCGGGCGCTGGCGGCGCTGGCCGAACGGCACGGCATGCTCCGGCTGCGGGTGGAGGCCCCGGACGGGCTGCCCGCGCAGCGCGTGGTGCCTCCGGTTTTGCTGCGGGACTGGTTCGAGGTGCGCGACTGCGCTGCCGACGAAGTGGCCGGCACCGAGACGGCCCTCTGCAACCGGCCGTTCGACCTTGCGGCGGTGCCTCCGGTCCGGGCCGTGCTGCTCCGCCAGGCTCCGGGGCTCGCCCATCTGGTGCTGGTGGCGCACCACGCGGCGGCGGACGGCTACAGCCTGAACATTCTCGCCGAGGAGCTGTGGAGCACGTACACGGATCTGTACCACGGACGGCGTCCGCAACAAGCGTTTCCCGCACCGGACTTCGCACGGTACGTGACGAGTCTGCCGCCTTCCGGCCCCGCCGGGCGGCACGCCGACCGGCAGTACTGGGCCGAGCGGCTCGCCACGCGCGACGAACCGCTCCGGCTGCCTTACGACGGCGATCCCGACGCGCTCGCGCCCGACCGGTCAGGCCCGTCAGGCCCGATCGTGCAGTACTACGGCGAGCTCGGCGCCGATCTCACCACCGGCCTGGAACGGCTGGCCGCCGCGCACGGTGTCTCCCTGTTCCATTTGCTGCTCGCCACGTATGTGCGCTGTCTGGCACGGTGGTCGGGGCGCCCGGACGTGGCGGTCAACGTGGCCAGGGCGCGTCGCGAGGACCGCTTCGAGGACGTGGAGCGGCTGGTCGGCCCACTCGCTGACACCCTCCCCCTGCTCTGTGAGACGGCGGACGGCGAGTCGGTTCCCGACCTGGCGGAGCGGTTGCGCGGGATATGGCTGCGCAACGAGCGGCACGCCGGGCTGAGCAGTCTGGACCTGGCCGCGCTGCTCCCCGGCGCGCGTCCCGGTGCCGGCACTGGTGCTGGTGCCGGTTTCGGCAGCCGCACGGTGAGTCCCGCGGGCTTCAGCTTCGCCCGCTTCCCCGCGGAGCCGGCCGCCGGCTGTCCGGTGGAGGTACGGGCCACCGCCGCCGGCACCGGGTCGGCGGCGACCCGGCTGAGTCTGCTGTGCTGGGCGGACGGTCCGCAGCTACGGCTGTCGTGGAACTATCCGGAGCCGTTGTTCCGGCGGACCACCGTGGCGCGTCTGGACCGGGAGTTGCGCGCCGAACTGGCCGCGCTGTGCACACCGCGGTCGTCGCCGCCGTCGCCGGACACCGGCCCCGCACTCGTCGTGCCGTCCCCGTCCGTGCGGGACGACGGAAGCGTCCCGCTGGTCGCGCGGCTGCTCGACCGGTTCCGGACGGCACCCGGCGCGATCGCCGTGGACGCCGTCGATGCCGCGGACGCGGCGGACGCGGCGCTCACGTACGGAGCGCTCGACCGCGCCTCCGCTCGGCTCGCCGCGCGCCTGTACGCCCGCGGCGTACGCCCCGGTGATCTGGTGGGACTCCTCACCGAGCCGGGCGCCGACACCGTCGTCGGTGTCGTGGGTATCCTGCGCGCCGGAGCCGGCTGGGTCCCGCTCGACCCGGGGCACCCCACCGCGCGGCTGGCCGACCAGCTGGCACGCACCGGTGCGACCACCGTGGTGTGCCACCCCCCCACCCGGCACACCGTCGGCGCTCTGGCGGCCGTACGGGCGGTACCCGTCATCGACGACAGCCTGCCGGACACGGACGCGGACATGGGCACGGGCACGGGCACGGAAGCCGACTTCGACGTGACCGCACCTGCGACGGCGGCCCCCCTCGCCTCGCCGTCCGACGCCGAGGGAATCGCGTACGTCATCTTCACCTCCGGGTCCACGGGGCGCCCGAAGGCGGTGCCGATCACTCACCGGGCGATGGAGAACTATCTCGACTGGGCCGTCGCCGCCTTCGGCTACGGTCCCGACGACCGCCTCGCGCAGACCGCGTCGCCCTGCTTCGACGCCTCGGTACGTCAGTTGCTCGCACCGCTCCTGGTCGGCGGCACCGTCGTGACCGTGCCACGTGGCCTGTTGCGGGATCCCGAGCTGCTGCTCACGCGGGTGGAGCGGGCACGGGTCAGTGTGTGGAGCTCGGTGCCGACGCTCTGGGAGCAGTTGCTGTCGGTCGCCGAGGAAAGGGCCCGAAGCGGGGCAGGCGTACCGGATCTGACGGCACTGCGGTGGGTGCATGTCGGCGGTGAGGCACTGCCCGTGGACCATGTGCGCCGCTGGTTCGACCTGTTCGGGAACGGCGCGCGGATCGCCAACCTGTACGGACCCACCGAGACGACCGTCAACGCCACCTGCCAGATCCTCGACGCCCGTCCCGGCGACGAGGTGCGGCGGGTACCGGTCGGACACCCCGTGGCCGGTACGGACCTGGAAGTGGTCCGCGCCGACGGAACCACCTGCGAGCCGGACGAACCGGGGGAACTGCTCATCGCGGGTGCCGGTCTGACCCCCGGCTACCTGGGCGAACCGGAGCTGACCGCGAGGGCGTTCACCGTGCGGGCGGGGCGGCGCTGGTACCGCAGCGGGGACCGGGTCCGCCGGTCGGCCGACGGCACCGTGGAGTTCCTCGGCCGGGTCGACGACCAGGTGAAGATCCGCGGGAACCGGGTGGAGCCGGGAGAGGTCGAGGCGACGCTCCAGGAGTATCCCGGGATCGCACGGGCGGTGGTGACGGCGCACGAGGGGCAGTTGCTCGCCTTCGTCACCCTCCGGTCTCCGGCCGGCCGGCCGGACACCCGGGAGGTACGCCGCCACCTGGCCGGTGTACTGCCGTCGTACATGATCCCGGCCCGGATCACCTGCGTCGACACGCTGCCCCTCACCGGCACCGGCAAGGTCGACCGCCAGGCGCTGGTGGGCCCGGCCTCCCGCTCCGGTCCGGCGGCACCGGACACCGTGAACAGGTCCTCCCCGGCCACGGTGACCGAACGACGCGTGGCGGCCGTCTGGTCGGACCTGCTCCAGGTGGAGGTGGAATCGGTCCGCCGGGAGGACGACTTCTTCGACCTGGGTGGTGACTCGCTGCTCGTCCTCCGGGTGTTCGCCCGGCTCGCGGAACACGGGGTGCCGCTGCCCCGGCCGACAGTGGTCTACCGTCATCGCACGCTCGCGGCGCTGTCCGCGGCCATCGACGCCGCCGCGGCAAAACCGCACTCCGCCACCGCTGCCGCAGCCCCGGCCTCCGTCTCCGCGTCCCCTGCCGTACGGTCCCTTCCGGCCGGGGACGACCGGACATCTCCGTTCCCCGTCACGTCCGGCCAGCGCGGGTTCCTGCTCACGGAGGCTCTCGCGCCGGGTGCCGGGACCTGGCTGGCCCGGATTCGGCTGTCCGGACCGTTGGACCCCGACGTCTTCCAGACGGCGGTCGACATGCTGGTGGAGCGGCACGGCATGCTCCGCACCGTCTTCCCCGCCGGGATGCGTCCCCCCGTCCAGCAGGAACTGCCGCCGTCCCTGCGTCTGCCGGTCGTCTTCGGGACGGTCACGTCCACCGCCGAGCTGGACGAACGGGCCGCGGCCGAGGCGGAACGGCGCCTCGAGACCTGGGCCTGGCCGCTGGTGCGCCTTCAGGTGCTCAGTCTCGCTCCGCAAGAGCACATCCTGCTGGTGCACGCCCATCACGTCATCGGCGACGGGTACAGCGCGGCACTGCTCATGCGGGAACTGACCGAGGTGTACGACCGGCTGGCAGACGGCCGCAGCAGCACCGCGCCCCTTCTCCCACTGCTGCGCAGTGACTTCCGTGATCATGTCCGGTGGTCGGCGGAGACCGGTCACGGGACCGGCGTCTCCGGGCCGGCGGCAGAACGCCGTGCCCGGGTGTGCGCTCCGTACCGGCCGCCGGTACTGCGCACCACGACGGTGGCCGGCGGCAGCGGCGCGACGAACCGTGCCGGGGCCACCCGGCGCGATGTCCGTTTCGACTCCTCGGAGTTCACACTCGGCGCCTCCCTGACGGAGACGTTGCGTACGCTCGCGTCCCACGCGCGAACCACCCTGTACGCGCCCCTGCTGACCGCCTACTACCAGGAACTCGTGGCCCTGACCGGCCGGTCCGATCTGATCGTGGGGCTGGCGGTGAGCGGCCGGGACAACGCGCTGCCCGACGCACACCGGATCTTCGGCCCGTTCGCCTCGGCCGTCCCCGTCCGGCCCGCCCCGGCCGGCACCCCTGCCTCCCACGACACCGGCGGAGAGGACTTCGGCTGTGCCCTGCGTCGCACAACCGCCGAGGCGGAGGAGGCACGCGCCCACGAGGACGTGGTTCCACGGGGTGCCGACGGGCTTCCCCTGACCTCCCAGTTCTTCTTCACGTTCCTCGACTTCTCCGCGCTGGCGCCCGCGGACGGCGCCGGCGCTCCGCGGTGGTCGTGGGAGGCGGGGGACAGTACGTTCCTGCCGCCGTCCTCCGCGACGGACGTGTTCATGGCGGTGCGACCCGACGGGGACGAGCTGCGGGTGACGGTCCGGGGCGCGACCGAGGCGTTCGCGCCCGGCGCACTCGACCGTTTCACCGGCGCGCTGCGCCGGCGTCTCGAACGGGCCGCGGCGGGTGCCGTCGGCGTGCCGGGCCCCCCGAGGACGGGCCGTTTCGAAACGGCCCGTCCCGAAACGGCCCGTCCCGTGGCGCACCGGTCCGCAGCGAGTGGCCACGGACCGCGGGACACGATGGACGCTGCCCTGATCGGCTACCTGCCCGCGCCGGGGCATCTTGCGCGCCTGGCGGGTCTGCCCGCGTCGGCGCTGCCCCGGGCCGAGGTACGCGCTCTGCTGTTCCCCGGGGGCGTCCCGCGCCTGGTGGAGACGGTGGACACGCCGCTGGGCCGGTCGGGCTTCTTCTCCCTCCCGCTCTTCGCCGACGAACTCGCGGCGGACACCGGGCTGGTGGAGTACACCGCCCGCGCGGTGTCGCTCGCCGCTTCCAGGGGTGCGCGATGCGTGTCCCTGGCGGGGATGATTCCGTCGCTCACCGGGTACGGCTTCGACGTGCTGCGGTCCGGGCGTCATCCGGCGGCCGTGACGACGGGCCACGCGGCGACGGTCGTGTCCGTGGTGAAAACGGTGCACGCGGCGCTGGAGGCCACCGGCCGGGACCTCTCGGATCTCGATGTGGCGTTCGCCGGTCTGGGTTCGATCGGCGCCTCCTCACTGGAGCTGCTGCTGTCCTTGGCCGCCCGGCCTCCCCGGCGACTGCTCCTGTGCGATGTACGGGGCAGCGGGCCGCGGCTGAACGCCCTGGGACGGCGGCTGCGGAAGCGGGGGCTGGTCGGTGCGGCCGGATTCGAGGTCGTGGAGTCGGAGCGGGTGCTGCCGGACGCGGTCCACGGTGCGGGCCTTCTGGTGACGGCGGTGAGCGCCGCCGCCGCGGTGCTCGATGTCGACCGGCTCCGGCCCGGGGCCGTCGTGGTCGACGACTCCTTCCCGCACTGCTTCGACACCGGGCGGGCCCTGGCCCGCATGCGGGAGCGGAAGGACGTACTGGTGCTGGGGGGCGGGCTGCTGCACGTCGGCCCCACCGACCGGGAGGTCGCCGGGGACCTGCCGGACGCGGCGGCGGCCGGCTATCTCGCGCAGCCCTGGATCGAGGAGACCCTGGCCTCCTGCCGGTCCGAGTCCCTGCTGCACGCCGCCGGTCACGGACTGCCGCTGGTGCACGGCCTGGTGGACGCCGGGGTGGCTCTGGCCTACTGGGACGCGGTGGAACGGGCCGGGGTGTCGGCCGCCCCGCTGCACCTGCTCGGCCACACCCTCGATGCCGGTTCCGCGGGTGGGGCGGCCGCCGGGAACTGAGGGAGGCCGCTCCTGCCGCTTGCCCGTTCCGGGGCTCGCGGCAGGAGCCGGGTGAGGGGGCCGAGAGGCCTGAGGGGTTCTCAGACTCCGAACTCCGCGGGCGAGACGCCGAGGGCCGCACAGGCCTCGCGGATGGCGTACTGCTCGGTCGCCTCGAAGGTGCCGTCGGCACCGGCGACGACCATGCCGGTCTGGATGACCGCGCGTGCCTCGACCGGCTTCTTCGACGCCTTCGCGATGTCCTGCAGGGCTCTCGCCTTACCCAGTTCGAAGTTGGCCACGAGCTGGTCCACGTGCTCGTTGAACCGCTTGCGGAGCTGGTCCGGCGGGAAGTTCTGCAGGACCTCGTTGGAGACGATCAGCTCTTCCACGCGCTGCCGCTCCGCCGGCTCGACGTGCCCGTCGGCGACCGCGACCAGCGCGCACATCGCCATGCTCGCGTCCCGGTAGGCGCCGCTCTTGAGTTCTGCCTTCGCCGACGCGAGCTGGGACTTCAGCAGCCCCATCAGCTGCGCCTTGGAGCCGCCGGAGGACGAGCCGCGGGAAGGGCCGCCGGCCTGTCCCGGCCCGGGAGTCCCGTGCTGTCCTCCTCCCGACCTCGCGCCCTGGGACTGCTGGAGTGCCCTGGCCTGGTCCTTGACCCGGTCCCACATCGCCACTGGTGCCACCTCGGCTTCTGTTGCTGTCTTTTCCGGTGCCGGTCGTCAGGCCCGGATGGTGCGGTCCGCCTGCTCAACGGACGCCGTTGCGGCCGTGTTCCCGGGGGCAAAAGAAAGGCAAAAAAACTATCGTCGTATTGCCATCCTGCCGAATCGCGTTCCGCGCACGGGTCGCGCGGGCCGCGCGCCGCAGAGGTCGCGGATCAGGACGGTCCCGCCCCTGTGCTGCAGGGGCCGACGGTGTCGTCACCGCGGACCGCACAGTCGTCCCGGGCGGGACGGTGGATGCCCTCGGCGCGGTCGGCGCGCAGCGACACCGTTTCACTCAGGCGGCTCAGCCGCCAGGCGATCGTGGTGGAGGGCTCCGGCCCGGGACGCGGGCAGCGCGCGGCGTCACGACCCCGGTCCCGGCCCTTTCCTCACCTCGGCGCGCCGCTCGTACCGGAGCGCCGCACCGGTCGCGACCGCGCCGAGGCCCTCCCACACGGCGACGCCGACGAATGCCTCCGGCGCCCGCCCACTGATCACGGAGACCGTGAACACCGTGCACGTCAGCAGCCTGAACGGCACGGTCCACCGGAAGAAGGCCCGCCAGTCGGCGAGCGCCGCCAGGACGTAGTACACGCCCATGTTGAGTGCCGCAGTCGAGGACGCCGTCACGAAGGCCGGCGTGAGGTCGCCGCTCCCCCGCACGTCCGGAGCCTCGATGCCGAGCAGGGACAGTTGGGCGGCCGGCGCGATCAGACCCACGGCTCCCAGAGCGGCGGCGAGTGCCCCGAAGACCGCCATGGTCCAGCCCGGGGCCGAGCGGGGAGCACGCACCCGGCGGGCACGGCGGCCGGCGGGGCCGCCATCGGGGGCCCGGTCCCGCCGGAGCCGTCCGGGACTCAGCCCACTGTCCATTTCTGGTTCGCGGCGCCCGTGCAGGTCCAGATCTGGAGCCGGGTGGCGTTGGCCGCGTTGTTGCCGGTCACGTCCAGGCACTTGTCGGCCGGGGGGTTGACGATGTCGCGCGCGCCGGTGACCGTCCACCGCTGACCGGGGCCGCCGGTGCAGTCCCAGAGCTGGAGGGGGGTGCCGTCGGCGGTGCCGTTGCCGGCGGCGTCCAGGCACTTGCCGAGCGCGCGGATCGTGCCGTCGGAGCCCATGGTCCACCGCTGGGCGGAGCTGCCGTTGCAGTCGTAGAGCTGCACCGGGGTGCCGTTGGCAGGGTTCGCCCCGGCGACGTCGACGCACTTTCCGGCCAGACCCCTGATGGCGGCGCCCGGGGCGGCGTCCGTGGTGGTCACCGACACGTGGTCGACGACGAGTTGCTGGGGGAAGACGGTGGAACCGTCGGGGTCGCCGGGCCAGTAGCCCCCCACCGCCAGGTTCAGGATGAGGAAGAACGGCTTGTTGAACACCCAGGACCGCCCGCCCAGATCGGCGGGGGTACGGGTCTGGTAGACGTTGCCGTCCACGGACCAGGTGATCGAGTCGGGCGCCCAGTCGACGGCGAAGGTGTGGAAACCGTCCGCGAAGGCCTGGCCGCCGGGCAGGGTGTAGCCGGCGCCGATGCCGCCCGAACCGGAGTAGCCGGGGCCGTGGATGGTGCCGTGGACGGTGGAGGGCTCGAAGCCGACGTTCTCCATGATGTCGATCTCGCCCGAGTCCGGCCAGTCGACCGGTGTGCCCAGCATCCAGAAGGCGGGCCACATGCCCTGACCGCGCGGGACCTTCATCCGTGCCTCGATGTGCCCGTACTGCGCGGTGAACTTCCCCGCGGTGTTCAGACGGGCCGAGGTGTACTGGCAGGTGCCGTACCAGCACTGGTAGTTGGCCGGGTTCTCCTTGCGGGCCGTGATCACCAGGTGGCCCCGGCCGTCCAGGGCGGCGTTCCGGTTGCCGGACGTGTAGTACTGCCGTTCATGGTTGTTGACGTTGTCGCCGGTCTCGGTATGCCACTTCGAGGAGTCGACCGCCCCGCCGGCGGGCCCGTCGAAGGTGTCCGAGAACGTCACGGCGGCGGCCGCGGCACCGTCCGCCGACGCGGCGACGGTGGAGGCGGCGGGGGCGTCCGCCGGTTCCGCCCGGGCGGTTCCGACGGCTGCGGAGGCTACCAGAGCCGCGGACAGAACGGTGGTCAACCATCTGCGCAGCCTGCGTGGAGAGGACATGGCTCTCCCTTCCGTACGGCGGCCCGCGTCTACGGGCGCGCCGACCGAGGTTGTGGGGGGAGGTACGTCGTCCCTTGATTCAAGGCGTGAGGTAAGAGGACGTCAATACCCTGGTACGGACCAGCGGTCCGCAGTCGTCACTCCCTCACTCACGGATACCGGCCGCCGATCTCTGTGAACATCAAGAGCCCACGTTCCGGACCGAGTTGCCGCCCGAAGCACTCACCGTGCGCCACACCGTCCACAGCAACGGAACCGACCTGTTCGGAGCAGGGGGGCGGGGCACGGCCGCGCACAGACCGGTCCTGGCCGCGGTGGCGGGGACGCTGCCGCCGGCCGCGTGCACCGAGGGGACGGGCGGGGGTTCTGCCCGTTCCCGACGGCGCCCGAGGAGCAGGAGGGCAGGGACGGCGGGGGCGTCCCCTACCGCGTCACCGACGGATCCGCGCGCTTCGTGGCCCGCTCGGACGGCATCGGCGAGGAGGCCGACGGGGAGACCTGGCGGTCACCCGCCACGGTCGGCCGTGCCTGCGTACCCGCCCTGTCGGCCGCACCCGCCGAAGCGTCGAACGGGTGCGCTACATTTTGCTCGCCTTCGACCGCGATCACTCACGATCCTTCACCCTACGGAGCCGGCATTCCCATGAGCGACATCGTCAACGGACTCGGCCGGGCCACCGCCTACGGCGCACTCGGCCTGGTCCTGCTGGTGCTCGGCATCGTCCTGGTCGACCTGCTGACACCCGGAAAACTCGGCCGGCAGATCTGGGAGGAGCGCAACCGCAACGCCGCCCTGGTACTCAGCTCGGCGCTGCTCGGCATCGGCGGAATCGTGTTCACGTCCATCTGGACGACGTACGAGGACTTCGGCAAGGGGCTGGTGTCCACCGCCACGTTCGGGCTGCTGGGACTGGTCATGATGGCCGTTGCGTTCCTGGTGGTGGACCTCATCACGCCGGGACGCCTGGGCAGCACCCTGGTCGACCGGGAACCGCACCCCGCGGTCTGGGTGACCGCGTCCTGCAACCTCGCGGTGTCCGCGGTCGTTTCGGCGTCCATCGCCTGACGCCGGCCGCCCGGCGGCCTTTCGCCCGGTCCTGAACGGGTGTCGAGGGGGCGGGGAGCCCGCCCCGCCCGGCCTCCGAGGGCCGCCCTTCCCCCCGCCGCGTCTCCCGCTCCCCCACAGTCCGCACAGTGCGCCCCGCGGCCGTTTCAGGCGACGCGGGCGGCGGTCCGGACCAGACGGGGGCGCTCCTGCACCGGGCGGATCGGCGCGGCCAGGGCCCGGGAGGGCGGACCGACCCGGGTGGGGGAGGCGCTGGCCCGGGTGGAGGAGGCGCTGACCCGGTACGTCGTCCGGTTCGGGTCCACGACCGGGTCCCCGAGCTCGATCTTCCCGGCCTCGTGCAGCGCGTCGCAGTCGGTGGTGGGCAGGGCGACGTAGCAGCCGCCCTGGCCCGTGGTCGAGTCGAGCGGCCGCCAGTAGCTGTACCTGCGGCGGCCGTTCGCGTACACCGTGACGAAGCTGGGGGTGCGCGGGTCGGAGATGATGCGCAGCACGTCGACGTCGACCGCGGCGAATGACGGCGCGGGGGCCGCCCGGAGCCCGGCGGTCATCCGCCCGGCGCGCGGACGGTCCTGGGTCTGGTTGACGGTGAAGAGCATCGCTGGGGCCTTTCCGGAGCCGGGTCTCGAGACCGTCTACCCAGCACGGCGCCGGTGTTGATCTCTTTCAATGATCATTGTGCTCCTTGACACCGACATTAACCCGCCACGGGCGGTCTGATGGTGGAATTTCCTCGCCATACTTGGCCGTTCTTCGCCCCTCGTGGCCGTTCTTCACCTCTCCTCGATCCCTGTCGCCCCTTGTGGCGCTTCGCGCCGGGTCCGGGCGAAGCCCGGGTTCATGATCTTCCGGGTGCCGCACGGAAGCCGGGAGCCCACCGGGCGCGGCGCGGTGCGGGGGACGGCCGCGTCCTGCCGTACACCCCAGGGGCCGTTCCGGATGTCTTTCCCGGTGGACCTCACGGAACCTCCCCGGTCAGGAGGTATCCGCCCGGTTCGGCCTTCCGCGCCTTCTCGGCCCGCACCCGTTCCAACGGCTGAAGGAGGGAAGGGTGTACGCCGGTGGGGGGCGGGGGGGGGGGGGGCCCCCCCCCCCCGCCCCCCCCCGGCGCGGCTCAACCGGACGTCGCGGACGAGAACGTCATGGTCAGCCTGTCCGGCTCGACGGTGACCACCGCCTGGGCTCTCGGGGCGGGTGAGGTGACGGTGAAACGGGGCCAGGCCCGCAGAACGATGGCCAGGACGATCTGGAGTTCCGTCCAGGCGAAGCTCTCGCCGATGCACTTGCGGCGGCCGTCGCCGAACGCGAGGAAGGAGCCGCGTGCGACGGCAGGGGTGCGGTCGGGTGCCCACCGGTCCGGGTCGAAGACGCCGGGTTCGGGAAAGACCCGCGGGTCGTGCTGGTGCAGATAGGGACTCCAGACGACGTCGGCGCCCTCGGGGACGAGGTGGCCGCCGAGTTCGATGTCACGGGTGGCGGTGCGCGTCACCATCCAGGCCGGCCCGTACTTCCGGATCGCCTCCTGCAGAACCCGTCGGGCGTGAACGAGCCGGTCCAGGTCCTCGTGGCGCAAGGGCCGGTCACCGCACACGGTGGTCAGTTCGTCGCGCAGCAGGCGCTCGATCGCGGGGTTGCGTGAGATCTCGTAGAGGGCCCAGGCCAGGGTGGTGCCGGTGGTCTCGATCGCTCCTGTCAGCAGGGTGATGGCCTCGTCCTGCAGTTGCTGACGGGTGAGCGGGGGCTCGGCCGTCAGCAGGGCGGCGAACAGGCCTGCCCGCTCCGTCCCCTCAGCCCCCTCCGTCCGCGGGGCCGCCGCCGCGCGCGGGCATTCCGCCGAGGGCTCACCGGTGCCGTCCGCGGTCGAGGGCCGGACCCGGTCGGAGCGGTGGTCGACGGCCTGGTCTATCAGGATCCGCAAGCGGGCGACGCGGGCGGCGTGGGCCCGGTTCGCGGGCAGCGGCAGCCCGGTGACCCAGGCGGGGAGGAGGGTCTGCCGGATCGTTCCCTTCATGATCTCGGGCATCAGCGCGGTGAACTCGTTCTCCAGGTGACCGGGCAGGTCCGTGCCGAAGAGTGCGACCAGGAACGCGGCGAGAGCGGTCGCGTTCATATCGGCGCAGACGTCCCGCGGCACGTCCTCGGGCCACGCCTCGACCAGGGTGCGCACCTGGCCGATCATGGCGTGGCCCCGGTCGGCGATGTGCGACTTGTTGAACATGGGCTGCATCAGACGCCGGTTGCGCAGGTGTGCGTCGCCGTCGGCGATGGTGGCGAGTCCGTCACCGAAGAAGACCCGCAGCGCGTCGATGATTCTGCCGCCCTTGACGAAGTGGGCGGCATCGGTGACCAGGACGCGGCGGGTCAGCGCGGGGTCGGTGACGACGTAGGCGGGTCTCGGACCTATGCGTATCCGCACGACGCTGCCGTGCCGGCGCAGTGAGGTGATGAACGGGAGGGGGTCGCGGACGAGCCGGTGGGCGTGGCCGATCAGCGGCAGGCTGCCGGGGGCGGTCGGGGTGGGGACGGACGGTGTCGTCGTGGCACTCATCGAACGGATCACTCCTCGTGGGGGGCCGTCGAGCGCCCGATGCATGCCCAGGAGCGCTCATGGGGATGCCGTGCCGGGCCGCCCCGGACGATCTTCCGCGCGTCCTGGACCGGATGCGGGCTCGCACAGGTCGCGCGAACCTGGAAGGGCCGCCCGGTTGTGCTGCCCCGGCGGGGCCGTGGGGCCGGGTCGTCCGACACCGAGCCGAGGAGAGACGAAAGCCCATGCCGCACATCACCGTGGGACGCGAGAACTCCACCGACATCGACCTCTACTACGAGGACCACGGGTCCGGACAGCCCGTGGTCCTCATCCACGGGTTCCCGCTCGACGGCCACTCCTGGGAGAAGCAGTCCGCCGCGCTGCTCGACGCCGGCTACCGCGTGATCACCTATGACCGCCGCGGGTTCGGACGGTCGAGCCTGCCGACGTCGGGCTACGACTACGACACCTTCGCCGCCGATCTGAACACGGTCCTGGAGACCCTCGACGTCTCGGACGCCGTACTCGTCGGGTTCTCCATGGGCACCGGTGAGGTCGCCCGCCACGCCAGCCGGTTCGGCTCGGGCCGGATCGCCAAGGTGGTCTTCCTCTGCTCGCTGGGGCCCTTCCTGCTGAAGACCGACGACAATCCGGCCGGTGCGGCGCCCCGCGAGTTCTTCGAAGGCATCTCGGCGTCGGTGAAGGCGGACCGGTACGCGTTCTACACGTCGTTCTTCAAGGATTTCTACAACCTCGACGAGAACCTCGGGAGCCGGATCAGCCCGGAGGCCGTCCGCAACAGCTGGTGCACGGCGGCCTCGGGCGGATTCTTCGCCGCGGCGGCCGCGCCGATGACCTGGTTCACAGACTTCCGGGGCGACATCCCCGCCATCGACGTACCCGCTCTCATCCTGCACGGCACGGCGGACAACATCCTGCCCGTCGACTCGACCGGGCGCCCGTTCCACCGGGCGCTGCCGGGTGCCGAGTACGTGGAGATCGAGGGTGCCCCGCACGGTCTGTTGTGGACGCACGCCGAGGAGGTCAACGAGGCGCTGTTGTCGTTCCTCGGGAAGTCCGCCTGACGTGACGTCACAAGCGGTCCCCCCGGGGGCTTTCGGCCCACCACACCGCACTCCGCGCGCCGGTCGCGCCCGAGGAGTCGGGGACGTCCGGCGCGCGGGGTGGATCGGGCGGGGCCGAACCGGTCGAGGCGCATGGCCTTGTCCCGGGCCTTGACGAGTTCCTGCACGAACTCCTTCCTCGCGCCGTCGCTCGCGTGGACCTCCGTGGTCATGGGGCCGAAACCACGGACGGGACTGGAGCAGTCACAGGGATGGGAGTGTTCCGGTCCCGTAGGGCGCACGTTGTCCGGTGCGGGATGGCCCAGGGGCCGCCGGGCCGCTCAGCGGAGCACCTGGAGTGCGCCGGGGAGGACTCTGAGGGTCACCGGGAGAACCGCCTCGACCTCGCCGTCCGCCCCGTAGGGGACGTCCCGGTCGGCGAGGATGCGGATCTCCCTGCCGCGCAGGATCCGCACCTGGGGGCGGTGGACGTGGGTGCCGGTCCTGAGATCGTTCATCAGGCTGAAGAACAGCAGCCGCGAGGCGTCCGCGATCATCACGATCTCCAGTACGCCGTCGTCGACGCGGGCGCCGGGAGCGATGACGCGGCCCGAACCGTAGTAGCCGGAGTTGGCGGCGACCACCGTGTAGCCGGTGTGGGTGTGCTCCTCGCCGTCGACCGTGACCCGGTAGCGCGCCGCCCTCCAGCCGGTGACCGCGCGCAGACCGCCCGCGTAGTAGGAGGCGGAACCCCGCAGCAGCCGGGACCGGTTGGCGTGGCGGTTGGCCAGCGCGTCCACGCCGGCGTAGACGCTGCCGAGGACGACGGTGCGGTGGTGGACGGCCGACCGGACCTCGATGGTGTCGACCGGCCGCGGTGCGTTGTGCAGCAGTGTCCGGGCGAGGGCCGCGGGATCGGCGGGCAGGCCCAGGGCGCGGGCGAAGTCGTTGCCGCGGCCCGTCGGCACGAGGCCGAGGATCGCGCCGGTGCCGCTCAGCGCGCCGCCGATGCCTCCGGCGATGCCGTCCCCGCCGACCGCCAGCACCACCCGGCCCCGCCGGCCGGCGTCGCGGGCCAGTTCCCGCGCGTGGGCCAGGTCGCGGCTGTACTGCGTGTGCAGGTCGGCGCCGGCCTCCCGGAGCAGGCGCGCGAGGGCGAGCAGCGCTCCCGCTCCGGTGGATCCGCCCGCGGTGGGATTGACGACGGCGGTGAACTGTCGCATCAGGTGCCTCCGGGCGGGCCGACGGAACGGGAAAGGCGGTGGGGGAAAGCCGGTGGTGGGGGGAAGGGCGTGGCCGGGTGGGGCGGCCGCCCCGCAGGGCGACACCCGGTGGGCCGCGGTTCAGTCCGTGGGCAGGAGGACGCCGGGGCTGAGGATTCCGGCCGGGTCCAGGCGCTGCTTCACGGCGCGCAGGGCGTCGGTGCCCAGCGGGCCGATCTCGCGGACGTACCAGTCCCGGTGGTCGGTGCCGACGGCGTGGTGGTGGGTGATCGTGCCGCCGGCGGCGAGGATCGCCTCGTTGGCGGCGTGCTTGGCGCGCGTCCAGTGCGCCACGGGGTCGCCGTCGCCCTGGGCCGACACGACGGTGAAGTACAGCGAGGCGCCGTTCTCGTAGATGTGGGAGATGTGGCACATCACCAGGGGCGGGGTACCGGACTCCGTGAGCGTGCCGGTGAGGGCGTCGCGGACGGCGGTGTACAGCGCGGGCACGCCCGACCAGAACGCCGCGGTCTCCAGCGTCTCGGCCAGCGCCCCGGCGTCGAGGAGGGAATCGCGCAGGTACGGGGCCGAGAAGCGGCCGCGGGCCCAGTTCCGGCCGGGCTCCTCGCCCAGCGGGGTTCCGCCGCACGCGCGCAGGACGGCCGCGGCGCCCCGCCTGCGGTACGCGGTGTCCTCCTCCGTGCCCTCGTAGCCGGCGACGGCCGTGCATCCGGCGGGCCGGGCGGTGCCGGAGCCGATCGCCTCGGGCTGGGCGAGGCCGATCAGCGTCTCGGTCTCGTCGGACAGGCGCAGCACGGTGGGGCGCGGCCCGTCCTGGGCAAGACGGCGCAGCGCGGCGCTCCCCTGTTCGAAGGAGTCGAAGCGCCAGCCCTCGTAGACGCGGGCCCGGGGTACGGGCCGGATCCGGACGGTCACCGACGTGATGACGCCGAAGGCGCCCTCGGATCCCAGGACGAGCTGGCGCAGGTCGGGGCCGGCCGCGGAGCGTGGGGCCCGGCCGGTCTCGAGGGTGCCTTCAGGGGTGGCGAGGGTGAGGGCGAGCACCATCTCGTCGAAGCGGCCGTGGCCGGCGGACGCCTGGCCGCTGGAGCGGGTGGCGGCGAAGCCGCCGATGGTGGCCCACTCGTAGGACTGGGGAAAGTGTCCGAGGGTGAAGCCGTGTCCGGCGAGCAGCGCCTCGGCCTGCGGGGCGCGCAGGCCGGACTGCAGGGTGGCGGTACGGGAGACCCGGTCCAGGGCGAGCAGACCGTCCATGCGCCGCAGGTCCAGGGCGACGAAGGGGCGCGGCCGGCCGGGAGCGAGTCCGCCGACGACGGAGGTGCCGCCACCGAACGGCACCACGGCCAGGCCGTGTTCGGTGCAGGCGCGCAGGACGGCGAGCACCTCGTCGTGGCTCGCGGGGTACAGGACGGCCTCGGGGATGTCGGTGACGTCGCCGTCCCGGATGCGCAGCAGGTCGGGGGTGGACTTGCCGCGGGTGTGCCGGATCCGGGCCTCCGGGTCGGTGCGCACGTGGTCCTCTCCGACGTCCGCGCCCCCTCCGCCGTCCGCACCGACCAGGGCGGCGGCCAGTGCGCGCCGTGCCGCAGGCTCCAATCGGGGCTCGGGGACGGCCACTTCACCGAGGGCGACCGGTGCGGCCTCGCGCGGCCTGACGCCGAGCATGTCGCGCAGCTGCCCGATCACGGTATCGGGCAGCGGCTTCGCCCCGGCCGGGTCGCCCCAGCCACTCCACAGCATGTCCATGACTGCCGTCCTCGCCGGTCGATGGGAGCGGTGCCGTCGCCGACGGCCACACAGGCGTTACACTGTGACACATGACGCCTATTCGTCACAACCAAGCGGGCAACGACGCGGTGCTCGACGCGGTGCGCGACTGTGTCCTGGCCGTCGGGGTCCGCCGCACCACGCTCACCGACGTGGCGCGGCGTGCCGGGGTCTCCCGCATGACGCTGTACCGGCGGTGGCCCGATGTGCGCACGCTGGTCGGGGACCTCATGACGCGGGAGTGGATCGCCGTCGCCACCTCGGCCGTCCCCGAGGCCCGGCCGGGGGTGACCACTCGGGAGCGGATGGTCGACGGGCTGGTGGCGGTGGTGCGCGCGTTCGGCGAACACCCGCTCTTCCAGAAGATCGTCGGCGTGGATCCCGAACTGCTGCTGCCCTACGTGCTGGACCGGCGCGGGGCGAGTCAGGAAGCCATGCTGGGACTGCTGGCCAAGACCCTGGGAGAGGGGCACGCCGACGGTTCGGTGCGTGCCGGCCGTCCCGAACGGCAGGCGCGGTCCGTCCTGCTGATCGTCCAGTCCTTCACCCTGTCCCTGCGGACCATGATCGACGAGGACGACCCGGATCTCACCTACGAGGCCCTCATCGCGGACCTGCGCGACCTCCTGGAGAGGACCCTCACCCCATGACCTCCCCGGACTCCCCCGCCGGGCCGCCCTCGTCCGCCGGGCCGACTGCGTCCGGTTCGTCCCTGTCCGCGGGCCGCCGCACCCGTGACCTGACCGCGGCCGTGGACGGCGACGCCGTCGACGTCCTCGTCGTCGGGCTCGGTGCCACAGGCGCAGGGGCCGCCCTGGACGCGGCGTCCCGCGGGCTGAGCGTGGTCGCCGTCGACGCCCACGACCTGGCCTTCGGCACGTCCCGCTTCAGCAGCAAGCTGGTCCACGGCGGGCTGCGCTATCTCGCCTCCGGCCGGCTCGCCGTCGCTCACGGGAGCGCGGTCGAGCGCGGGGTGCTGATGGAGCGCACCGCCCCCCATCTGGTGCGCGCGCAGCCGTTCGTACTGCCCCTCACTCCTCTGGTCTCCCACCGTCAGTCCGTCCTGGCACGGGCGGGTTTCCGGGCCGGTGACGTCCTGCGGCTGGCCGCCCGGACCTCGCGGGCGACCCTGCCCGCGCCGCGCCGGATCCCGTCGGCGGAGACCCGTCGTCTGGCACCCGCCGTACGGGCCGACGGACTGCGCGGCGGTCTGCTGTCCTGGGACGGCCGGCTGACCGACGACGCCCGCCTGGTGACCGCCGTCGCCCGCACCGCCGCCGCGCACGGGGCACGGATCCTCACCCGGGTCCGGGCCCTGGACCTGACCGCCTCCGGTGCCCGGGTCCGCGACGAACTCACCGGCGAGGAGGGCCGCATCCGCGCCCGCGCGGTGATCAACGCGTCCGGTGTCTGGGCGGGCGGACTCGTCGACGGCATCCGGATCCGCCCTTCGCGCGGAACCCATCTCGTGCTGCGCCGGGACAGTCTCGGCCCGCTTCCGGCCGGCCTGCACATCCCGGTCCCCGGGGAGACCAACCGCTTCGTCCTCGTCCTGCCCCAGGACGACGGCCGGGTCTATGTCGGCCTCACCGACGAACCCGTGGACGGTGACGTCCCCGAGGTCCCCGAGGCCCCCGAGACGGACATCGGTTTCCTCCTCGACGTCCTGTGCTCCGTCCTCGGCGCCCCGCTGCACCGCGACGACGTCGTGGGGGCCTTCGCGGGCCTGCGTCCCCTGCTGGACACCCCGGCGGACGGTTCCGGTACGGCGCCGAGGACCGCCGACATCTCGCGGCGGCACGCGGTGCTGACGTCGTCCGAGGGGGTCGTCACCGTCGTCGGCGGCAAGCTCACCACGTACCGGCGCATGGCCGAGGACGCCGTGGACACCGCCGTGCGTGTCCGGCGGCTGCCGGCCGGTCCTTCGCGCACCGCGTCCCTGCCGCTCGTGGGTGCCGCGTCGCCGCAGGCCCTCGCCACCCTGCCGGCACCCCGCCGCCTCGTGCGGCACTACGGGACGGAGGCACCGGCCGTGCACGCCCTCGGCGTGCACGACGCCCGGCTGGGCGAGCCCGTACTGCCCGGCCATCCGGTGACCGGCGCCGAACTGCTCTGGGCGGTGCGTCACGAGGGAGCGCTCGACGAGAGCGACCTGCTCGACCGCCGCACCCGGATCGGCCTCGTCCCCGCAGACCGCGCCGCAGCACTGGACACGGTCCGTGAACTCCTGACCAACGTCCTGCCCCGGCGCGGTTGACGCGGCACGGCTGTCACAACTCAGTTGTCGCAGCACGGTCGACACGGCTCAGCCGACCCGCGCCGGCCGGTCACCCGCCGTGCACGCCGACTTCGCGCAGGGAGTAGCCCCACTCCGTCCCCCGGTCCAGGAGGGCGACGCGCACGTGGCGGGTCTGCTGAGGGGTGAACCGGGCCGTGTCGAGCCCGCCGTCGCCGGCCGTGGTGGACCAGACGGTCCGCCAGTCGGCGCCGTCGGCGGACAGCTCGACACGGTACGACGTCCCGTACGCGCGCTCCCAGTCGAGGGTGACGCGCCCCACCTCGCGTGGGGCGCCGAGGTCGATGCGCAGCCACTGGTCGTCGCTCCGGTCGCTGGCCCAGCGGGTGCCCCGGTCACCGTCCACCGCCCGGCCCGGGGCATAGCTCGTGAACGGGTTCCACTCGGCCGAACTCGCCGTCGCCGGGGCGCCCTTCGCGAGGTTGTCCGCAGGCCGGTGCCGTTCGGAGGCGCCCCAGGTGCCGAGGTAGGTCTCGGCGCCCCGGAAGAGATCGTCCACCACGTCCTGGCCGCCGACGCGCCTGATGTCCTCGATCCAGTCGGGGACGAGTCCGTGGTGCGCGGCTCCGTCGGTGTTCAGGTCCCAGGTGCGCTCGCCGGTGGTCTGCCGGTCGATGACGGACCCGCCGTCCACGCTGCGGAAGGGGTACGTGACGGGATCGGGCGCGTCCGCGCCGCGCGGGGCGGGCCAGCCGCCGATGCCGTTCATGTCGGTCCCGTAGCCGTAGCCCGCGCCGTACTTGTCCCGGACCGCTTCGGTGCGCTCCGCCTCCTCGACGAAGTGTTCCGAGCCGTGCATGTACTGGGCGACGAAACCGCCGAGACCGTAGACCCGCTCGGTCCAGTCCATGTCCATCCAGCTGTGCGAGGAGATGACGCCGGGGTAGGACTCGGCCTCGAGGAGGTCGAGCACCCTGCCGGTGGCCTTGACGCTCATGTGGTCGATCTCGAGCATCATGTTGCGTTCCATCATGCCGCGTACGGCGTACTCACCGAGGTCGGTGAGCCCGCGGACGTTGCACCGGGCGTCCTCGTCATAGGCGGGAACCTCGACGCCGGCGGGGAGTTCCGCCTCGGCGGCGGGCGCGGCGGCCAGGCCGATGGGGTTGTCGTGCTGAGGGCCGGTGCACTGCTCCGTCTGCCAGAAGGTGCCGGTCGACAGGAACTGCCCGACGTTGATGGCGGTGCCCAGCGCTCCCTCGTCGAAGCGGACTCCGCACAGCGCGTTGTCGAACTTGTGGCACAGGAACATGCTGCGCACGCCGAGGTCGTACAGCTCGTCCAGCCCGGCGTCGATGTCGCCCCTGTCGCACTGGGCGACGTCCAGGACCTGCTTGCAGCCGAAGGGTTCGGAGGTCTCGACCCCCAGGACCACCGCCAGTTTGCCCTGTTCGACGACCTGCCGGGCCTGTGTGCTGTCGGTGACGATGCGGAACCAGCCCTTGCCCGTGCCGCCGTACATCCTGTCGATGTAGGCCTGCATGTCGTATGTCAGCTTCGCCTGCAGCCGGATGGACGTCATCTCGTCGCAGCCGCGGTCCTTGAAGAAGTACACGGAGCAGATCACGCCGTTGGTGACGAGGTCGTTCACCAGGACCCGCTGCCCACCGCGCCAGGCGCGCTCGATCCAGGCGTAGTAGTTCTGCTGGTGGGTCAGGGAGTCGTGGGCGGGCCAGTCCGCGAAGGTGGGCCAGCCGTCCGGGTCGTGCCTGCCGTCACCGCCGTTGGTGATGAAGTCGAAGATCGCGAGGGAGCCGTCGGGATAGTGCTCGGGGCAGTCCTTGAGTGCGTCGGCGATCCCCTTCTCGGAGAAGGGCTTGCCGCAGATGAGCCGGCCGCCGAAAGCCTCGTTGGACATGAGGTGGTTGTGCGCGTCGACGAACCCGCGGACCTCGCCGCGCGCGTCGGTGCCGGTGAAGGGCTCGCCGGTGACGCCGATGCCGGAGTCCGGGGCAGGCCGCGCTGTCGGCTCCCACCAGTCGCCGCCGGCCGCCGAACTGGGCGTCGGACCGAGGGACATGGCGAGCACGAGCAGGAGCAGGGACACGAGGGCGGCATGACGGCGTCCGCCGTGCCGGTGTCGAGCAATGGTCACGGCCCATGTCCCTCCGTCGGCGGAACGGCACGGTCGGCCCTTTCGGGCGGTCCGGGCCTGCGGCCCGGGCCCCCGGCAGGTTGTCATGACCGGCACAAGGTATGAGCCGAGGATGACTACGGGCTCGTGAGGAGTCAAGGGTCCGGGACGACCTGCGGCCGCCCGGGCCCAGGACGGCCCCTGCCCTGACGCGGAAGCCCTTGGCATGACCGCGTGACCCTCGGACTCCCGCCGGCATGCCGGTCGACGGCTACGCGGCGGCGCCGACCTGGCACGAACGACCGCCGGCCTCCCGTCCGGTCTGCGCGGCCGGTGACTCCGAGGCCGCCCGGGAGCTCGCGGAGCGCCGGTCGGCGGCCGTCGAGCACTCGCCCGGGCACACCGGCCGCGCCGGGCACGCCTCCCTCACCGACGACTTCGGCGACCGCCTCGCCCGGATCGCCGCGAGAGGGCTTCGGCCGGTGCGCCGGGGACCCACTCGAACGACGTCCGCGAGGCCGTGCACCGCGATTCCGACGGCACCGCGATCGGCTTCGTCGGTGCCCCGGCCCGAGGTCGCCCCCCGGTCGACGCGGCCGGAGCCGGCGCCCCCTCCGCGTCGGTGACCCGCGGGGTCAGCCGCTCCACCGCGGTGACGCCTACCGCTCCGTCCCGGGTTCGTAGCGCAGCGAGATGGAGCGCAGGACGTCCGAGGAGGACACGTCGGTGCGGCCGGCGTCGTGCACTTCGGCGAGCTGCACGAAGGCGAAGGTGAGGGCGGAGGTGATGTGCACGATGGCGGGCCCCAGCTTCTCGGTGACGATCTCCGCCACCTCGCGAGGGCTGGCGTCGTGCGGCAACTGGATGTGCGGCAGCATCTCTTCGAGGAGCGCGGAGACCGCTCCGCTCCTGGTGACCTCGGCGTCCGGGTTCTCCCGGAGTTGCCGCCGCATTTCGAGGGCCTCGGTGAGGATGCCGACGCCCCGCTGCATGATCTCGCGCTGCTCCATGGGCACAGCCTAAACGGGTGAGACGGCGCCCTGGACACCTGCGGGCAGGTCGTGACGTGGCAGCCGAGCGGCGGTAGAACCTGTTCCCTCCGCCTCCGTCGAGGAATGCCGCACGAGCGTCAGCACACGGAAAAGACAGAGATCCGACGATTCCTCCCTCGCCGTCCCGCCACTGGAACAGGTTCCCCTCCGGATACTGCCGCGCCGGCGTCCCACAGCACCTCGACGCAGGCCGACCGCTGCCTCTGCCGCCTCGGGCACCGTTTCGGTGCCCTCCCCCAGGAACTGGCTCATTCATTTGATTTCTGATTATCATCCGATAAAGAAATCAATGAGAGCTCAATCCCAAGGGAGACCACCGAGCGTCGCCGCCCTCGCCCGAGTGAGTGATCCATGTCCCCTACCGCCTCGACGGACGACGGCGACGAGCTGCTGGCCAGGCTCGGGGCGCTGACGGCCCAGGCACGCGCGCTGGCCGAGGTGCAGCGCTCCCGGATGGAACTCGCCGTCGCCCTGCAGCGTGGCATGCTGCCCCGGGAACTCCCCGTCGTCGGTGGTGTGCGGCTGGCCGTGCGTTACGCACCCGCCTACCAGGGGCTCAATGTGGGAGGCGACTGGTACGACGCCTTCAGGATGCCCGACGGCCGCATCGGCCTGTCCATCGGAGACGTCCAGGGGCACAACGTCGAGGCGGCCGCTTTCATGGGACAGGTCAGGGTGGGGCTGCGGGCACTGGCCTCCGTCACCGGTGAGCCGGGCGAGCTGCTCGCCATGACCAACGACCTGCTGCTGTCCCTGGGCTCGGACCTCTTCGCCACCTGCACCTTCATACGGCTCGACCCGGCCAGCGGCGTGATCGAGAGCGCTCGGGCCGGGCACCTGCCGTGCGTGTGGGCCACGGCGGACGGCTGGTCCGGCGTGACGCGGGACGAGGGCGGCCCTCCCCTGGGCATCCAGCCGGAGTCGGCCTACCCGGTGACCCGGTACCGGCTCGACACGGGCAGCCTGTTCGTGATGCTCACGGACGGTGTGGTGGAGGGTCCGTCGATGCGGCTCGACGAAGGGATGGACCATGTGGTGCGGCTCGCGCGCATCGCTGCGGTCGCCCGGCTGGACGCGAACGCGCTGGCCGCCGCCGTGGTCAAGGGGGCGGAGCAGGTGGGCCACGACGACGACGCGGCCGTCCTGGTGATCTCGCGCGACGGCCCGGGCACCCGTCCGTAGGCCCGCGGCGCGCCCCCGTCCCGGCGCGCCGCCGCTCCGCTCCTCCTCCCGTCGTGCGCCGCGGCCGTCCCTCGCCCCGTTTCGCCACAGGCCCTCGCCTCGCCGACGGTGCGCGCCCGGTGTCTGATGGCTTGTGTGGTGGCTAGCCAGGATCTGCGCACATCGGTCGTCTACACACTTCGGACGCTGGCGATCGCCGCCTGCTATTACGCGGCGGGACGACTGGGGCTGACGCGGGAGCTGGTCATCGAGGGCGCGGTCGTCTCGCCCATCTGGCCGCCCACCGGCGTGGCCGTCGCCGCCCTGCTGGTCTTCGGGCTGCGGTACTGGCCGGGAATCGCCCTCGGCGCCCTGGGTGTCCTCCTGTCGCTCACCTCACTGACGTGGCGCTCGTTCGTCATCCTGGCGGGCAACACCGCCGCGCCCGTGTGCGGGTGTCTGCTGCTGCGCGCCGTGGGATTCCGCACCGACCTCGCGCGCCTGCGGGACGGGGTCGCGCTGGTGTTCCTGGGCGCCCTCGCCGCGATGCTGGTCAGCTCGTCCGTCGCCGCCGGGCTGCTCATCTCCACCGGTGAGCTGCCAGGGGCCGGTTTCTGGGAGGTGTGGCTGGCCTGGTGGGTGGGGGACGCGATGGGAGTACTCATCGTCACCCCGGTCCTGCTCGTGCTCCACCGCCTGCGCGGTCCGTGGCGCTGGTCACGGTGGAAGGAGGCCCTGGGGCTGACGGTCGTCGCGGCCGCCCTGGTGCCACTGGCCACCCGCATCGGCATGAGCGTGCTGTTCCTCGTCTACCCCCTGCTGATCTGGGCGGCCCTGCGGTTCCAGCTCGCCGGCAGCATGGCGTGCGCGATGTTCGCCTCCGTCATGGCCACCATCGCGGCGACCGATCGGGTAGGCCCCTTCGAGAGGCTGTCCCGCGAGGAGGTCCTGATCAACCTCCAGGCGTTCAACGGCGCCGTGGTCCTGACCGCACTGCTGCTGTCGGCGTTGATCACCGAGCAGCGCAGCACGCGGCGTTCCGTGGAACGCGCCTGCCAGGAACTGGTCGAGGTGCTGGAGCACCTCACCGCGGGCGAGACCGCCTCGGGACGGCCTCCGCTGGAGGAGGCCGGAGCACGGTGGGCCACGGACGACCCGGACTGGGACGCCCGGAGCACGGGAGAGTGGAGTACGCGGCGCGCTACGGACGAGCCCCCGTAACGGCCCCTGGGCCGGCCGCGTTCCATGGCGGCGGCCCGGAGCGCGGCTCACGCGCCCGGCGGATGCCTCGGGGCCGGACGGAGCAGGTGGCCCCCGGTGCCGCCGAGCACACCCGCGGCGGCGGTCAGCGGTGCCGCCGTCACGCTCAACCGCAGCAGCAGAGTGCCGATCGCGGCGCCGGCCGGTACCGCCGACAGCGCGGCCGCGCGATAGCGCTGGCCACCACCGCCCGTGCCGCCGCCCGGGGCCGACGTCCTGATCCAGGTGATGAGGGTGCCGGTGACCAGGGGCGTGTTCAGGCCCGCCCCGAGCCGCCACATGGTCGCGCTGCGTACTCCCACGGCCAACGCGGTCAGAGCGGTCAGAGCGGTCACCGCACAGTGCCGGGCCCCTTGTTCCCGGCCGGTGCCGGTGCCCAGGCCGATCGCGGTCAGCGCCGCGGCGGCGGAGCCACCGCCGGTACCGTTCGACGGCCGGGGCCACGCCCAGACGACTGCCGGCGACCACGCCTGCGATGAAGGCCGCCAGAGCCGTGGCCGGTCCAAAGGGCTCCAGTCCCTCGCCCCCGGCAAGGGCGAAACCGGGAAAGAGCAGGTTGCCGGTCATGAAGGCGGTGAAGATCTGCCCCAGGCCGAGAAACGCCACGGCGTCGACGACCCCGGTGACGGCGGTCACCACGACGAGCGCTTTCTGCGGTGAACCCGGGGGACGGGTGAGGCCATGCGTCCAACATCGGCGACGGCGCGGTCGCGTCGGCGCCCTGACCGGCACCCGCCCGTCACCGCCACCCGAACGGGCTACGGATCACCGGACCGCCTCTCCCCCGGCCCCACCGCGTTCGTCGAGCACGAGGCCGCCTGCCGGAACGCCCTCGCCGGCGCCCGCCGGCACCGAACACACGTATCGCGTTCACCTGCTCAGCGACCCCGCGTCTCCCATGACGACGACCGGGTGTTGATCGGGGTCGAGGGCCAGCAGGAGTTGCCTCATGTGCGCCTCCTCGAGGCTCACGCAGCCCTGGGTGGGCCCGTCGTGGTCCACGTGCAGCCAGATGCCGCCGCCCCGGTCGGCGCCGAGCGGGCGGGTCCGGTCGAGCGGGGAGGTGCCCGGGACGCGGTTGTAGTCGATCGCCACGACGTAGTCGAAGGACCCTGCAAGCGGCTCCCCCACGAAGCCCGTTCCCTCGATGGAGAACCCGGGCGACTCGTCGTAGGGCAGCCGGGTGCCCGGGTCGGGCAGCAGGCCCCCCGCGTCGCTGAGGGTGAATACGCCGATGGGCGAGCGGAGATCGCCCGCCATGTGATCGTCGGTCCAGCCGTTGAGCGCGTTGCGGGCGGGCCATGCCGTACCCGCCTTCCAGCCCGAGGCCGTACGCCGGTACAGCACGGCCTCGGAGCGGTTCGCGTCCGGGCCCCTGCCGGTGACGACGACGGCCTGGCGGGCGTTCTCGGGGATCAGCGCCAGCGTCCGGGGGCCGAGGCCGCCGAACGGGACGGGTGTCTCGGGGTGCGCCCCGGTGTCGGCCCGGTCCTGGGAGGTGCTTCCCACGCCGGGGGCTCCGGTGCCCGGCGTCGCGTTCCCCGCCGCCCGGTCGCCTGCCGCTGTCCTCCCCGGCCCTCCGGCTGCCGGCGGGGCAGTCGCCGTAGGGGGGACCGCTGTGCGGGGGACCGCGGGGGTGGACGCGTCCCGCGCCGTGCTGCCGGTGACCGCTCCGCAGCCGGTGAGGAGCGCCGCCGCCAGGAGGGCGAGGGCCCGCATCCGCAGCCGGCCGCCGCCCCGGACCGGGGCGGTGGACCGCCGGTCGCCCGGGGACGGAGCGCGGTGACGCCCGCGGAGCGGGCCTTCGATCGATGAAGCCATGGGGTCAGCCTGACTTCGACTTCGCCGAAACGTCGCGCTCCCCGCGCGAGTCCGTCCAACGTCCCCCATCTGCCCGCCGGAGCACCGGCGTCCGGTGGCCCCGGCGGGGCGGCCGACCGTCATTCTTCGAGGAGGAACGCGAGGACGACGGCGCCCGCCCCGCTCGCGACGCCCACGAGCGCGGCCGCCACGCACCGCGCCCGGAGCTGTCGGTAGCGGTGTTCGTAAGCGCCGCGGAGCTCGGCCGCCCGCTCGCAGATCCGCACCAGTATCGCGCGGGAGACCTCGAGGCGGTCGGCGGTGTAGACGCGTTCCACCTCCTCGCACTGCGCGGTCGTCAGCCACGGCAACTGCTCGGCGAACCGGCCGGCCTGCCGCCGCGCGTCCTCGACTTCGGCCGCCCACAGCAGGTACCCCTCGAGCTGGTCGAGGCCGCGGGTGCTGTCCTGGCTCGGATTCACAGGTTCCTCCACGCTGGGCTGCGGGGTCGCACCGGTCAGGCCTGGTCTCCGGGAGCCTGGACCACGGAACGCTCGGGACGGTTGGCCTCCCGGTCGTACGCCGCGACCGCCGGGTGGTGCAGGTCGAACGCCGGGGATTCGCTGCGGATCCGCGGCAGGGTGAGGAAGTTGTGCCGCGGCGGCGGGCACGACGTCGCCCATTCGAGCGAACGGCCGTAGCCCCACGGGTCGTCGACCTCGATTTTCCTGCCGTACTTGGCCGTCTTCCAGATGTTGTAGAGGAACGGCAGCATCGACATGCCGAGCAGGAACGACGCGATGGTCGAGACCGTGTTCAGCGCGGTGAAGCCGTCGGCCGCCAGGTAGTCCACATACCGGCGGGGCATGCCCTCGGCACCCAGCCAGTGCTGGACCAGGAAGGTGCCGTGGAAGCCGGTGAACAGCGTCCAGAAGGTGATTTTCCCGAGTCGTTCGTCGAGCATCTTGCCGGTGAACTTCGGCCACCAGAAGTGGAAGCCGGCGAACATCGCGAAGACGACCGTGCCGAACACCACGTAGTGGAAGTGCGCCACCACGAAGTACGAGTCGGTGACGTGGAAGTCCAGCGGCGGCGAGGCCAGGACGACACCCGTCAGGCCGCCGAAGAGGAAGGTCACCAGAAATCCGGCGACCCAGAGCATCGGTGTCTCGAAGCTCAGCGATCCCTTCCACATGGTGCCGATCCAGTTGAAGAACTTCACCCCGGTGGGGATCGCGATCAGGAAGGTCATGAAGGAGAAGAACGGCAGCAGTACTCCCCCGGTGGCGAACATGTGATGTGCCCACACCGTCGCCGACAGGCCCGCGATCGCGATGGTCGCGCCGATCAGTCCCAGGTAGCCGAAGATCGGCTTGCGGGAGAAGACCGGGATGATCTCGGAGACGATGCCGAAGAACGGCAGCGCGATGATGTACACCTCGGGGTGGCCGAAGAACCAGAACAGGTGCTGCCAGAGCAGCGGCCCGCCGTTGGCCGGGTCGAAGATGTGCGCCCCGAACTTGCGGTCGGCCTCCAGGGCCAGCAGCGCCGCCGCGAGCACCGGGAAGGCGAGCAGGACCAGCACACCGGTCAGCAGCACGTTCCAGGTGAAGATCGGCATGCGGAACATCGTCATGCCGGGAGCGCGCATGCAGATGATCGTGGTGAGGAAGTTGACCGAGCCGAGGATCGTGCCGAAGCCGGAGAACGCCAGGCCCATGACCCACAGATCACCGCCGAGCCCAGGCGTGCGGACCGAGTCCGACAGCGGGGTGTAGGCGGTCCAGCCGAAGCTGGCCGCACCGTTCGGAGTGAGGAGACCACTGATCACGATCAGTGAGCCGAACAGGAACAGCCAGTAGGAGAACATGTTCAGCCGCGGGAAGGCGACGTCGGGCGCGCCGATCTGGAGCGGCATGATCCAGTTCGCGAAGCCGATGAACAGCGGGGTCGCGAACATCAGCAGCATGAGCGTGCCGTGCATGGTGAACGCCTGGTTGTACTGCTCGTTCGACACGATCTGGATACCGGGGCGGGCCAGTTCGGCGCGCATGACCAGCGCGAGGATGCCGCCGAGGATGAAGAACGCGAACGATGTCGTGAGATACAGCGTGCCGATGGTCTTGTGATCGGTCGTGGTCAGCCATGCGACGACGACTTTGCCGGGGCGCCTGCGCCGGACCGGCAGCTCGTCCTCGTAGGAGCCCGACTCGACCGAGTCCGACGCACTGTGAACCGCCACTGTTCCGCTCTCCTTCTGTGGGGGCCGGATCCCCACCCTCGGGGAGGATCTCGTACCTGCGCCCGCCCGTGTGAGACCCGGCCCCCGCCCGGCGTGTCACGATGCGTATTCACTTCATCGCACATTGTGACGTGATGGACGGGGGCTCGCGCATTCCGGCGGGTCCGTCCGGGCGGCGGTTGCGGATCCGCATGCCGGTGGACTCCAGCCCGTCGGCGGGGACCCCGGGCCACGGGAAGAACCCGCCGGGCCCCCGGGGGAGGTCCGCTGACTTCCGTCGGTCGCGTTGGTGACGGGACGGCCGGGGTGAAAGCCACCGGCTGTGACGCTTTCGCCGAGCGCCGGGTCGGGCCCGCGGACGGCAGGTGCCGCGGCGGCGGCCGGTACGGGGTGGACGCCGACGGTGACCGGGCCGGACAGGAGCAGGCCGGTGATCGTCCGGGGCCGAATCGCTTCCGCCTCATGAAGTCCTCGTTCCACGGCGGGTGCTGGGGCGTGGGCGGGACGTACGGGCGGAGCAGACGGAGCCGGCCGAGGTGCCGGGACGGACGGCGGGGCAGCTGGGCGTCCGGGCGGGCAAAGGGCACCTGCGACGGAATGCCGACCGGTCGTACGCCTTTTGCGTATGCCGGTCGATTTGTTGCGGCTCCCGGGGGGTTCCGGCCCTCCGCCCCACGGGTAAGCGGCATGGACCCAACGTCCGCCGTCAAACCACGGCCCGGTCCGGACGCGGCGGGGGCGCCGCCCTCCCGGACGACGCCCCCGCCCTGCACCGACTCGACACGGACCCGAAGCCCGCCCCCGGTCACTGGTCCGTGTGGCCGACCTCCACCGGGTCGAACGAGATCCGGGTGCGGAATCCGTTGCCGTCCCACACGACCTCGACCGTGTCCCCCTCGTCCACCCGGACCTCCCGGACCGCCTCCGACAGGGGCCGCGGGCCGGGTTCGGCGGTCAGACTCGCCAGGCTGACATGCACGGACGTGCCGTCGGACCGGCCCGTGAGCCGGGGCACCAGGGCCCAGCGGGTGAAGGCCGTCCCCTGAGGAGCGCGGACCGGGTCCGCGGTGGGAGCGTCCCAGCCGTGCAGACCGTGCAGGGACGAGTCCAGCGGCTCGTCGGGGCCGGTGGCCCAGCCTGTGTGCGTGACGAGGGAGTCCGCCGGCGCCCCCACCACCCGGTGCACCCGCAGTTCGTGCCGGCCGAGGGCCACCGTGACGCTCTCCACCCGCAGACCCGGCACCATCGGCGGGCCGTCGGCGAACACCGGCCGGTGCCAGGAGGCCGCCCAGCCCCACCCGTCTCCCTGCCCGGCGCCCAGCGGGTGGACGCGGCAGCGCACACTGGACCGGCCGCCGACCACCACGGACAGGTGGTTGTCGGCGATGTTCCCGGTCGCGGTCGGGCCGGTGCGGGTCGAGTAGGCCTGGCGGCCGTAGTGCGGGTCGTCCTCGGCCGCCGACTCCGCCCGGTACGGGCCCACATGGTGGCTGCCGTGGTTGTGCAGGCGGGCGATTCCGTCGGCACGGGTCGTCTGCAGAAGCAGCCCTGGTGCGGGAAGGGCGAGCACCCGGTCGCCCTCCTCCACCGGCGCGGGCTCCTCGCGGTCCGTCCAGAGGGCGTGGCCGGCGGGAGCGAGCAGCGCGACGAACGCCTTCGACGCCCAGTACGGGGACGCCGGGCCGGAGTAGGTCTGCAGCACGGCGTCGTGCGGGCCGTGCCAGCCGAGGCTCAGCAGTCCGTCGCCGGTCAGCGCGCCCCGGTCCAGGAAGTGGCGCAGGCTGCCGTCGGCGATACGGCGCGAGGCTCCCGGTGTCAGCGGACTGTGTCCGGTCACCGCGCCCAGCGCGACGGCCGAGGCGGCCGCGAAGCGGTAGGTGAGCGACCGCCCGTAGTGCATCGGAGCCCCGTCCGCCCCGAACATCAGGGCGAATCCCTCGAGATGGGTGCGCAGCCGGGAGCCGTAGTGGGCCAGGGCGTCCGCGTCGCCACAGAGATGGGCGTCGAGAACCGGGTAGAGGTGCAGGGCCCAGCCGTTGTAGTGGTCGAAGGCCCGCACGTCCCCGTCGGTGTACCAGCCGTCCCCCTGGTACCAGCTCTCGAGGAGGTCCACCGCGCGTCGCCGGGCCGCGGCCGTCTCGCTGTCACCGCGGCCGACGGACTCCAGGAATCCTGCGACGGCGTACGGGAAGAGGTACCAGTTGTTGGGCGCGGGGGTGTGCCGCAGAGCACCCCGCAGCCACTCCTCGGCACGGTCCTGCACACCGGGGTCGAGGCTGTTCCACAGCCAGGGGGCGGTCAGGCGCAGCCCGAGGGCGACCGACGCCGACTCGACCATGGGCTGGCCCTGCACCGTGAAGTCGAGGATCAGCGGCCAGGACTCGGTGTCGTCACGGCCCGGGGTGCGGGTGCCGGCGGCGAGTCCGCTCGCGTAGCGCTCGAGCCACCCGTGGGGGTCCTCCCCGTCCGCGCCGGCCACGCGGAAGGCGGCGGCGAGGAACGTCCTCGCGTACCCCTCGAGGCCGTCGGAGCGCACGCCCGAGCGGGAGGGCCGTCCCGGCAGGTCCAGCAGGGCGTGGCCGGGGGTGCTCCAGCGCCAGGCCGCGGTGAGGAGGCCGTCCGCGGCGGCCTCCCAGTGGGCGCGGGTGTAACCGGTGTACGGGCTCAGGTCGCGGTTCTCCGGGAGCGGTTCGAAGGGGGTGCTCATGCGAGGAAGGCCAGCCTTTCGCGTCGTACGGGATGGAGGAAGCCGTCGCCGGCGGCCCAGCGGGCGATCTCTGCGAGTGCGAGATCGGCCAGGCGGCGCAGCTCGTTGCCCTGGGAGCCGGCGAGGTGGGGGGTGAGCAGGACGTTCTCGCAACTCCACAAGGGGTGTCCGGGCGGCAGGACGTCGGGTTCGGTGACGTCGAGCACGGCACGGATACGCCCGGCGAGCGCCGCGTCGGTGAGCGCGTCCTGGTCGACGACGGCGCCGCGGGCCGTGTTGACGAGCACGGCGCCGGGCCGCATGGAGTCGATCAGTTCGCGACCGACCAGGCCCCGGGTCCCGGGCAGCAGCGGGGTGTGCACGCTGACCGTGTCGGAGTGCCGGAACAGTTCCGCCAACTCCACTCGGCGCACGCCGAGTCCGGCGGCGTCGCGGTCGTCGACGTACGGATCGTGGAGGAGGACGTCGAGGTCGTGCGGGCGTAGCAGTTCGATGACGCGGCGGCCGGTGAGGGAGGCGGACAGGATGCCCACGGTGCGCCGGTGGTTGCCGGTGGAGGGGTCGGGGCGCAGCCAGTCGGACCGGGCGCGGGCGGTGCGGTAGTCGCGTGCGCTCTCCAGGACCCGCTTGCCGGTGAGCAGGATCATGGCGAGGGTGTACTCGGCGACCGGCACCGCGTTGGCCGCGGCGGCGGAGGAGACCTCGATGCCGCGCTCCCAGCAGGCGTCGGTGACATGGGCGCGTACGCTGCCCGCGGCGTGCACGACGGCGCGCAGGCGGGGGGCCGCCCGCAGGACCCCGGCGTCCAGCGGCGGGCAGCCCCAGCCGGTGACCAGCAGGTCGACGTCGGCGAGGACGGCGCGCGCCCGGGGCGTGCTGAAGTCGTCCAGTACGGGCAGGGGCGTTGGATCGCACAGCGTGGCGAGGACGGCGTGCGACCCGGCGTCGAGGACGGCCGAGGCGACGTCGGAGCGCATGGCCAGGGCGGCGCGGGGGCGGAGGGCGGGGCCGGGCGTGTGCTCGGTCATGGTGGGGGCAGAACTCCTTCCGTGAGCGGTCGCTTCACGACGCCGGCGGTCAGCCCGCCGTGCCGGAAGCACTGAGCAGTGCGTCGAAGACCAACAGCGTCCTGCCCGGCCGTCACCCCGGAGAAGCAGAGCACTTCGGGGTTCTGCGCCTCCGGGCCGAGGAGGGCCCGTACCGTGAAGGGCGGGACACCGGCCGAGACCAGAGGCAGCGGCCGGGGCCGACGGGGTACAGCCCGTGTTCGGACAGCATCACCATGCGTCGCCCCGAAGCAGATGGCCGGTTGGCCCGCGCCGTCGATCGACGACGTGTTTTTGTACGCGAAGACGCTCCGGCCCGGTCCCGGGGGGCCACCGATCCGAGGCTGCTGTGCCGGTACGGGCGCACCCGGTGTCCGCGCAGACCGGCGACGAGGTTCTTCGCGGGCGGCCTGCCCTGCCGCGCGGCACGCTGGGCGTCCGGCACCGTCCGCACCCCCGGGACGCCGGGTCGGGCACGGCGGTGTCCCCCGGCCGCCCACGCGCCCGGAGCCGGCGTCCTTTCGGTGCCGAGCCGCGGATCGGCCGGACCACCAGCAGGCCGCGCTCGTCGACGGGCCGGTCGGCGAGGTGGTGCACCACGGAGTGGGACGCGTCGTCCGCCCCGCGTAACCGCCGCCCACCGGGATCTCCCGCAGGGGGCCTCTGCTCCTCGTCCGTCACCACCTGGACGGACGAGGGTGGACGGTGGCCGGTTCAGTGCACGGTGTTCACCTCGACGGCGAGGTCGTTGTCGACGGTGTAGTACGGACGCACGACGGCTTCGCCGACGGTGAGCGCCGGGTACACGCACACCGTCTTGCGGTCGGCCACGTCGTCGAGGAATCGGCCGATCCGGACCAGTGGGGCGTCGGCTGCGGGCCGCAGGAAGGCGTCCCAGACCTGGTCGCCGGGCACCCCGCCGGACAGTTCCCCCAAAGGCGCGGTGAAGGAGAAGGCGCCGCCCTCGGTCCGCAGCGGGAAGGAGCGCGTGGTATCCCTGTCGCTGCGCAGCCGGAGCAACACGGTGGCGTCGTCGGAGAGTTCGGCGCCGTGCAGGCGCGCGTGGACCGTCATCGCGCCGTCCGCGAGGTCGAGGCGGCCTGCCTCGGCGTGGGCGGTGCGCAGCCAGGCCCGGACCGCGAGGAACCCGTCCTTCGTGGCGTAGGGCACCCGGACGGCCACCGGGGTCGGCCACTCGCGCAGGCTTCCGCCGACGAGGGCGCGCAGGTCCCGCAGGCCGGGGCGCAGCCGTTCCCGCACCGCGTCCCTCTCCCTCATCAGGTACGCGTCCCAGCGGCCCTCGGCGAGGGCGGGCAGCGGTTCGAGCACCGCGCCCAGGTCGCCGTCGTCGCCGTGGGGTTCGAGGTCGAGGAGGTGCGTCGGCTGTTCCGGCGCGTTCTTCTTCGGTCTCGGCACCAGGGCCAGCCGGGGGCGCCCGGCCGGACGGAGCGCGATGCGGAAGGTCGTCCGGCCGTCGGCGTCGACCGTGCAGTGGGCGCGCGGTGCGCCCGTGTCCTGTGCGGCGGTGCTCATCGGCGTCCCTTCCGGAGGGTGCGCAGCGCCTCGGAGGCGGCGGCGAGGGCGAGGTCGGCGGCGGCGTGGCCCTGGCCGGACAGGGCCCGGTGGGCCCGGCCCTCCCCCGGCGCGGAGCACCCGCCGGTGCTTCTGGCCGCCACGGCCTGCCCGGCGAGGCGCTCCGCCCGCGCCACGACGGGCCCGGGGGCGTAGCGGCGGGCGTTCTCGAGGGCCGCCCTGCCCATGCGACGGCGGCGTTCGTCGTCACCGACGAGTTCCAGCAGGGCCGCGCCGAGGGCGTCGGCGTCACCGACGGGCACCAGCCGGCCGTCGACGCCGTCCTTGATGATCTCGCCGGGTCCGTAGGGGCAGTCGGTGCTCACCACGGGCAGTCCGCAGCGCATCGCCTCGACGATGGTCATGCCGAACGGCTCGAAGTTGGACGCGGCGACCCCGATGGACCCCTTGACCCACTCAGCCTCCATCGGGGTCGCCGCGCCCATGAGGAAGACGTTGTTCCACAGGCCGAGCGACTCGATCAGGCGGCGCAGCGCGGCCTGTTCCTCGCCCTTGCCGTAGATGCGCAGCTGCCAGTCGGGGTGGGCGGCGGCGACCCGGGCGAACGCCCGGATGATCAGGTCGTAGCGCTTGACGGGGACCAGCCGGCCGGCCGTGACGACCACCTTGGCGGTGCCGTCGGCGGCGGGCAGGACGGGGTCGGGGACGCTGTTCGGCAGGGCTTCCACCCGTACGCCGGGCAGCCGCATCTTGCGCCGGTAGGAGTCGGCGTCCGCCTCGGTGACGGTGGTGAGCACGTCGAGACGGCGGTAGGCCCGGCGCAGCGCGGTGCGCAGCCGGGGCGGGTGGTTGTCCAGGGTGAGGTGCTCCTGGCCGACCCGTGCGACGTGCTCCGGGGCCTGGAGTGCGAGGTGCACGTTGAGTCCCGGCCGGGTCCCGATGACCACGTCGGCGTCGGTGGACCCCAGGCACGCGGCGATCCGCTGGTCCGTCAGCTCGCTGTACTGGTGGTAGCGGTACTCGGCCGAGGGGAAGACCTTGGCCGGTCTCCGGTGCCGGGGGTCCTCCTTCTCCTGCCTGAGGTCCACCAGGTGCCGGAACCTCACATCGGGGTGCGGGGTGAGGTTCGGGTGCTCCCGGTGCCGCAGCACGGAGACGATCTCCACGTCGTGCCGTTCGGCCAGCGCGGCGGCGAGGTTGAACGTGGTGGTGATCGTGCCTCCGATGCCATAGGCGTTGTGGATCAGGAAAGAGATCTTCATGGCGGACTAGACCGCTCAAAGCGTTCATAAGTTGTCTGCTGTTATCACTTTGTTGGCTCGGGTTTCACCTTCTGGACGAAAGATGCGTCCGGTCACTGCCGCTGAGGCCGACCGGCCGAAGGCGCCGCCGTGCCGGACGGCTTGATCCGCATACCGGGGCGGCGGCGGTGCACGGTCAGGTAGGTCAGTCCCTGGGCGCCGGCGGCGAGTGCGCGCGTGGAGCCGTGCGGGAGCCAGGTCAGAGTGCCCGCGCGCAAGAGCTGCGTGCCGTCGGGTGCGGTCAGTGAGCCTTCGCCGGCCAGGACGAGGAGAAGGACGTCGAGGTCGGGCTCGCGGTGCGCGTCGACCTGTCGGCCGGGCGGGATGCGGACGACGTTGGCGTCGAGTTGCCGGCCGGACTCCGCCAGCCGCCACAGGGCGCCGGCCGGCGCGTCCTCGAGGGCCGCCAGCACGGTCGTGTCGCACAGCGTCCGGGGCAGCGGGTCGTCGTCGTAATCGGGGGTGGGGTCGCCGCCGTCTGCCGTCATCGGATGTCACCGTCCTGTGCGTCCTGTGCGCGGGAGCCTCTCAAATAGGAATTTAGCATGCATATTTGAGGCCCGGCCGTCCGCTCCCGCACGGTCAAGCTGCCTGCAGCGCGGCGAGCCGGTCCGTGAGGATCGGGCCGGTCTCGTCCGGCCCGATCCTGCTGGACCCGAGCGTGGTCGGCGTTTCGGCGACAACGCTCATCGGCCGGGTCGCTCCCGCTGGGCGCCTCCGTCCTCGGCAGGCGGGCCCGGCGGGCGGAGCCGTGGGTCGCCCGGGAGTCGCGCCCCCGGTCCCTCGGGATCGTCCGGAGCCGGTGGCTCGCCGCCGGCCTCGTTGAACGCGGTGAGCGCCCCGACGAGCGCCGCCCGTTCCTCGGGGGCGAGTCGTCCGACGATCCCGGCGATCTCGGCGCGGCGCCGCGCGGTGACGTCCGCGACGATCCGCCGGCCCTCGTCGGTCAGCCGCAGCAGCGTCTCGCGGCGGTTGGCCGGATTGGTCCGCCGTACGGCGAGTCCGGCCGCGATCAACCGGTCGATCATGCGCATCGCGGTGGACGGGGCGACGTGGAGCAGCTCGGCGAGGGCGACCAGCGTGGTGTCGCCGCGGGTCGACAGCACCACCAGCATGCGGAACTGCGGCTGGGTCACCCGGTCCTCGACCGCGCCCAGGGACCGTGCGGAGACCTCCACGAGCAGACGTGAGGCGGTCAGGACCGCACGGGTGACGGCATCGACGTCGTCACCCGTCCCGGCGGGAACCCCACGCTCCGGCATGGATCCTTTGTACCTCACCCCGCCCGGCCCGTACGCCTGCGAGCGGCGGCTCAACCGCCGGCATCACCGCGACCGGTATCCAGCACAACGCGGTCCGGCTCGATGGCGGCTTCTCGTCGGTCATGACCTGCCCCAGCGGCGGCGAGGCACTCGAGAGCCGTCCGATTCCTCCTTGGACGCCCCTCCCCCGCCGTTAGGCTATGCAACGGTCGCCGGCGTGTTCCGGCCATCGCCTCGGACATCTGTGCAATCGAGTCCCACCGGTCCGGACGATCCGCGTCCGGGGCGCCGGGCCCCTGGCCCCTGGCCCCTGGCCCCTGGCCCCTGGCCCCTGGCCCCTGGCCCGACGATCTCGCGCTGTGGGATGATCCTGTCCGGGATCCTGGTGCGGGTGAGCCGTGGTGTCGTCGGCGGGCTCCCGCACCGGAGAGGAACGGACGGACGTGACCGCGCAGCGACCTGACGGCGAGACGCCGGAGGACAGGGACGGGACGCCGTCGGTACCCGACGAGGTCTGGCAGCGGTTCCTCACGGACAACGAACGCGCCATCCGCGCCACCGCCCCCGTCGAACCCTCCGCCCTGCAGCGGGCGTCGGGGTGGCAGCCGCGGCCGGCCCGCGGACGCACGGCGGGGCCGGGGGCCGGCAGTACGGACGCCGTCGGTGACCTCTGGTACCCCGACGACCCGTGGGAGGGCCCGGCCGTGGCGGGACCTCGACAGGCGGGCCAGAGCGCGCCGTGTCTGCCGGGTGATCGGCACGGCTGCCGCGATCGCGCTGGTCCTGGGCGCGTGGTCCCAGCTGTCCACCGGCGCGGGCACCCCGGACCAGGGGCCCGGGAGCACGGTGCTGCAGCAGTCGGAGGACGTCCCCGCGGAACTGCCCACGGCGACGTCCGTTCCGTCCGGCCTCGCCTCCCCGCCCCCGGCCACGTCGGCGGTGCAGGCCGGCTGACGCACCGCCGGCCCCCGCACACCGCGCGGCGCGGAACCCTTCAGCCGCCCAGCGCCGACAGCACCACCGCCTTGGCCTCCTCCTGCACCCTTCGGAGGTGGCCCGGTCCCTGGAAGGACTCGGCGTAGATCTTGTACACGTCCTCCGTGCCCGAGGGGCGGGCCGCGAACCAGGCGTTGGCCGTGGTCACCTTGATGCCGCCGATGGACGCGCCGTTGCCGGGGGCCTCGGTGAGCACCGCGGTGACCGCCTCCCCGGCGAGGGTGTCGGCGGCGACCTGCGCGGGCGAGAGCTTGGCCAGGCGGGCCTTCTCGTCCCGGGTCGCCGGGGCGTCGATCCGTTCATAGGCGGGCTCGCCGAAGCGGGCGGTGAGCGCGGCGTAGTGCTCGGAGGGTGTCTTCCCCGTGACCGCGGTGATCTCGGAGGCGAGCAGCGCCAGGAGGATGCCGTCCTTGTCGGTGGTCCACACCGAGCCGTCGCGGCGCAGGAAGGAGGCGCCGGCGGACTCCTCACCGCCGAAGCCGAGGGTGCCGTCCGCCAGCCCGTCGACGAACCACTTGAAGCCGACGGGCACCTCGACCAGTTCGCGCTTCAGGTCGGCGGCGACCCGGTCGATCATCGCGGACGACACCAGTGTCTTGCCCACGCCGGCCGCGGCCGGCCACTGCTCGCGGTGCGCGTAGAGGTACTGGATGGCTGTGGCGAGGTAGTGGTTGGGGTTCATCAGGCCGGCGTCCGGAGTGACGATGCCGTGCCGGTCGGCGTCCGCGTCGTTGCCGGTGGCCAGGTCGAAACGGTCCCGCTGCGCGATGAGGGAGGCCATGGCGTGCGGCGACGAGCAGTCCATGCGGATCCTGCCGTCCCAGTCCAGGGTCATGAACCGCCAGGTGGGATCGGTGAGGGGGTTGACCACGGTGAGGTCGATGCCGTACTGCTCGGCGATACGGCCCCAGTAGGCGACGGACGCCCCGCCCAGCGGGTCGGCCCCGATGCGGATGCCGGCCGTGCGGATCGCGTCCAGGTCCAGCACCCCCGGCAGGTCGGCGACATAGGTCCCGAGGAAGTCGTGGCGACCGGTGCCGGGGGCGGCGAGGGCACGGGCGTAGGAAATACGCCGGACACCCTTGAGACCGTCACGGATCAGGGCGTTCGCACGGTCCTGGATCCAGGTGGTCGCCTCGGAACCGGCGGGGCCGCCGCTGGGCGGGTTGTACTTGAAGCCTCCGTCGGCGGGCGGGTTGTGGGACGGGGTGACGACGACGCCGTCCGCGAGGCCGGTGGTGCGGCCGCGGTTGTGGGTGAGGATCGCGTGCGAGACCGCGGGGGTCGGCGTGTAGCCGTCGGCACTGTCGATGAGCACCGTGACACCGTTGGCGGCGAACACCTCCAGGGCGGTCACCCTGGCCGGCTCGGAGAGCGCGTGGGTGTCGGCACCCAGGTAGAGCGGGCCGTCGGTGCCCTGTTCCGCTCGGTACTCGCAGATGGCCTGGCTGGTCGCGGCGATGTGGTCCTCGTTGAACGCGCCCGCCAGGGACGAGCCACGGTGCCCGGACGTACCGAACGCGACGCGCTGCCCCGCGTCCTGCGGGTCCGGGTGCACCGCGTAGTACGCCGTGACCAGCCGGGCGACGTCGACGAGATCCTCGGGACCGGCCGGACCGCCCGCTCGCTCGTGCTGCATGTGCCCACTCCTTGGCAGGGGTTGATTCTGCGCTTGCGGACACATCTTTCCTCTTCGAGGCCGCACCGCGCGAGTGGAACCGCCCACCCCGTCCCGCCCCGGGTCAGATGCGTCCGCCGGTCATCCGTGTGAGAGGACCGTGGGTGTGGCGTTCCGTGCGGCGGCCCACCGCGTAGGACGCGGCACTCAGTACGGTCAGGCCGGCTCCGACACCGGCGGCGACGAGCTTGCGGTTCGAGAGGACCGTCCAGGCGGTCACCGCGGTCGCGGCGACCTGACCCGAGGTGGCGACGACCGCCTTGCGGCCCGCCTCGACGCCCTTGGCCGCGTTCTGCACGGCGCCGTTCGCCACTCCGGCCGCGCGCTCGGCGCCCGACTTGGCCACTGACGCCGCGTCATTCATCTTGGTGGCGGCGCCGCCTGCCGCCCGCTCGGCGGGAGCGGTCGCCTTCTCCGTGGCGTTCTGGGCCCTGGCCGCGGCGTTCCGGGGAGAGGTGGTCTTCTGGTTCGGGCTCTTGTTCTGTTCACTCATGGACACCGACTTGCCGCTGAGTCCCGCGGCAAACCCGTTCCGTCGTCCGATTCACGTCGAGCGGGCGGCGCCGGGACGCGCTCCAGGACACCGCCCGCGAACACGTCGTACAGCGGCAGCGTCTCGAGGTGGACGTATCCGATGTGACAGTCGCAGCTGGTGAGGGGGCAGGCGCGTGGGGCCAGTGCCTGCCGGTAGCTGCCGTCGTAGAGGTTGCCCAGTTCGGTGCGGACGAAGTGGCAGCGGCGGACCGTGCCTTCGCCGTCGACGGAGATCACGGACTCCCCGGTACGGCAGGGCAGGCCCGCGCTGGCGTGCGGGCGACGGCTGTAGCCGAACAACGGATCCAGTGCCGTCCACACGTCCGCCTCGGCGTCGTCGTACGTACGGCCCTCGGCGGCGTTGACCCACAGGTACACCTGCTCCGGCAGCTCGGCACGCAGCCGCCGGGCCGCCTCCAGGTGTTCGGACAGGCCGACGACGCCGACGCTGAACCGGACACCGAGGCGGGCCAGTTCGTGGCTCTTGGCCAGGAAGCGGTCGTACGGGGTCTGCCCGGGGTGGTAGGTGCACCACAGGGCGAGGGTGCCGAGGTCGGCGTCGGCGAGCCAGTCGGTACGGCAGCTGAGGTTGGTCTGGATGACGACCCGGCGGATGTGCGGCCGGTGGGAGAGTTCGGTCAGGGCGCGCCGGTACCAGGAACGGACCAGGCCCTCGCCCCAGGGGGTGAAGAGGAGGGAGAGGCGGTCGCCGGTCTGCTCGGTGGCCCAGTGGGTGAACCGTTCCAGGGCGGCGCGGTCGGCGCGCAGTTGCTCCCGGCTGTCGCGGCGCTTGGCGAAGGGGCAGTACGGGCAGTCGTAGTCGCACGAGGCGAGCGGACCGCGATAGAGCACGGTCAGGTCCATGGGGACGTTCGGAGGGCTGGGCGCGGAGCGGTTCACGGGACGGGTCTCACTTCCGCTCGTAGGCGGCCATGGCGGTCCGGACGGCCGGGGAGAACAGCTCCGGCCCGATGGCGTCGGAGTGGGCGAGCCCTTCCGGGGTCAGCCGCAGCAGCGGGGCGCGCGGGCTGCCGTCCGCCAGCCAGCCGCGGTCGGCGAACCGGGACAGTTCGGCGCCGAAGTCGTCCTGGGGCGTGCTGTCGAACCGGGCCCGGTAGTCGGCGGTGTCGAGGCCGTCCGCCTGGAGCAGTGACTGGATGAGGTGACGGCGACGGGCCTCGTCGGTACCGATCGCCCGGCCGTACTCGGCTCGGGCCAGGTCTGCGGCCGGGCGCCGGACGTAGTCGTCGATGATGCCGCGGATCTCGTGCATGCCGACGGCGTAGTCGAAGGAGTAGTGCAGGCCGGTGGTGTACGAGCGGGCGCCGCAGCCGAGGCCGATCATGCCGTCGGTCTGGCAGGCGTAGTCGTCGGCTCCCTGTGGCGGGGCGTCCGCGCGACGGAACATGCGCATGGACTGCTGGGTGTAGCCGTGGGCCAGGAGGTGGTCGCGGCCCAGCCGGTACAGGCGCAGCCGCTGCTCGTCCCAGGCCGGATCGGTGTCCGGTGCGCGGCGGCCCAGACCGGTCAGGGGGCGTATGTAGAGCGGGTAGAGGTAGAGCTCCTCGGGCTGCCAGGCCAGGGCGGCGTCCAGGGAACGCAGCCAGGTCCGCCCGGTCTGGCCGTCGATGCCGTAGATCAGGTCGATGTTGAGGACGGGGATGCGGGCGTCGCGGACGCGGCCGAGGGCCGCCTCGACGTCGGCGCGGCGCTGCGGCCGTACGGCGGCGCGGGCCTCGGCGTCGTCGAAGCTCTGGACACCGAGGCTCAGTCGGGTGGTGCCGCGCGCCGAGAGGACCTCGAGCCGGTCGGCGGTGGCCGTGGCGGGCGAGGCCTCCACGGAGAGGGGGACACCCCGCAGGTCGGCGCCCATGCGGTGTTCGGCGATGCCGCAGAGCCGCTCGAGTTCGGCGGCGGTGAGGAAGGTGGGGGTGCCTCCGCCGAAGGCCGCGGTGGCGAACCGCACGCCGTCCTGCTCGCCCAGGGCCTCGCGCACTGCGGTCGCCTGCCGTTCCAGGGCGTCCAGGTAGGCACCGGTGAGGCCGTCGGGGGCTCCGATGCGGGTGAAGAGGTTGCAGAAGCCGCAACGGACCTCGCAGAACGGGATGTGCAGGTAGAGGGAGAGGGCGTCCTTGGGTTCGGCGGCCCACAGGTCGCGCAGGAGCGGGCGGTCGGTGAGCCGTCGGTAGGCGGTCTTGTGCGGGTAGGCGTAGACGTAGTTCTGGTACGGGCCCGCCGGGCGCGTCCCGCCGGTGCGGGGGTGGTGGGGGCTGGTGACGGTGGTCATCGGGCGGCCTCGGCGGGGGTGTGGTCCAGGTGGAAGTGGGCGTAGGGCACGGTCCACACGGACGGGTGGCCGATGCGGTGGCCGGTGTAGCCGTCGTCGCCGTACGCGGTGCCGTGGTCGGAGCAGACGACGGCGAAGCAGGGGCGCCTGCTGCTCGCGGCGGCGAAGAGGCGGCCGATGTGCCGGTCGACGTACTCCAGGGCGGCGGCGTGCGTCGCGCGGGTGTCACCGTCGGCCCGGGTGGCGCCGGGCAGGTGGAACCAGTTCGGCTGGTGCAGGGCGGCCACGTTGACGAAGAGGAACAGGCGTTGCCCGTCGGGAAGTTCCCGTACGACTTCTTCCGCACGGGCCACCTGGGCCTCGAACGAGGTGGGCGAGGCAACGCCGAACTCCGGTTCCCAGTGGGACTCCTGGAACATGCCGGGGAGTACCGAGCCGAGGGGGCCCCGTTGGTTGAAGAAGCCGACACCGCCGATGCACACCGTGCGGTAGCCCTCCTTCGCCAGGCCCGACACCAGGTCCGGGGTCTCGTACACGAAGGTGCCGTCGGCCGTGGTCTCGCTGCCGGCGAAGCGTGCCGCGAACAGGCGGGGGTGCGGGCCGGGGGTGGCCGGCGTCGGCAGGAAGCCGGCGAAGATCGCCTGGTGCGAGGCGTAGGTGAAGCTTCCCGGGGCGTGCCGCTCCTCCCACCGGCCGCCGGGCAGCACGCGGGCCAGGTTCGGGGTGCGGCCGGTGGCGGCGAGTTCGGCGGCGACGTCGTGGCGGAGGGTGTCGAGCGTGACGAGCAGGATGTCGTGGCTGCCGACGATCTCGCTCATGTCGGGCTCGTGCCGGTCCGGTTGTCGGGGCGCCGGGGGTGTGGCGGGTCCGGCGGCCTGCGGGTCGCGCGGTGCGGGCGCGGGGGGCGTCGGGTCAGGCGCGGGCATGGGTGGTGGTTCCTGTTCTGTGTGGATCATGCGGGTGCTGCGCGTGGTGCCGGTGGTTCGGATGCTGCGGGGCGTCCGCGGTGCCGGTGCGGTGCAGGACGGCGGCGATCTGTGCCGCGTAGGTGTCGAGGCCCTCCGCTCCGCTGCCCGGCAGGCCCGTGAGGCGGGGCAGCAGATCGCCGAAGGCGTTGACCTCGCCGACCGCGGACCTGCGCCAGCCGACGGCCGGGAGCAGGTCGACGCCCACGCACAGGGTGCGGGGGAAGCAGGCCGCCGCCCGCTCGCACACGGCGAGGACGTCGGACCACCGGCCGCCTCCCGCCCGTACGGCCTCCCGGACCGCGTCCAGGTCGCCGCGGCTTCCGCCGAGGTGGAGGTTGGTCAGTGGTGAGGTACTGGTGCGCACCACGGCGTGGGTCGCACGGCCGGCCACCACCACGATCCGCAGATCGGTGACGCGTCCCCGCAGCGAGGCCTTGGGCAGCCAGCGCTCGAGATGCAGTCCGTCGGGTGCCAGCGTGTCGACGATCGCGGCGATGTCCCGCTCCCGTTCGTAGCGGCGCAGCTTGAGGGAGTTGAACAGGACTTTGTCCGGTGTGAGTTCGACGGAGGTGGTGGCCCGGACGCGGCCGGCGGCCGACGATTCGACGGCGAGAACGCCGGAGGCCGAGGAGCCGTGTGCCGGCTTGACGAAGAGCCTCGGCATCCGGTGTTCGCGCATGAGGGCTCGGACGTCGTCCCAGCCCCGGACAGGTGCCGCGTCCCCTCCGGAGGTGGGCGACCGGGGTACGGGGACGCCCGCCGCCTCGAGGGTCGCGTGGCAGCGCCGCTTGTCGAACAGGACGGCCAGGTCGTCGGTGTCGTCGAGACGGATGCCGCCCCGCAGCCCCCGCGTCGCGCGGGTGAACCGCGCGTACCAGAGTGCCGAGCCCTCGACCCTCGTGGGGTCCTGGATGTCCCGCAGCAGCCGGTCGACCTCCGGGTTCTCGCCGGGCGAGTCGAGCCGGACGATCTCGTCGGCCGCGAAGTCCGCCCCGCCGGCACGCAGGACGTCGGCCCAGGGCACGAGGCGCGGTGCGGGCAGGCCGGCCGCGCGTACGCCCTCGGCGAAGAGGGCGATCCTGCGGTTCTCCGGGTTGCCCACGACGGCGAAGCGCACGGGCGGGGCGGACGGCTGGGCCTGCATCACGCGGTCGTCACTCCCCGACGGACACGTAGCGGAGGGCGGTGCCGTCCTCGTCCTCGTCCGCCTCGGCGTCGTCCGGGTCGAGGTCGATCTCGACGCCCGCGGCGGCGAAGGTCTCGCTCAGGCGCTGCCGGAGAGGCTCGCTGAGGTAGTTGTGGTGCAGGTCGAGCTTCTTCAGATGTGTCAGCGGCTGACCGCCGAGGAGAGCCACGGCGCCGTCGTCGCCGAGGGTGCCCATGGACAGGTCGAGCACGTCGAGGCGGGCGACCACCGGGGCGGACGCCACGGCGGCGGCGACCTCGTCCTGGATCTCGCTGTTGCGCAGAGCGAGGTGGCGCAGGCGCGGGAAGCGGTCTCCGGACAGGATCGGCTCCAGGTCGGCGGCCTCACTGTCCGCGCCGTACCACGAGGTGCCGAGCCACAGGTCGAGGTGCTCCAGCGCGGGCAGTTCACTGGCCCCGACGCCCCGGACGACCTCCACCGGGAGACCGCCGGTCTCCATGGTCAGCGAGCGCAGCGCCTCGTGACGCAGCGCGGGGAACTCCAGGCCCTGGCCTCCCCGCACCCCGAACTCCTCCAGGGCGGGGAAGCCGGCCAGCAGGGGGGTGACGTCGGTCTGGTTGATCCAGGAGATCTCGCACTCCTCGGAGGTGATGTCCCCCAGGAAGACCGACCGCAGGGCGGGCAGGCGGTCACGCGCGGCCAGCAGCGCCTGGATGGCCTCGGACGGGGCCGAGTCGTACGCGTCCTCCCAGGCGCCGACGATCAGCGCCCTCACCCTGGTCGTGTCGACCTGGGCGCAGAACCGGGCGAAGACCGCCTCCCACGCCTCCTCGGCGTCGTACGAGCTGGTGGCGATCCGCCAGGCCACGGCGTCGGGGTCGGGCAGCTCCGCCGTCGTCCCCGACGGTCCGGGGAAGGAGAAGACGGGCAGTCCGTACAGCTTCTCGAGAGTGCCACCGATGATCATGCGGGCCGCTCCTGACGTGTGACGCGGGTGAGGGGCAAGTGGGGGGACGAGGTCCGGCGCCGTCACAGAACCCGGGCCGGGAGCGGCCCTTCGACGGTGCGTGCAGCAGTTCTACCAACAGCGACTGACAACGTCCGGCGGCGGGCCTCGCGAAGCCGTGTTGGACAGAACAACCGGAAGACAGTCCAGCAGGACGTCAGTCAGTGATCGGGTCACGACCACCGGGGACCCAGATGTCACTATGGCTGTCAGTGGTGGCTCGTACGGTCCTCGCACGGACTCCGGAGCACCGTGCGCCGGAGTGGAGGGGAGATCCATGTACCGGCAGGGAGACGTGCTGATCGTGCCCGTCGTCGACGAGGCGGTGCCCGCGCACGTCCCGGACGCGCCCAAGGAGCCGCGTGATGTCCGGGGCCGGCTCGTGCTGGCCCTGGGAGAGGTCACCGGGCATGCGCACGCGGTCGTCGGCAAGGGAGAACTGGTGAGCGAGCCGGGCCCCTTCGGACCGCTGTTGCTGCATCTGCCCGAGGGCGGCCGGGTGGTGCACGAGGAGCACGCGACGATCCAGCTGCCGAAGGGGTGGTACCGCGTGATCCGGCAGCGCGAGTACATCCCCGGTTCGGTACGGATCGTCGCCGACTGAGCGGCACGGACGACAGGCACTGCCAGGAAGCACGGACCGGACGAGCGGCGCGGACAGGGGATGTTGGGAATGACGACGACGGAGCAGACGAACGGGGTGGCGGCCGTGGCCGGCGGCCCCGCACCGGCGTCGGGCGGGGACCGCGCGGAGAGCGGTCCGGGGCGCTGGCGGGCGTGGGCCGCGAGTGCGGTGCGCGCCGACCGGGCCGCCGCCGAGGAGGGCATCCGGCTGGCCTACCGGCGGGCCGGGCTGCCGCAGCCGGAGCGGGTGGTCTGGGCCGGCTCGCCGCGCGAGGGCGTGACGCTGGTGCGGCAGGGCACGGACTTCGGGGCGAGCGTGCGCGAGGCGGTGCGCACCGCGCCCTGGGCCGCCGAACGCGCGCGCCTGCACGCCCGGTTGGGCGCGACGGGCTGGGCACGCCACTGGTCGGCGACCGGTGGTGCCCTCTGGGGCTCCACGCAGGCTCTGGTGGACCGGATCCGCACCGGGGTGCTCGACGATCTCGCGGCCGACGACGCGGGCGCCCGTACGGAGATACGGCTGGTCCTGCTGGACGCGCTGCTCGGGCAGCACGACGCGCCGTGGCTGGCCGCTCTGGACGCCGACGGCCCGTCCCCGCTCGACGGTCCGGCCCAGGTGTGCCGCAGCGCCGGCTGGTGGTGGCCGTTCGAGAAGGTGGTGGTGGTGTGCGAGCGGCCGGTCGCCCTGCACCGTGACGAGGCGGGCCGACTGGACCACGGGGACGGCCCGGCACTGGAGTTCCCCGACGGGTTCGCCCTGTGCGCCTGGCGCGGCATGCCGGTGGAGCGTGCCTTCCTGGAGGAACTGCGCACCCTCACGCCGGAGCGGATCCGGGCCGAGGAGAACGCCGAGCTGCGCCGGGTGATGCTCGAGTACTACGGCTACGACCGCTACCTGGCCGATTCCGGGGCGCAGCCCGTCCACCGGGACGAGACGGGCGCCCTCTGGCGGGTCGAACTCGACGGCGACGAGGCGGTCGTGATGGTGGAGGTCGTCAACTCCACCCCGGAGCCCGACGGCACCCACCGTACCTACTGGCTCCGGGTGCCGCCGACGACGCGCACCGCGCGGGAGGGGGTGGCGTGGACGTTCGGGATCGCGCCCGAGGTGTACCAGCCGCTGAAGCAGACGTGAGGTCTCTGCCGCCGTCCGCAGGGCTGACTCCGTCTCCAGGGGGTAGATGAAGGAAGGACCGACAAGGACGAAGACGAGCAGGAGACCGACGAGTGATCTCCGGGCGGCCGACCGGGCCCCCGGAGCGCGGTCCCGTGGAAGGAGTTCTCATGGCCGGCATCGTGGAGCGCATCAAGCGGTTCGCCCAGAGCCCTCAGGGGCGGCGCGCGAGCGAGCAGGCGCGGCGTGCCGCGGCCGATCCCCGGCGCCGGGCGCAGGCCCAGCGGCTGCTGGGCAAGTTCCGCGGCGGTCGCCGCTGACCGGCTCCACCGCCCTTCGGCGCGGTCCGGTGTCCGGGAAGGTCCGGGCCGCGCCGGTGTGATCAGGAAGGACCCTCATGGACGGATCGTCGGTGCGCGCGGTGGGCTGGGCGCGTACCCTGCCGATGGGCGGGGAGGTGAAGGCGGCGCGCGACTGGGCCCGCGACTACCTCGATGCCCTGGGCTGGACCACCACGGCGCCCGAGACGGCGGACGCCGTGCTGCTGACCGTGTCGGAACTGGTCACCAACGCACACCGGCATGCCCACAGCAACGCCCAGTTGACCCTGTCCCGCGACGACCGTTGTCTGCACATCTCCGTCCACGACACCTCGGCAGAGCTGCCGGCCCGTCGCAGCCCGGGAACGGAGGGCACCGGCGGACGCGGCATGCTTCTCGTCGACGCCCTGGCCGACGAGTGGGAGACCCGTCCCTGCCCGCACGGCAAGTCCGTCACCGCCTGCTTCCGGGGGCCACGGCCGGCGGAGGCGCCGGGGACGGAATCGGAGCGCTGACCGGGCCTCCTGGGGGCGGGGCGGTCGCCCCCAGGCATACGATCGGCCGACCCCGATCCGCTCGAGGAGTTCCGCCCGGTGACCGCCGTCCTCCCGCCGCCCCGCACCTCCGTCGGACTGCTGTGCCCGCGCCGCCTGACCCGTGTCGAGGACGGCTTACCGCTGCACGCCCTGTTGTGGGCCCCCGGGCCGGGTATGCGGATGATCAGCAGTGCGGTCCTGGGCGGCGGCATCGGCGAGCGGTCCTGGGTCCAACGCGCAGGTCTCCCACGGGTACCGCCGCACCGACCCCGGCCGGCACCTCGCCGGCCTCGCCACCGGTGCGGGCGCGCTCGGTCCCGGGGTCGATCTGACGACGGCCGCCGACGTCGCGTCGTACGCCCACGCGCACGACGGGGGCGCGGAGGCGATCGTCACGTCGGGCGTCGACGTACGGGGCTGGGCTGCGGCCCCCGAGGCCGCGAAGGCTGCCGGGGAGGGCGGCACGGACTGCGCACACGCGCCGGGCACGATCAACATCGCCGTGGCCCTGCCGGTGCCCCTCACCGACGCCGCCCCGGTCAACGCGGTGGCCACCTCGACGGAGGCAAAGGTGCAGGCCCTGCTGGAGGCCGGCCACGACTGTTCGGGCACTCCCACCGACGCGGTGTGCGTCGCCGTCCGCGCCCCCTCTCCCGGTGAGACGCCGCACGCCTTCGCCGGGCCCCGTCCCCCGTGGGGCGCACGGCTGGCACGCGCTGCCCACCGCGCTGTGCACGACGCGACACCGTCGCCGTCATCACCCCCGCCGTCGCTCTGAGCGGTGGCGGCCCGTCAGCCCGGGGGCCGGGCCCCGCTCTCCGGCCCGGCCGGCCGAAGCACCGGAGCGTCCGGACGCCAGGGGCGCCCCGGGCTCAGGCGCGGGTGCCGTCGCGGCCGGGCTCGGACGCGACCACCTGGCCGAGCGGGCGGCGGCGTTCCCACTCGGCGGCGTCGGCCTCGCAGACCTTCGCCAGCCTGGCGAGCATGGCGCCGTGGCGGATCCGGGTCAACGCCTTCGCGGCCGCACGGCGCAGCCGGCCGTCGGCGCCCCGCAGGGGATGCTCGTCGACGGTCACCAGGCACTCGTTCCCCCAGGGCCGCAGCCGGACGGCGATCCGCGCCGTGCCGAACGGACCCTCCCGTGCTTCGAATTCCAGGGCCTCGCCACGCTCGCAGCGACGGACGACCGTCTCACCGGCCAGGCGGAGGGGCCCGATCCGGGACTCGTAGTGGATCGCGGACCCGAGCCGTGGCCACTGCCCCCGCACGGGCTCGGACGACGGGGCCCCCACCACCCAGTCCGCGTGACGACTGCCGTCCGCGAGGACCTCCCAGACGGTCCGCGCAGGCGTTTTGATCAGACGATGACGAACCGCCACGACGACCTCCCGGGTCCAACAGCCGCACGAGTGCGCCGGACGTGTGAGCCCGCCTCACGTCGGCCAGCACTGAGTGCCCACGGTCGGGCGTGTCAACCGGCAGGGCCCTGCCCCGGTCCCGGCAGTCGGTCCTCCTGCCCGCGCCGTGCGCGCTCGCCGGGCGCCAGGGCCCAGCGGATGACAGCGGTGACGGCGGTGCCGAGCGGGCGGACGAGCACGTCCTCGGCGGGCGGCACCCGGGGCAGCCACAGGGCGCGCGAGGCCCAGACCGGCAGCAGGGACACCGCGCCCGCAGCGAGGGCGCCGTAGGGCAGTCGCGCGAGGACGGGCACGGGCGGGTTGAGCAGCAGGAAGCGCGCCGTGCTGCGTGCCTCGGGGGTCGCGCGCAGTTCGCTCCGGTAGGCGGCCAGCCGATCGGTGAGCTCGGCACGGTTCACCGGTGGGTCGGGCACGCCGAGGGCGGTGGCGATGCGCGCCATGTCCTCGACGTACGCGTCGCAGCCGGCGGCGTCCAGCGGCCGGGCGCCGAAGCGCTGGTGGGCACGGAGAAAGGAGTCGACCTCCGCGATGTGCACCCAGCACAGCAGATGGGGGTCGGCAGCGCGGTACTCCTGACCGTCGGGAGTGGTGCCGTGCACGGTCTCGTGCACGGCACGTACCCGGTCGACGGCCCGCTGGGCGCTGTCGGCCGGACCGTAGGTGGTCGTGGCGAGGAAGGTGCTGGTCCGCTGGAGGCGCCCCCAGGGGTCGCCGCGGAACCCCGAGTGCCCCGCGACGGCGGCCATGGCCAGGGGGTGGAGCGACTGGAGCAGCAGCGCCGACAGCCCGCCGGTGAACATCGAGGCGTCCCCGTGCACCTGCCGGACCGGGCGCTCGGGACCGAACCAGCGCGGGCCGGGCGTGTCGTGGATGCGGGCCCGGGTGGCGGGCCCGTCCGGTCCCGCCACCCGGGAGAAGATCTCATCGCCGATCCGGTCGCGCAGCACGTGGCCGTTGTCCGAGAGGAGTCCCATGGCTCGTACCGCCTCCTTGCGCCCGCGACCGCCGGCCGGCGCACGAACGGACGGTGCTCCACGACGTCGCCTGCCTTACACCTGCCCCGCTCCCCGTCCAGTACCCGCGAGCCAGGAAGTTACGGCACACGCCTCATGCTTTCCCTCCGCACCTCGCACCTCGCACCTCGCACCTCGCACCTCACGGAACGTCCCCCCTCCAATCGAACACACTTCCGCGCCCGACGCGGGGCACGTACAGGGCACGGCCGCCCGCGCCGTAGCGGCCTATCTCGGTGGGCAGCCCGACACCGCCGCACAGTTCCGCCTCGGAACGGTCGGTGATGTCCAGCAGCAGACCGTCCAGCGGCCCACCGGCCAGTTCCACGTACAACCGCCCGTCGCGCGGTCCCGGATCGTCGTGGTCCGCCCCGTAGACCCGGCCGCGCATGAACTCCAGCTCGTCCATACCGGCAGGGTGGCATCGGCCACTGACAATCGCCGACCGCACCGGAGCGGAGGCACGGCTTGCGAGCCTGCCGCGCGTCCGCTCCGGCCGTGCGGTGCGGTGCGGTGACTCAGCGGGCACCCGTCCAGCTGTGGGCGACGTCGATGACGAGACGGTCCTGGAGCTGCAGCACCCGGAACGGCAGCCGGGCGCGCACGCCGAGCCCCATCTGGGTGTCGCCCTCGAAGCTGGCGGCGAACCGGGTGTCCCTGAAGGTGCGGTACCCGGCCGGGTCCACGCCCGGCAGCGGCTGTCCCGCGCGTGCCGGATAGGTGGGCGCGCCGGTCGCGGGGTCGTAGGACGGGGCGGCGACCCGCACTTCGAGGATGGCGCCGCCGGCGACCGGGAGGTGGGCGCCGGAGCCGTCCTGGTGCAGCCGGTCCACGTACCGGACCGTGTACCCGACGGCGCCGGCGCTGCCACTGCCGCCCGCGCCCGGCAGGTCGACGACCATCCGGTCGTAGCAGTCGTGGCGGCCGGTCCTGACATCGCGCACCGGTGTGGTCGTGGCGGTGCCGGCCGTGTCGCTCTTGGCCTGGCTGCCCCAGCCGGTGGGACACGCCGCGGACGGGACTGTCGCCGTCCGAGCTGCGGCCGTGGCGGCGACGGCGGGGACCACCGCCGTACTCAGCGCGGCACCCACGAGCGCCAGGGTCACGTAGATGGTTCTGTTCTGCATGGTTTTATGCCCCCAGGGTTTGCATCCTGCTGATATCGGGTGAGACGGCCTGGTTCACCCAAAGGTTGCGCTCTGGTGGGCAGATCCCGTTCACGCCCGGAGCGCGTCCACAGCGTGTCCGGTTGCTGCCGGGCATCCTGGCGGCGGGCCCGGGGCCGTTCCCGCCGCGCCGGAGCACCGGGCATGGCACATCCTGGTGGGGAGCGAATGATGTCCTGTGCGTCCGCACCGGGAGGACGCGAGATGGAAGAGGCAGCCGCCGTACCGGCCGGAGAGCGGCCGGGAGACCGGCCCGGCACCGGTCCGGCACCGGGCGGGGCCGGCGACGCGGAGCGGATCGAGGACGTGCTCGCGCGGCCCGTGGTGACGGCGGTCGAGGCTCTCAGCGGGTACGGGGGCCTGGTGTACCTGCGGTCACGCGACCGGCGTTCGCTGGTGCTGTGCGTGGTGGCCGGGGTGCCCCGGTCTCTGCTGAAGCCGTGGTGGCGGGTTCCGGTGGGTGGGGCGCTGCCGATGGCCGAGGCGTACCGCTCGGGCGGGCGGTTGTGGCTGCCGGACGAGCGGGCGACGATGCTGCGCTTCCCGCAGTTCACCGCCGCGCTGCCCTATTCGTTCGCCTCCGCCTACCAGCCGGTGACGGTGGGCGGGGAGACCGTCGGCGTCCTGGCCGTGCTGCGGTCGGCGACCCGGGAACCGATGGGCGCGGCGACGGTGGCGCGCGTGCTGCACGACGCGGGACGGAGCGTGGAGGAGCGCCTGACCGAGTTCGTCCGGCGTGCCCCCGTTCCCGCCGCCTCTCCCGCCCCGACGGACACGGACACCGGCACGTCGGCGCTCACGGAAGCCGTGGCGTACCAGACCGAGTACGACGACCAGCCGGTCAGCGTGCGGCTGCCCACCCAGCCGACCCACACCCTGCGGCTCGGCATGGTCGAGTGGGATCTGGACAGTGACCGGTGGTGGGCGGACGACGAGGCGCTGGCGCTGCTCGGGCTGCCCCGGAAGGACTTCGGCGGCACCATGGCGGACATCGAGGCCCAGGTGTCCCCGGACGACATGCACGAACTGAGGACGTGCCGGAGCGACGCGAGGGCGGGTCTGCGGATCGGGTCCCGGCACTTCCGGGTGGTGGACGAGAGCGCGGAGGACGGCCGGCCCCGCTACCGGCCGGTGGAGCTGTGGGGGCATGTCGTACGGGCGGGGTCGGCGGGCAGGCTCCTGGTGGGAGCGCTCGTCGACGCGGCGGGCGGGGTCACCGCGTCGGAGGCCGCCGAGCGGCTGCCCGACGGGCTGTTCTCGCTCGACCAGGACGGCCGGGTCACCTATGCCAACCAGCGCTGTGTGGAGCTGCTGGGCTGCGGGCGGGACGAATTGCTCGGCCACTATCCCTGGCAGGTGATCACCTGGCTGCACGATCCGGACTACGAGGACCGCTACCGTGCGGCGATGCTGTCGCAGGAGCCGGTGTCCTATCCGGTACGGGACCCGGACGGCGCCTGGCTGGGCTTCGTGCTCTATCCCGGTGTGCACGGTCTGACCGGCCGTGTCTTCCGCACCGGCCCGCCCGCCGGAGCCGTGGCCGGACCGGTGTCCGAAGCCGGAGCGGCGCCCGGGACAGCCCCGCGTGGCACGGATTTCGCCGCGCCTCCGCCGGCGGAGGTCGCCGCACCCCGCGCGGGGGCGCTGTACCACGTCGTGCAGATGGCCAGTGCGCTCACCGAGGCCGCCACCGTCATGGACGTGTGCCGGGCGGTGTCCGAACAGTTGCTGCCCGCGTTCGGGGCCCGCGAGCTGGCCCTGTACGCGGTCCGCGACGAGCGGATGCACCTGCTGTGGGAGTCCGGCTACCCGGAGGGCTTCCTCGCCCCGTTCGAGGGCACCCCTCTGGACTCGGAGCTGCCCGGCGTGCACGCGTTGACCACGCGGCTCCCGCTGTTCTACGAGTCGCCGAAGGAACTGACCAGCGCGTATCCGGGGATCACCCTGGACCGGATGCGAGCCTGGGCGTTCCTGCCGCTGATCGCGTCGGGCCGTCCGGTCGGCTCCTGCATCCTCGGCTGGGAGGCCCTCCGCCGGTTCACTCCCGACGAGCGTTCCGCGCTGATCGCGCTGAGCGGACTGGCCGCCCAGGCGCTGGAGCGGGCCCGGCTGTACGACGCCGAGTCCGCCGTCGCGCGCGGCCTGCAGGAGGGGCTGCTGCCGCACCGGCTGCCCGCGATCGAAGGGCTGGTCAGTACCGGCCGCTATCTGCCGGGAACCCAGGGCATGGCCATCGGCGGCGACTGGTACGACGTGATCAGGACCGAGCGCGGGGTGGCGCTGGTGATCGGTGACGTGGAGGGGCACAGCGTCCAGGCCGCGGCCGTCATGGGGCAGCTGCGCAGTGCCGTGCACGCCTTCGCGGCCAGTGGGCACCCGCCGCAGGAGGTCATCACGCACACCAACCGGCTGCTGGCCGAGCTGGAGGCGGACGCCTTCGCCACCTGCTGCTATGTCGAACTCGAGCCGGACACCGGCCGTGCCTTCGCGGTCCGGGCCGGCCATCCGCCGCCGCTGCTGCGCCATCCCGACGGCCGCACCGAGACCCTGGATCTCGCCGGCGGCGTGATGCTGGGCGTCGAGGCGAGCGCCTTCTACCCGGTCACGGCACTCACCCTGGTGCCCGGCAGTGTCCTCGCGCTGTACACCGACGGGCTGGTCGAGCAGCCCGGCAGCGACATCGGGACCGGCATCGAGGCGGTTCGCCGCACGCTCGCGCACAGCGCTACGGACTCGGTGGAGGAACTCGCCGACCAGTTGGTCAGGACGGCCCGCAGGGCCGATGACCGGCCGGACGACGTGGCACTGCTGCTCACGGCATACCGCAGGGCGGCGAGGGCCTGACCTCCCCTGCGCCGGAGTTCCGGCTGTTCGCGTCCTCTCCGTCGGGGAGCTCTCCGGGTCCTGGTCCGTCGCGCGGGAGACCACTCCCGGTTCCGAAAGGCCCGGGGCGGTCCACCCCGGGCGGAGGGGAGGCCGGGCCGGGAACGGCTCGGCCCCGGTGGACGACCGGGGTGGAGGAGATCACCGCCATGCCTTCGAAGCGCGGTGGGGGCAGGGGGAGGGTGCGAGAGCGGGCGGAGGGCAGGGGTACCGCGCCGGCCGGGCGAGTGGTGCGCCCGGCGCTTCGTGATCGTCGTCGAGGGCCTGCTGCTGGGCCCGGCCGTCATGACGCTGCTCGGGAACCACGCCTGGCGGACACCCCGGTGGCTGGAGCGGGTCCTGCCGCACATCGACACGGAGCGCGAGGACCCGCCGACGCCGTCCCGGACGCCCGGGTGGCGGGTCGGGCATGCGACGGTGGCAGGCCCCTGGGGACCTGCCACCGTCGTACCGCACCCGCGGCTCACCCCGCGGGGCGTCCGGGTTCAGCCGTGCCGGACCGGCCGAGCCGCGGTGCGGGTGATCAGGTGCGTCGCACGCGACGCAGGAGCATGACGCCCGCGACGAGCAGGACCGCACCCACCGCCGCCGGCCAGAGCTGGGCTCCGGTGTCGGCCAGACCGCCGTTCACCGCCTGTGGCTCGGTGGAGTCCGCGGCAGCGGCCTGCTGTCCGCCGTCGCCGGTCGCCGTGCCGACGCCCGGCGTCGCCCGGCCGGCTCCGTCGTCGTCGCGACCGGCGTCTGCCACGTCGTCGCCGTTGGCCGAGGCCCGGACCTCGGGCTGCCCGTCGCCGGACGGTGAGGTGGCGGCGTCGTCCGCGGACTCCTCGGTGGCCGGGGGGCCGGCCGAGGGCTCGGAGGGGTCCTCCTGCTGGTCGTCGCCGTTGCCGTTGCCTCCGTCGCCGTTGCCGTCGTTGTCACCCGGCTGCTCGGCACCGTCGTTGCCGCCGTTGTCGTTGCCGCCGCTGTCGGGGGCCTCGGGCGCCTCGGTGGGCTCCTCCTCCGGGTTCCCACCCGGCTGCTCACCTTCGCCGACGCCGGCGCCGCAGGTGCGACCACTGTTGATGCAGTCGACCATCTCCTGCATCAGGTCCTCTTCGAAGACGTTGATGAAGTCGCCGTGGTCGGTGCCCGGCTTGTGCAGCTGCTCCGGGAAGGAGTCCACCGCGAACAGCGGGGTGGTCGCACCGCCGTCGTCCAGGCTGGGTGCGTCGACGTCGTAGACAATGCGCTGAACCAGCTGCGGCACGGGCGTGAAGCCGGACGGGCAGTTGCCCTGGGCGTCGACGAACGCCATGTGCGTACGGTGGTTGGCGCTGTCGATGTTGCGGCCGTCCCAGCAGCTCTGGAAGTCGAAGGTGCGGACCACGTCACTGCCCTGCGGGCACAGCGGGTACTTGTCCGCCAGCTGCCGGTCCTCGAAACCGGTACAGCTCCAGGACGCGTTGGCGTTGGCGGGGCCGTTGACGAAGGACTTGGCGTCACCGGTGATGATGCGCAGCAGCCTCGGCATCGCCGTGACCTCGCCCTGCGGGTTGCCCACGAAGGTCAGCGTGACCTCCTTGGGTGTCACGATCTCACCGACGTTGCCCTCGATGCCGCCGCCGGGGGAATCGGCGTCCTGCTCCTCGGTGCCGTTCTGCAGCCGCAGCACGGGCCAGTAGTACGACGACTTGTCGCCCCGGTCCTCACAGGTGGTGTCGGCTGCAGCCAGTTCCTCGTCGCTGGAGAAGGCGTTGGTGGCCTGGTTGCCGATGTAGTCGTGGAAGTGGTGCGCGCCGTTGGTGACACCGGGGGCGGCGATCACGTTGTCCGAGTTGAACAGGCCGTTCTCGTTGACACCGCAGCTGCTGACGAAGCTGCCCTTCGAGGCATCGGCCGAGTCGGCGGGCTCGGCCACGTTGGGCTGGATGCTCTGGATGTCCACGAAGTCCGCGGCGACGGGCCCGTTGCCCGCCTGTCCGCCGTTTCCGCCGTCCTGCTCCTGGCCGGCGCCCTCGTCGCCTCCCTGTTCGCCCTCCGCGCCCCCTTCTCCCTGTCCGTCCCCGTCCTGGCCCTCACCGGGCTGGGCGGACGCGTTGCCGGAGTCGACCACGGAGCAGTCGGCCAGTTCACCGAGGCCCTCGGGGCGGTCGCCCTCCTGCTCCATGGCACCCGAGATGCGGTCGAGGGTCACGGCGCGCTCCTCCTCGAGCGGGCCCACCACCTTCTCGTCGGCGACACCGGGGTCCTGCTGAATGTCCGTGGCGGACTCCGCCAGGCGCTGGTAGGCCTGGGCGATCTGCTCGTCCAGTGCCGCGAGTTCCTTGTCGACGGCCGGCCGCGCCTGCTCGGGGACCGTGGTCAGGTTGGTCCCCACGTCGGGGCAGTCGATGGTGGCGCCACCGAGAACCCGCGCCCGACCGGCTCCGTCGGTGTCGTCCTCCGTCGCGGAAGCGTAGACGTTGGCCGCCATCAACCCCCCTCCGCCCAGGATCAGCGCGACCGCCGCGAAGGTCGCGCGCTGTGGTCCTCGGGGGCGTCTGCGTGTGTTGCGTGCCAAGGCAGTACTCCTACGCTTCAGTCGCGGGGGCATGAAATTCCCACGCCTCATACGTAGGTGCTTCGCGGCGTGTTCAGGTGCCTCACGGTTTCTTCGAGAAATCTCAGGAACCCTCAGGCACACCCGAGCCCCCGGGGCCCGCCCGACTCGGCGTGTGCGGCGGGGACTCCGGGGGCCGGGCAGCTCGGGGAACGGCTGGTCAGCCGAAGTTCACGTCACTGCAGAGGAAGTACGTCTGGTCCATGTGCGAGGCTTGCCAGATCGTGTAGACGACGTGGCGGCCGCTGTAGCCGGAAGTGCTCACCGGGATCGAGTAGTTCTGACTCGGTCCGTACGAGCCGGTGGAGGCCACCAGTTCGAGGTCGTCCCAGGTCAGCGGCTGGGTGGTGGGGTCGAAGCCCTGCCGGGTGACATAGACGAGGAAGTAGTCCGCACCGTGGCTCGCCTGGTCGTACAACTGGACGGTGAAGTCGCTGTCCACGTCCGCGGCCTGCCAGTCGCCCACCGTGTCCATGGAGTTGTAGCGACCGCCCTCGGCGCGTCCGCCGCTGCACAGCTGCCCGTCCGGGACCACGGCTTCGAAGTCACCGGCGGAACCGTTCCGGTAGAGGCCGTTCCAGTTCCACATGGCGTTGGGGTTGTCCTGCCACGCCTGCCAGCACATGGGGTCCTCGTCCGCCATGGCCGGGTTCTGGAAGTCGCTTCCCCAGCGCAGCCAGCAGCCGTAGTTGCGGGACGCCGGGTCGACGACCGAGCCGTGCGCGGCCGCGGTACCGCTCCAGGGGACCAGGCACAGCAGCGTGGCGACGAGGACGCTCAGAACGAGCGAGGGACGCGATGCGACGCGTACACATAGGTCATGACCATGCCAATTCATGATCTCCTTCTTCCGGGTGGGGGGATGCAGGGACGTCGGAGCGCCGTGTGCGGAGTGCGAAGGTACCGACACATGGGGGCGCACACGCCGGAGCACATACGGGAACACCTGTGGGAGCGCTCCCAGGACCACAGGTTGCGCCTCATGAAACGGAGCGGCAACACCCGTTTGCGCCACTTCCGCAGCGGCCATGGCGTGTTCGACACCATTCGACGCACGGGGCGGGTCACGGCCGCCCGAAGCCGGCCGCGACCCGTCCGTCACAGCCGGCCGAGGTCCCGGGTGGAGCGCCCGGGGCAGGTGACGGAGTCGTCGACGCGTGCCTCGATCTCATGGAATCCCATCCGGTCGCAGAACGCCCTGGCGGGCTTGTCGGCCTTCACCATGATCGATCTCCGGGGCCGTGGCACCGGAGAGCACCGCTTCGAACATCGCCTGGCAGTGCGGAGAGGGGGTGTGATGGATGATCGGCGGAGTCGGCACACCCCGCCCCTGCCGCGCCGGCCCGCACCCCCGCAAGCCGGTCCCACGCACCGGGAGGGGGAACGGCGAACGGTTGTGGGAGCCCGTCGGGAATGGCACGATGCGCGGCATCGGTACACAGAGACGGGGGTGCCTCTTGGTCGACGAGAATCGCAGGTCACCGGCGGCGGTGGTGTTCGACGCGCTGGGCAGCGAGTACGAGAAGGCGTTCGCCGCCTCCGAGACGCACGGGGCCTCCCTGGAGTGGCTGCTGGAACGGCTCCCGCCCGCCGGCCGGGTACTGGACGTCGGCAGCGGGACGGGCCGGCCCACGGCCTCGACGCTCGCCGCGGCCGGTCACCGGGTGCTGGGGGTCGACGTGTCACCGGTGATGGTGGAGATCGCGGCCCGGCAGGTGCCCGACGCCGAGTTCCGCTGCGGCGACATCCGCGAACTGCCTCTCGAAGAGGGCTCGTTCGACGCCGTATGTCTGTACTTCGCCCTGCTCCAGATGTCGCGTGCCGAGCAGTCCGACCTGCTGCGGCGGCTGCCCCGGCTGCTGCGGCCCAAAGGCCTGTTCGCGCTGGCGACCGTGCCCCTGGATGTGGAGGACTTCGACGGTGTCTTCATGGGGCAGAACGTGCGGGTCACCAGCTTCGCCGCCCAGGACGTGATCGGCCTGGTGCGCGATGCGGGGCTGACGGTGCTGTCCGAGAGGAGCGTGATGTTCACCCCGGCCCACCCCGACGCCGCGCCGGAACCCCACCTCTTCCTGCACTGCAGGCGCGAGGACGTCGGGGACCCCGGGGCCCCGTGAGGCACGGCCCCGGCGAGCAGGCGCCCGCCCTCCGCCGGCCCACGGCGGCGCACCTCGTCCGCCGGCCGTCACCCCGTCATCCGCTTGCGCCACGTCGGCTCGACCAGCCGCCACTCGGCCTCCCACTCCTGCGCGCGCCGCTGCTGTGTCCGGGACCGGACGAACCATCCGCCGAGCACGACCGTTCCCCCGGTGACCGCGGCGACCGTGAGGCCGGCCACGACAGTCTGGAACCGCGCGTCCGCTCCGCCGGGCGGCTCGGAGACGAGGCGCCCCGCGTCGTTCGTCCACACGGTGACCACGCTGCCCGCACTGTCCCCGGGTTCGGCCTCGGCGCGGCCCGTGCGGCTGGTGCCGTCGGGGGCCGTCCACCGCACCTCCACCCATACGCGGCCGTCCCCGCTGCCGTCCTCGGTCACCGGGGACGGCAGCGTGCCGGCCGCGTCCTCGACGAGGACGGCGGGGACGGTGCGGGACTGGGCGCGGCGCTCCGCGAGGGACCGGTCCACCGCCCCCGCCGTCGCCAGGCCGGTGACCACCCCGGCGAGCAGGGCGAGGAGAAGGCCGGCGAGCAGCAGCCAGGCTTCGACCAGATCACTGCGGCGCCGCAGCGGGTTGCTCCGCCACCGCCACAGCCACACCCTGCGGGGCCGTGGACCACGCGTCCTCCCCATGGGGCGTCACCTCCTCGCACGCCACCTCTCCAGGGTCCGCCACCCGGCCGCCGGGCGCATGGGGTGAACGGTCCCGGCCCACAGTCCAGGACGGCCGAGGACCACGGCGGCCTGCCCGGCCCCGCCCCCTGACGTCGGCCGTCGGACCGCGTGGACCGGGACGACCGTGCGCCGCTCACCGCCGGGGGCGGCCTCGAGGGCACCGGTTCCGGCGGGCTTCGGCGCCGGGACCACTGCGCCGGGACCACCTGGGTCCGCCTGCGGCGGCCGGGGCTCCGTAGAGGGGCCGGGCGGCCCCGCTCTTCCGGTCCGCGCGCACCGGAGGGATCCGCGCGGGCCGCCGGTGCACTCGGACTGCCCGGTCCGACGGTGCCGAGGCAGCCCCGATGGGACGATGAGCCGCTCGCCCCGATGGGCCGGTGGCTCCAGGGTCTATGCCACCACCGGTCGTGCGATCCCGCTGTGCAGCAGCCTTCGGGCCTGCCGGGCAGCGGCGTTCAGGTGCGGGGCGAACCGGGACAACAGCTCGTACAGGCGTCGGACCGCGGCCAGGCGTTCCAGCCGCGGCGCCAGGGCCGACAGGACGATGGCCAGGGCCACGCCCGTCCACGCCACTGGCCCCAACGGGGTGCAGCCGAAGAAGTGGCTGACGCCGGGGGTCTGGACGAGGGCGGCGAGCACGGCGGCGGATCCCAGGGCCGTCGTCCACACCAGAGGACTGTGCCGGCGGCCGGCCAGCGTCTGCACGAGCTGTGCGCCGACGACGCCGCACAGGGCCATGGTGGTGGAGCGCCGTTCGGTGCCGGGGGTCAGGCGGCCGAACAGGTAGGCGGCGACAGCGCCGAGGCAGGTCGTCACACCCCGGCGGCGGATGGCGCGCAGCAGGGGCGCGCCGAGGACGTCGAGGCTCATCGGGCCGGTCTCGGCGTGGGCCGCCGTCGAGGGGTCGTCGCTCGGCGTCACCGCCACCGCCATTGCCGGGAACATGTCGGTGAGCAGGTTGACCAGCAGCAGCTGCCGGGTCGACAGCGGTGAGGATCCGGCGAGCAGGGTGCCCAGGACGCTGAAGCCGACCTCGCCCGCGTTGCCGCCGATGAGGATGCTCACCGCGTCGGCGACGCTGCGCCACAGGGCGCGGCCCTCGACGAACGCGTCGACCAGGACCGACAGATCGCCGGTGGTCAGCACGAGGTCCGCAGCGTTGCGGGCGGCGGCCGAGCCGCGGGCCTCGATACCGACGCCCACGTCGGCGGCGCGGATCGCCGCGGCGTCGTTGGCGCCGTCGCCGGCCATCGCCACGACCCGGCCGGCCTGCTGCAAGGCCTCGACCACATGCAGTTTCTGCTCGGGCGCGACCCGGGCGACCACTCCGGCACCGCGCAGGGCGCGGACCCGGTCACGACGGCCCATGGCGACGAGTTCGTCCCCGGTGACGACCTCGGTCTCCTCGGGCCAGCCCAGCTGCAGGGCGATGGCGCGGGCCGTCTCCGGGTGGTCGCCGGTGAGCATGACGGGCAGGACGCCGGAGCGGCGCAGCTCGGTGAGCAGGTCCTTGGAGGTGTCCCGGGGGACGTCCGCCAGGGCGATCAGCCCGACGAACTCCAGGTCCGCGAGGTCGGCGTCGAGGTCGGCGTCGGCGTGCGGTCCCCGGCACGGCCGCCGGGCGACGGCGAGGACCCGCAGCCCCTGGCCCGCCAGGGTGTGGGCGGTCCCGGCCGTGTCGTCCGGGAGGTCGCGGCAGGCGGGGAGGACCGTCTCGGGGGCTCCCTTGACGACGAGAACGTCACCGGAGCCCGAATGGGTGTCGCCGCCGTCCCGGCCGACGGCCGCCGCATAGCCCCGGCTGGCCTCGAAGGGCAGCTCCCCGGCGGGGGTCCAGGTGTCGTCGGGGGGTGCGACGTCGAGAACCGCCTCGTCGGTGGCGTGCACGACCCGGCGTCCCTCTTCCGTCTCCTCCTGCGGGCAGGCGCGGGCGGCCAGCCGCAGGACCGGTACGGCGGTCTCGTCGTCGGGGGCGAGGACGGTGCCGTTGGAGGCCGCCACCCGGACCAGGCGGAGCCGGTTCTCGGTGAGGGTCCCCGTCTTGTCGAAGCAGACGGTGTCGACCCTGCCGAGCGCCTCCAGGGTCCTGGGTGTGCGCACCAGGACGCCGCGCCGGGACAGGCGGCGGGCCGCCGCCATCTGGGCGACGGTCGCGACGAGCGGCAGTCCTTCGGGGACGGCGGCGACGGCCACCGCGACACCGCCGCTGACGGCCCGGTGCACCGGGCTGCCGCGCAGCAGGGACAATCCGCTCACCAGGGCGCCGCCGGTGAGGGTCACCGGCAGGGCCTTACGGGTCAGTTCCTGCAGCCGGGCCTGGACGCCGGCGGGCGCCGGGGTGCGGGCGGCCAGGGCGACGGCACGGCCCGCCTCGGTGCGGTCCCCGGTGTCGACGACGAGTGCGGCGGCCCGGCCGGCCACGACGGTGGTGCCCTCGAACACCATGCAGGTCCGCCCGGCCACCGGCTCGCCGGGGGTGGCTTCGACGGACTTGGTCAGGGGCAGGGACTCGCCGGTGAGGGAGGATTCGTCCACCTCCAGCCCGTCCGTCTCCAGCAGTCGCGCGTCCGCCGGTACGACGTCGCCGGCGGTGAGGCTGATCCTGTCCCCCGGCCGCAGCCGCGCCGCGTCGACCGTGACCGTGCGTCCGCGGGCCTCCTGCCTGCGCGCCTTGGGCCGCTGCCGGGCGGCCAGCCGGGCGAGCGCCTGTTCCGCGCGCAGCCGCTGGAGCCCGCCCGCCACGGCGTTGAGGTCCATGGCACCGACCACGAGCAGCGCGTCGACGAGCGAGCCGAGCAGGGCCGAGGCGACCGCGCCGGTGGCGAGGACGGGCGTGAGGGGGTCGTCGAGTTCCCGTCGGACGGCACCGGCCGCCCGCCATGTCCAGCGGGCGGGAGCCACCGCGGGTGTACGGGCGAGCCGGGCGGCCTGCTGCCGGGACCGGTCGGTGAGCAGGGCGAGGCCGCGGGGGCCGGCCTCGGTGGCGGGTCCGCTCAGCCGGTCCACCGCCTCGTGCGGTTCCAGCGCGTGCCAGGGCACGTGCAGCCGCGGTTCGGGGGGCGTGGCGCGGGCCACACCGGCGGCTTCGGTCCAGGCGGTGAGCAGGGCGCCCGCCGCGGCGAGGTTCACCGGGGCGTGCCGGGTGAGCCGCCGCCAGGCGCGGCCGCCGGGCTTGCCGCCCCGCGCGACCATGAGCCCGGACAGGGCGGCGCCCGCGCGGGCCAGGGTTTGCGAGCGGCGCCCGACCCGTCGGGCGACCGGAATGGCCGTCAGCAGCCGCCACAGGTCGGCGGTCCCGCCCGGGGCGAGTACGTCCGCGTCCCAGGGTACGGCCGACCGCGCGTCGGTGAGGGCGACGGCCACGTCTCCGGCGGACAGCCCGTCCGCCACGTCGTCGTCACCGTGCGGGGCGACGCGGGCGACGCTCACCACGGTGTGTCCGTCGTCCTGCAGCGCCCGTACGACGTCGCCGAGCGGCATTCCGGCCGGGGCCACCTCGTCGGCGAGGCGGGTGATGTCCTTGAGATCGGAGCCGCCCGTGACCACCACGTACAGCCCGGCCCTGCGGGCGGCGTCGAGGACGGCTTCGGCGAAGGAGTCGACCGGGTCGTCGTACGGGGTGCTCCCGCCGCCGGGGTCCGTACCGTCGCGCGGGTGGCTGCGCAGGGCGTCGGCGTGCAGGACCAGGGCGTCGGCGGTCTCGAGCTGCCGCAGCCGCTCCCCGCTCCGTACGAGCATCCCGGACCGGGCGAGGAAGGTGCCGAGGGCCGCGTGGAAGGCGGCGGGGCCGTAGCGTGCCGCTTTGGGGGATCCGGCGAGGACGGCCTCGGCGGCCTCGTGCGTGTCGTGTGTGACGAGGAGGGCGGCGGCGGCACCCGCGACGCTGCCCGTGCCGGCGTGGGCCGCGTAGGTCTGGGCGGGTGTGACCCGCAGGGCGGGGCGGCTGCTCGCGGGGTGGCGCGCACGGGGGCGCTCCTCGGTGCAGATGTCGTCGTGCAGCGCCTCGAAGGCCGCGGCGTGGGCCACCGCCTCGGTCAGCTGGCCGGTCCGCAGCGCTGCGTCGAGGACCAGCGACAGCGGGGCCTGTCCGGCGCTGTGCGCGGCGGCGTTGGCCGCCGCGAGGACGAGTTCCATGCCGCTCCGGCCGAACCGCTGCCGCAGCAGGGCGCGGAAGCGGGGATTCTCCCGCATCAGTGTGACGGCGGCGGTGACCGCTCTCGGGGACCGCGGCAGGCGCAGCGCGCGCCCGGCCAGCGCTCCGGCCGTGCCCGCGCAGTCCAGCAGCAGCGCGGCGGCGGTGACCCGCACCTCGCGGGGGTCTCCGGGATGGCGCGGCGCCTCCGGGTCGGCGCCCTCGGTCAGTCCGAGGCGGGCGGCGATCGCCAGGGCCCGCTCGGTGACCCGGTCACCGGCCGCGTCCTCTGCGGCGGTCAGCACGAGGCGGGACAGTCCCTCGTCCCAGTACGCCGCCGGCACGTCGGGGTGGTGGAGCAGTTCGGCCGCCACCTTGCCGGCGAGCGGACCGGCTCCTCCGTCGGGATGCCGCAGCGCCAGGTGGACGCGGTGTCCGGCCCGCCAGTGCGGGCCGCCGCCCAGGGCGTTGCGGGCGACGTGACGGACGAGGCGCGTCGTGTCCTGGACGGACGACACGCCCTGGGCGGTGCTGCGGGCGGCGCCCGCGGCGGCTCCCGCCAGGGCCCCGGCGAGGGGAGCGACGTCGAAGCGAGTGAGCATCTGCAAAGTCCGTCCCTGATCGCGGGTCAGCCGCTGTGGCGGTCGTGTGCGCTGTTCCGGCCCGGGTGGTGGGCCGCGTGCGTGTCGTGGTGCGCGGTGGCCTCGGCGACCTGCCTGAGCGCGGACGCCGTCTCGGTGTCGCCCACCTTGGCGGGCTGTTCGCGTACGGGGGGCGCCGACGGTTCGGGCCGGTGGCGGGAGGGGTTCAGCCGGTCGCCGGGTCCCTGGTCCGCGGAGGGTTCGGGCGCGGGGCCGCGGTCGTCGCCGGTCGCGGCCCCGGCGCGTGTGCGGTGCCGTTCGTTGCCGTCGGCCGGAGCGCCACCGTTCGGTGATTCGGTGACCGGGTGCCCGCCGGGGCGCGGCTGGGTGAGCCAGGCCACGGCGGCGCCGGTCAGGGCCACCGGCCACTCGACGACGCCCGCCACGCCGAGTGCTCCGGCCCCGGTGTAGACGGCCATCCGGCGACCGCGCGGGGACACCGCGCCGATCACGTCCAGCGCGCCACCGGCGGCCCTGCCCACATGGCCCGCGCCCGGCAGACGGCGCAGTCCCGAGGCGACGGCCCGCAAGGGCTGCGGGAGCTCCGACGAACGAGACACGTCCTGGTTCATGTCGTCCTCCACGGGCGGATCCTCGAGGGGCGCCGACGAACACCCCTGCCTTGTCCCATTTTCGTACGGAAACCGCCAGGCTGCTTCTCCTGTGCGCCAGGGGTGGCCCCGTCCGCCCCAGGGGTCTTCGGCTGTCCGCCCCGGGCCGGCCCGAACCGGTTGCCCGCTCCCCGGCCGGGCCCCGGGCGTGTCCGACCATGCCAGGTGTCCGCCGTCGCGCCCGGGTACTGCACATGGCGTTCGCGGACTCACCAAAGCGCGAAAGCGTGCCGCTCCTGACATCGCGTCGGACGTCACGGGCAAGGCCTATGGCCTGTCCGGCGATTCGATCCGGTTCGGCCCGCGTGTCCGGTGCGCCCGGTCACCGCGGAGGAGCCTCCTCGTACGAGAGGGCGTGCCGGACATGCCCGGTGCCGCCGTGAAGTACGGTGCCCGGCGCCCCGGGGCCGGTGGAAGCAGACGGACAGGACTTCAGACTCACGGCAGCTTCGCCGCCCTCGACGAAGGAGACGTACCGAATGGTCCTCAGACATGCCCGGACCGCACGCCGAACGGCCCTGGCCGCGCTCGGCGGTCTCGTCCTGACCGCCCTTCCCTCCGCCGCGGTGGCCGGTTCCGCGCCCCCTTCGGAGCCCGCCTCCGGTGCGGCCCGGGCCCTCGGCACCGACCGTGCCCCGGCGCCGGTGCTCGGCGCTCTCCAGCGTGACCTGGGCCTGAGCCCGGCGCAGGCGTCCGAGCGGCTGGCCAACGAGGCGGAGGCAGGCACCCGCGCGGGCATCCTGCGCAACGCCCTGGGCGACCGGTTCGCCGGCGCATGGGTGCGCGGAGCGGTCTCCGACGAACTCAGCGTCGCGACCACCGACGCCGAGGACGTGGCCGCCATCGAGGCGCAGGGCGCCGAGGCCGTCGTCGTCACGCGCCCGCTGGCCGGCCTCAGGGCCGCCAAGGACAAGCTGGACGCGGCGGCCGCCGCCCGCGACACCGCCGGTACGCCGCTGTGGTACGTGGACGTACCGGCGAACCGGCTCGTGGTCCAGGCGCGGACGGTGTCGGCCGGTGCCGCCTTCGTCGATGCCGCCGGGATCGACGACCAGGACGTGACCATCCACGTGTCCGCGGTCCGGCCGCGGCTGCTGCAGGACATCACCGGCGGCGACGCCTACTACATCAACGGCACCGCTCGCTGTTCGGTCGGCTTCTCCGTGACCAGGGACGCGCAACAGGGCTTCGCCACCACCGGTCACTGCGGCGACCGGGGCGACACGACCACCGGGTTCGACCGGAGTGCTCAGGGCACCTTCCAGGACTCCGTCTTCCCCGGCAGGGACATGGCGTGGGTGGGCACCAACGACGCGTGGACGGCCACCCCGGGCGTCAGGGCGCAGGACGGGCAGGAGGTGCAGGTCACCGGCTCGGTGGAGGCGCTCGTCGGAGCGGCGGTGTGCCGGTCCGGCTCGACCACCGGATGGCACTGCGGGACCATCCAGCAGCACGAGACCAGCGTCAGCTACGCCGAGGGCACGGTCGACGGAGTGACCCGGACGACGGTCTGCGCCGAGCCGGGCGACTCCGGCGGCCCCTTCGTCGCGGGCTCCCAGGCGCAGGGCGTCACCTCCGGTGGCTCCGGTGACTGCACGCGCGGCGGGACCACGTTCTACCAGCCGGTCAACCCGATCCTCGCCGACTTCGGCCTGACCCTGACCACGGAACCCGGGCAGACCGCGACGCCGGACCCGCAGGACGGCGCCGAGGGCCCGTGGACCGCGGGCCGCGTCTACCCGGCCGGGGCCACGGTGACCCGCGACGGCGTGCGCTACCGGTGCCTGCAGACGCACCAGGCCCAGAGCGCGTGGGCGCCCGCCGGCACACCGGCCTTGTGGCAGCGCCTCTGACACCCTGCCCCGCATCGCCCGCCCGGTGCCGGTGCCGGCCCGGTGCCGTGGCCGGCGCCGGGCGGGCCCGGGGGCTTCACCAGAAGCGCGTGGTGAGCGCCGGCCGGTGCACCGCCTGGGCGGCGTCGCGCAGGCTGAGGGCAACGCTGATGGTGGCGCGCAGCGCCGAAGGCCGTACCGTCTGTGCCGTTTCGGTGGCCAGCACGAGCAGGCAGGCCGCGGCCTGTTCCACCACGGCCACGGGGAAGGTGTAGTCGCTGTCGGCTGCCGCGCGGAACGCCTTCAACGGGATCCCGGCCCCGTCGACGGTCCGCTTGGCGGCCTGCTCCAGGTGCTGTGCGGCCTGGTCGCACACGGAGGCGGGCAGGGTGAGGGTGCTGGAGAACGATGCACTGGTCATGACCCGAGTGGTCCCCCGCAACCAGCCCTTCCGATCGGTGGGCGGGGCGTTTTCACCGTCCCGCGTGACGAGTCGGGGCACATGCCGGGGCTCAGGGGGGCGCACCGGGACGGCCGTCACGAGGCCGGGCCGCTCGCCGGCGGCAGGCGGGAACACGCCGGCGTGCACCAGCACGGTCCGTCACTGGTGCACGCCGTACCGCAGTACCGCAGTACCGCCTGATCCGGGGGACGCTCAGCGGTTCACCACGTGCCGTTCGTTCGGGACGCAGTGGGTCATGGTGAGCCCCCGCACGTCGCGCGGCGGGTTGTCGCCCAGGTTGGCGAGCCGCTCGCGGTCCTCGTCGGTGAGGTCCTGGCCCGCGAGGGGTTTCAGGCCGGCGACGTCCTTCGGGGCGATACCGAGCCCGTCGCCGACCCTGCGGCCGAGGTCGTTCTCGACGAGCAGGAAGTGCCACACCATGCGCTCCTGCACCGCCCGGTCGCACTGGGAGATCAGGTCGACGAAGTTCTTCACCAGGTCGTCGCGCTCCCAGTCCTCGAAGAGCAGATACCGCTGGCCCGCCTGCTGGTAGTCGTTGGCGCGCGGGATGCGCTTACGGGTCAGCCAGCCCCGGATCTCCGGCCCCTGCTCGTCGTGCGACGGCTCCAGCGCCTCGCGCAGGCCGCCGGTGATCGACGGTTCGTAGTTGACCTCGGGGTTCTCGCCGGCCGCGTCCACGTGGTAGGTCATCTGACCGTCACGTTGGTTGGTGCGTACCTCGGCGGCCTTGGCCCGGTTGACGGGCAACTGGAGGTAGTTCGGGCCCACGCGGTGGCGCTGTGTGTCGCTGTAGGAGAAGGTCCGGCCGACGAGCATCTTGTCGTCGGAGAAGTCCAGGCCGTCGACGAGGACACCGGTGCCGAAGGAGATCTGCTCGTTCTCGGCGAAGTAGTTCTCCGGCATCCGGTCGAGCACCATCCTGCCGACCGGCTTCGGCGGGAAGTCCTGCTCGGGCCAGGTCTTGGTGTCGTCGAGCGGGTCGAAGTCCAGCTCCGGGTGCTCGTGGTCGTCCATCATCTGGACGAGCAGCTCCCACTCGGGGTGCTCGCCGCGCCCCACCGCCTCGTAGAGGTCCTTGGTGGCGTGGCCGAGGGAGTCGGCCTGGACGTTCGCGGCGTCCTCCTCGGTCATGGAGCGGACGCCCTGTTTCGGCATCCAGTGGTACTTGACCAGTTTGGTCTCGCCCTCGGCGTTGACCCACTTGTACGTGTTCACGCCGAAGCCCTGCATGTGCCGGTAGTCCGCCGGGATCCCCCGCGGGCTGAACAGGTTGACCAGCATGTGCATGCTCTCGGGCGTCTGGGACATGAAGTCGAAGATGCGCCGCGGCTGCTGCTCGAAGGTGACCGGGTCGGGCTTGAGCGCGTGGATGACGTCCGGGAACTTGATCGCGTCCCGGATGAAGAAGACACCCAGGTTGTTGCCGACGAGGTCCCAGTTGCCTTCCTCGGTGTAGAACTTCACGGCGAAGCCACGCGGGTCGCGGGCCGTTTCGGCGGAGTCGCGGCCACCGATGACGGTGGAGAACCGGACGGCCAGGTCCGTGCGTTTGCCACGCTCCTGGAACAGCTTGGCTCGGGTGTAGCGGCTGATCGGTTCGTCGCCCCAGGTCCCGTACGCCTCGAAGTGGCCGAACGCGGTCACCCCGCGGGCGTGCACCACGCGCTCGGGGATACGTTCCCGGTCGAAGTGGCTGATCTTCTCCAGGAACTGGTAGTTCTCCAGTGTGGCGGGCCCGCGGGCGCCGACCGTGCGCTGGTTCTGGTTGTCGTGGACCGGATGGCCCTGCCGGTTGGTGAGTACCTTGCGGTCGTCGCCCGGAGCGGAAGCCCGGTTCGAAACGTCCGTCATGATCATGGACTCCTTCGGCTGCTCATGACTGGTGGCGGGCCGGGGCACGGTGGCGCGCGGCCGCGGGCCGGTCACCGTGGACGGTTCGGCGCTCCGGCGTCCCGGCAGCCCGTGTCCCGTCCCGGCGTGCCCGGTCTCCCGGAAAGCGCGTGGTCGTTCACGCGTCGGTGGCCCGCTCACTGAAACGTCCGCCGCCGGACGGCGGGGCTGTGCGCCTCGCCCACCTCCCGCCGCAGCATGCGTACGAGGGCCATGCTGCCGTGCATCACCCGGACCGGCGACTCGGAGCGGCGGAGCCGGCCCGGCAGCGCCGTGGGCGTACGCGGCGCGCGGGAGCCCGACCGGTCCCCCGTTCCGGTCGTGCTCCCGCGGCACCACGAAACCTATGTGAATGGCGACGCGGCTGTGTATAGCACCGGTGCCCGCTGCGACGGCTGCGGGACTCAGCCGTGCACAACTGAGTCCGATACGACCCGTTTCACCCCGTGCGAGGCGGCCGCAACAGGAGCGGCGGGCCGTCGTTCACCCTGGTGGGGGCATGGACCCGGACCCCGCGAACACCGGTGTCTCCAGGTCTCCCAGGGCCAGATGGGCGAGCACGACCTCGTACAGGTCGGTGCCGGCGGCCAGCAACTGGCGCTCCAGGACCGGCTCGGCGCTGCGCACGTGTTCACGAACGGTCTGCGCGTGGACGCCCAGGAGCTGCGCGGCCCGCTCGGCGTTGCCACCGGCGGCGATCCAGGTGCGCAGGGTGCGGCGCAGGGGGCGGGTGTCCCGGTCCAGGCGTTCCAGCAGTTCCCCCGCCCAGGCACGGACGGCGGGCCCCGACACCAGGGGTGCGAGGACGGGGGCGGACGACGCCTCGAAGGCACTGCTCGCCTGTATGTCCTGGAGGTTGAACTGGGTGTGCAGCGCCAGATGCACGACGGCACGGGCGGTGACGTCGTCGAAGTCGGTGCCCAGCATGTTCTCGACGCGTTCCATGCGGGCCCGCACCGTGTTGCGGCTCACACCGAGGATCTTCGCCGTGTTGACGGCGGTGAACTCCAGACCGAGGCGGGTGGTGGCGAGGAGCTCGGCACGGGTGTGGTGCGGCACGGTGTCCAGGGGCCCCAGCAGCCGGGCCGTCCAGCCGCGGAGCGCCGCCGGGTCCATCAGCCGCTCGGGATGGGTGCGTTCGGCGTACACCGCCGTCTTGTCCGGACGGAAGTGCGCCACGGCGAGGGCGCTGACGGCCTGCCCGTACGCGGTGGCGGTCCGGGCGAGGCTCTGCCGGACGCTGCCGCCGAGGAAGGTGTCCGGATGCCGTTCGACCAGGGACTTCAGATCGCCGGCGGTTGTCTCGCGAGGGCTGACGACGATCACGTGCCCGTCCATCGCCGGGCACCGCACGACCAGCGCCCCCTCCTCGGTGGCGTCCAGGCACTCCTCGGCGAGGCGGTCACGTCGGGCGGGTTCGGACTCCACGACGTAGACGCACGCGGTGTCCGCCTCGAGCAGGCCCGGCCAGAGCCCCGCGGCCACCCTGCGGGCGGCGACGGTGTCCTCGACCATGAGCAGTTGGAGGATCGCCAGCCTCAGGTCCGCGCTGGCGCGGCGCAGCCGCTGCCCGGCCGCGGTGGTCTCGCCCGCGGTCAGCAGCAGCTCGATCACCTGGACGGTGTGGGTGACGACATCGGCGCTGCACCGGTCGAACGGGGCGTTCCGGGAGACGGCCAGTGCCCAGGTCCGGGCGGGGTGCCCGACCTTCACCAGGCGCAGGTGCCGCCCGCCGTCCTCCCAGGCGGCGGAGGCGATCCGGCCGGAGGTGACGTCGGCGACGAGGTCCTCGTCCAGTGCCAGCCCGGTCCCGGCGACGAGCGTGCCGGTGCCGTCCCGGAGCGCCACCGCCCCGTGCACGGTGCCGGCGAGCCAGTCGACGACCCTGCGGACGTCGCGTCCCGCCGGCCGCAGGTGTTCCAGCAGTTCCTGCGCCCACCCGGGCTGTTCCCCGGCCACCGCCACCGGCTCCGGGATTCCGTCCTTACGGGCTGCCACCTCGGCCTTCCCCTCGTGTGCCTGGTCTCTTCGGCCCGGTCCCGGACGTTACCCCACGGATGCGGCAGGCTCACCCCGGGCGGACGGGGTGAAGGGAAAGCCCTGCACGGCGTCGGCGCCCCGCGGACACACCGCCGGCACCCGGGCCGCCCACGGCCGGGGCGGGGCCGGGCGGGAGCCCGGGGCGGGGCCGGGCGGGAGCCCGGGGCGGGGCCGGGCGGGAGCCCGGGGCACGGTGGCCCCGGCCGGGCATGCGCGGTCCTGCCGTGCGGGCGGCATAAGCTCGGTGAATGGCGAAGTACTTCGACGTGCACCCCGACAACCCCCAGCCGCGCATCATCTCCCAGGTCGCCGCGAGCATCCGCGACGACGCCCTGATCGCGTACCCCACGGATTCCTGTTACGCGCTCGGCTGCCGGCTCGGCAGCCGGGAGGGCATCGCCCGGATCCGCACCATCCGCAAGCTGGACGACCGGCACCACTTCACCCTGGTGTGCCGGGACTTCGCCCAGCTCGGTCAGTTCGTACACGTCGACAACGACGTGTTCCGTGCGGTCAAGGCGTCCACGCCGGGGAGCTACACGTTCATCCTGCCCGCGACCAAGGAGGTGCCGCGCATGCTCCAGCATCCGAAGAAGAAGACGGTCGGCGTGCGCATCCCCGAGCACGTGGTCACCCAGGCTCTGCTCGCGGAGCTGGACGAGCCCTTGTTGTCCAGCACCCTGCTGCTGCCCGGCGAGGAGGAGCCGATGACCCAGGGCTGGGAGATCAAGGACCGGCTCGACCACGTGGTGGACGCGGTGCTCGACTCCGGGGACTGCGGCACCGAGCCGACCACGGTGATCGACTTCTCGGGCGGCGAGGCCGAAATCGTACGGCGGGGTGCGGGCGACACCTCACGGTTCGAGTGACGGTGACACGGTGAACTGCCCCGATACGGGCCGCGAGGATCCGCGGGAGCGGTGACGCACGCACAGGGGCAGACACAGGATGTCCCAAAGAATCCCCTCTCGCACCGCGTTGGACCGGGCAGGACCGAAGTGCCGGGTCCGGGGCATGTCACGATGGGCATGATCCGCCCCGCTCGCCGCGGGTGCGGGTCCCCCTTCGACATCCCGCAGAGAGGCGCCCGCCGGCCATGACCGCGGTACAGGGAAGCACCGTTGACATCACGACCGAGGACGGCACCGCCGACGCGTATCTGACACGTCCCGCCGACGGGGGTCCCCGGCCGGCGGTGCTGTTCTACATGGACGTCTTCGGACTGCGGCCGCGGCTGCGGAGCATGGCCGACCGGCTGGCGGAGGCCGGGTACACGGTCCTGGTGCCGAACGTGTTCTACCGTCATGGACGCAGTCCGGTGGTCGAACTGCCCGAGTTCATCGGTCCGGGGGCGCGGTCGGAGGTCTTCGGACACCTGGAACCGATCATGCGGGAACTGACGCCGGAACTCGCCATGCGCGACGCCGGCGCGTATCTGCGGTGGCTGGCCGGCCATCCCGCGGCGACCGGCGGTCCCGTGGCGGTGACCGGCTACTGCATGGGCGCGGTGCTCTCCCTCCGCACGGCGGGCACCTACCCGGGCCGGGTGGCGGCCGCGGCCGGGTTCCACGGGGCCCGGCTGGCGCCCGAGACGCCGGACAGTCCTCATCTGCTGGCGGGCAGGATCACCGCGGAGCTGTACTTCGCCCACGCGGACCAGGACCCGTCGATGCCCGAGGAGCAGATCGAGCGGCTGGAGCGGGCGCTCACCGCGGCCGGGGTCCGGCACCGCTGCGAGGTGTACACCGGGGCACGGCACGGTTACACCCAGGCGGACACCGCCGCGTACGACAAGGAGGCGGACGGGCGTCACTGGACCGCGCTGCTGGACCTGCTGAACCGCACCTTCTGACGGGCCTGCCGCGCCGCGCCTTCCGAGAGTCCTGTGGGGGTCCTGTGGGGGCGCGCCGTGTGAGCGGCGCCTTCAATGCCGCACGGTACGCATCCACTTCGGCGCGCCACTGGCCGCACCCGTGGCCCGTGCCCGCTCTCCTGCCTCCCGCGGAAGCCTTGTTACGGTGCTCCGATGTCAGACTCTTCACGCGACACGGCCGAGGGCGCCGGCTGGGGCACAGGGCAACGGGGCGAGTACCGGCGGCTGTTGCCGTCCGGGGCCGAGAAGATCTCCTGGTTCGACCCGCGCATGCTGTGGGCCGCCCGCAACGGCGTCCTGGCCTCCTGGTTCGGGGATCCGACGGGCCGCACCCGCAGCCGGTGGGTGGCCCAGCGGGCGGCGGCCGGCGCGCCCTCCGACAAGGTGATCCGGCACGACGTCCCGGACCGGTTCTCCTTCCTCGTCATCGGCGACACCGGCGAGGGCGGCGAGCCCCAGTACGCCGTCGTGCCGGGACTGTTGAAGGAGGGCCGGGACAGCGCGTTCACCGTGCTGGCCAGCGACGTGATCTATCCCGTCGGCAGCACCGACGGCTACGGCGACAAGTTCTTCCGCCCGTACCGGGACTACAAGGCGCCCATCTACGCGATACCCGGCAACCATGACTGGTACGAGGATCTCGACGGGTTCATGCGCGTCTTCTGCGACGACGCCCCTCCCCTGCCGCCCGAGCCCGCACCGCGCCCCCTCACCAGGGCCTGGCTGCGCTCCTTGCTGTGGCACCGGCCGCGACCCGCTGACGACCAGCGCCTGGCCGAGGCCAGGAAGTTGCGGTCCGGCCCGGAGCAACAGGCGGTGCAGCCGGGCCCGTACTGGGCGATCGACGCGGGGCCGGTGCGGATCATAGGCATCGACACCGGCCTGCTGGGGACCGTCGACGCCGAGCAGGGGGCCTGGCTGCGTGAGGTGTCCCGGGGGCCGCGCCCGAAGATCCTCGTGACCGGCTCGCCGCTGTACGTGGACGGCGCGCACCATCCCTGTCCCGTCGAGGGCGGGGGAACGGTCGACGACATCGTCCGTGACCCGGACCACCGCTACGTGGCCGCGATCGGCGGTGACATCCACAACTACCAGCGCTATCCGGTCCGCCTGGACGACGGCCGCACCCTCCAGTACGTGGTGGCGGGCGGTGGCGGCGCCTTCACGCACGCCACCCACACCATTCCGCGCGTCCATGTCGCCGGCGTCACCGAGCGGGACTTCCGCTGCTACCCGCTGCGCGGTGACTCCCTCGCCTTCTACGGCGCGCTCTACGCGCGCCGGACGCGGCTGCGCCGCTTCTTCACCCTGACCGAGGCCGAGGCGACGGCCGTGATCGCCGAACGTCTCGGCATCGGTCCCACCCGCCTGCCGAGCTCGCGGGCCCGGGTCACCCGGCGCGTGCGACTGGTCGCCGGGCTGCTCGGGACCGGCCGCCGGCCCGAGCGGAGCAGGCGGTTCAGGCTGCCCGTGCGCAAGGCCTACACGCAGTTGCTCTCGCCCGGCTCGGCCACCTACACGCCGCCGTTCTTCAAGTGCTTCCTGCGGCTGGAGGTGGGCCCGGACGCGATCCGGTTGCGCTGCCACGCCGCCACCGGCAACCTCGCTCAGGAAGTCGCCCCGCCGGTCGAGGACGAGGTGACCATCCCGCTGACGTGACCGGCCCCCGGGCGCGAGCTGCCGGTCGGTCGGTCACCAGCGTCCGGGGGCGGTCCCGGTGATCGGCTCCGAGGGGCGGCCGTCGGTTCCGACCGGTACGTCACCGGCGAGCATCACCCGGTGCATGATCCGCGGGTGGTCGAGGTGGGAGGTGTCACCGGGGGCGAGGTGAATGGTGGCGCGGTTGTCCCAGAACGCCACGCTGCCCGGCTCCCACCGGAAACGCACCGTGTACTCGGGCCGGGTCGCCTGCTCGAGCAGCATCTCCAGGACCGCCCGGCTCTCGGGCCGGGACAGTCCGGTGATCTGCTCGACGTAGTAGCCGTTGACGAACAGCACCCGCTCCCCCGTCTCCGGGTGGACCCGCACCAGGGGGTGCTCGGTGGCGGTCTGGTGGTCCAGCAGGTGGCGCACATAGGCGTCGTCTGCGGACCGGGGCTGGTAGCCGACCCCCAGCCGGTGCTCGGCGCGCAGCCGGTCGGCGAACTCCCTGACCGGGGCGGACAGTCCGGTGTAGGCGGCGGCCAGGTTCGACCAGGTGGTGTCGCCGCCGTAGGGCGGCACGGCCTCCGCGCGCAGGATCGTCGCGGCGGGCGGGTCGATCCGGGCGCCGTGGTCGCAGTGCCAGCCGCGCAGCAGGGTGTGGCGGCGGCGACGCAGCCACTCGTCGTGCTCCATGCCGAACCGTCCGCCGAGCTCCAGCCGGTCGGCGGTCGTCTCGATCTCCGGGAAACCGGGCGGTGACGCCTTGCCCCGCCGGGGCAGGACGACCGGCTCGCCGAACCGCCGGGCCAGTGCCACGTGCCCGGCGTGGTCCAGGCGCTGTCCACGGAAGAACACCACCTTCCAGCGCAGCACCGCCGCCCGGATGGTGGCGATCACGGCGTCGCCGGGCCCGTCCGCGAGGTCGACACCGGTGATCTCGGCGCCGGTGTGCCCGGCGACCGGACGCACCTCGACGCCCGTACCCGTGTCCTGTCCGACGTCCTTCGTGCCGTCCATGCCGCTCCCGCCCGTCGTCATGTGTGCCCCTTACGCCGGTCCGTCCCCGGCCCGCGCCGGTCCGGATGCGCCCGTCTCGTCCGTCCGGCCCGCCCGTCAGGTTGATCGTCGACCGCCCGGTCGGTGAGGCTGGAGGAGGACGACACTGTCGAACGGGAAGGTCCCCTCGTGATCAGCATCCCGAACCACACGCTCAATGACGGCACGACGATCCCCGCCCTCGGTCTCGGCACCTGGCCGATGGACGACGCGCAGGCCGAGCGGTCCGTGGCCGCTGCCCTGGAGATGGGCTACCGCCTCGTCGACACGGCGACGAACTACCGCAACGAGACGGGTGTCGGCCGTGCCGTGGCCCGCGCCGGTGTCCCGCGCGAGGAGATCGTCGTGACGACGAAGCTCCCCGGCCGCCACCACGGGTACGAGGAGACCCTCGCCTCCTTCGAGGAGTCCCGCGCGCGTCTCGGCCTGGAGTACGTCGACCTGTATCTGATCCACTGGCCGCTCCCCCGGGTCGACCGGTACGCCGACTCCTGGAAGGCCATGATCAAGCTGCGCGAGGAGGGTCTCGTGCGGTCGATCGGCGTCTCCAACTTCACGCCGGCCCACATCGAGCGGCTGGAGAAGGAGACCGGGGTGCTGCCCTCGGTCAACCAGGTCGAGCTGCACCCGTTCTTCCCCCAGGAGGAGCTGCGCTCGCACCACGCGGACAAGGGCGTGCTCGTCGAGAGCTGGAGCCCGCTGGGCCGGGGTTCGCAGCTCCTGGACGACCTGGCCGTGGCCGCAGTCGCCGAGGCCCACGGGGTCACCCCGGCCCAGGCTGTGCTGCGCTGGCACATCCAGCTCGGGGCGCTGCCCGTGCCCAAGTCCGCCGACCCCGGGCGGCAGCGCGCCAACCTCGACGTCTTCGGTTTCACGCTGGACGACGCCCAGATGCACACCATCGCGGACCGGGCGCACCGGCGGATCGGCGGGGACCCGGAGGTCCACGAGGAGTTCTGACCACCGCCCCCCGGCGGGCGCACGGCCCACGACCGGACCACGCGTGCGGTCGTGGGCCGTGCGCCCGTCGCCCGCCGGATGCGGTTCATGCCCGGTGATCGCGGAGTGCGGCGAGCGCTCGGTCGGCGTGCACGTTCATCCGCAGCTCGCTGCGGACGACCTCGATGACGGTGCGGTCCTGCCCGATGACGAAGGTGACACGCTTGGTCGGCGCCAGGGAGAGGCCCCGCTTCACCCCGAACCGCTCGCGGACGGCGCCGTCGGCGTCGGACAGCAGGGGCATGCCGAGCGAGTGCCGCCCGGCGAACTCCGCCTGCCGTTCCACGGCGTCACCGCTGATGCCCACCGGCCGTGCGCCGGCCGCGGCGAACTCCGCGGCCAGGTCACGGAAGTGGCAGGCCTGCGCGGTGCAGCCGGCGCTCAGTGCGGCCGGATAGAAGAACAGCACCACGGGCCCCTCGGCCAGCAGCTCCGACAGTTTGCGGACGGTGCCCGTCCCGTCCGGCAGGGCGAAGTCCTCGACCATGTCGCCCTTGTCCGGACCCCCGCTCACGACGTACCCTCCGCACTCTTGGCGACGCCCCGCGCCCACAGCACCAGCGGCAGCTGCAGGGGCAGTCGCCCCCAGGCGGCGGCCCGCTGCGGCGCGGGGCGGCGGCGCCAGTCGACGGCCATCTTCACGTTGGCGGGGAACACCCCGACGAAGAAGGCGGCCGTGGCCAGCGCGGCGACCCTGCGGGTCCGCGGCAGCGCCACCCCGGCGGCCAGCGCGAGCTCGGCGGCGCCGCTGGCACGGGTCCAGGTCCGGGCCGGGCCCGGCAGGGAGCGCGGCACGATGTGGTCGAACTGGCGCGGGGCGGCGAAATGCGCGGTGCCCGCGGCGGCCAGCAGGCCGGCGAGCAGCAGGGGTGAGCGATCGGACCGTGACACGGTTCCTCCTCCAGTGGCCTGCCATGCGACATTACCGGACGGTAAGTACGGGGAGCCACCGGGCGGGGACGCGTCAGGCGGCTCCGGCGGGGGTGCCGCCGCGCGGTTCCGGCTCCTCTTCGGCGGCATGGGCGAGGAAGTCGTCGACCATGCGGTGGAAGAGCGTGGCGAGCTGACGCAGTTCCGCCGGGGACCAGTCCGACAGGGCCACCTGCATGGCCTGCGCCCCGACCGCGCGGATGCGGGTGACGGCCTCCCGGCCCGTCTCGGTGAGTTCGACGCGGTGGGCGCGGCGGTCGTCGGGGTCCGGAACCCGGGTGACGTGGCCGGACTTCTGCAGTTGCTGCACGGTACGGGTGACGTGTGACGCCTCCACGCCCAGGCGGGCGGCCAGCTCGCCCGGCCGCAGCGGTTCGGTGTCGGCCGCCTGCCGCAGCAGCGCGACGGCCGCCCGGTCCAGGGGGACGCCCGCCAGGGCCATCAGACGTTCGTGCCGGCGGGCGCGGGAGCCCAGATAGGTGATGCGCGTGAGCGCCCGTTCGATCTCGGCCACTTCCGGTGAGGCGGGGACGTCGGGGGCCGAGGATGCGCGCATGCGCCCACTCTACCATCTCGTTGCGTAACTCAATCAATCCGCGGGCGCACGGGACGTACCGCTCCGCCCGCCCTCCGGCGGTTGCCGTTCAGGCGAAACCGCGGACCGCGGGACGCACGGGCGCCGCATTCCGGACGGCGCGGAGTGACCGGACGGCGGCCTCACGAGTGTTGGGCAGCGCTTCACCAACAGTACGCTCCTGCAGTCTTGGCATGGACGTGTCCAGCCGCGATGCTGAACGCCTTTGCTCCCCACAGCAGTTGGGATGCAACCGCATTCCGAGGAGGACGCAGTGTCGCCGAGCACGTTCCGAACACACCGCAGGAGATGGCTGGCCGGTCTCGCCGGCGCCTTCGCGTGCGTCATCGCCTTCCCCGCCACCGCCTTCGCCGCACCGCCGCCGGCCCTGCCGGCCAACGCCGACTCCCTCGACCGGACGTTCCAGCCCGCCTACGACTACGACACCGACGGGTGCTACCCCACACCCGCGATCGGCCCGGACGGCGCGGTCAACCCCGGACTCAACCCGACGGGCGCCCTCAACGGCAACTGCCGTGACGCCCCGGATCTGGACAGCACCAACGGCTACTCGCGCTCGAAGTGCAACAACGGCTGGTGCGCCATCGTCTACGCCCTGTACTTCGAGAAGGACCAGGCGCTGCCGGGCGTCAGCCTCGGCGGCCACCGCCACGACTGGGAGCATGTCGTGGTGTGGGTGCAGAACGGCACGGCCCAGTACGTCTCGACCTCCAACCACGGCTCGTTCTCGATCCACGCCAGGTCGGCGGTCCGTTTCGACGGGACGCACCCGAAGATCGTGTACCACAAGGACGGCATCAGCACGCACTGCTTCCGGCTCGCGAGCGCGGGCGACGAACCGCCGGAGAACCACAAGCGCACCTGGCAGTACCCGCCGCTGGTCGGCTGGAACGGTTATCCGGCCGGGCTGCGCGACAAGCTCGTCCAGCACAACTTCGGCAGTGCCCACTTCGGTCTCAAGGACGGGAGTTTCGCCTCCCATCTCGCCGCGGCGAAGCCTTCGGGCATCCCGTTCGACCCGAACGCCTGAGCCCGGGACCCCACCGGGCCCGAACGCCTGATCACACGTCATCCGGCCATGCCCCAAAAGGAGTCCGGCCGCATTCGTCGACCGGACTCCCGAACCGGCCCGCCCTGTGCCGGCACTCGGGCCGAAGGGTCTATCGTGTCGCCATGTCCGCCCCCGAACTGATCCGCGTCGTCTCCCGCGACTCGCCCATGGCACTCGCCCAGGTGGAGCGCGTCCGGGCCGAGTTGGCCGACGCCCTGCCCGGCGTGCGCACCGAGGTCGTCCCCGTGCGGACCACCGGCGACAAGTGGCTGGGCGACCTGTCCCGGGTGGAGGGCAAGGGAGCGTTCACCAAGGAGGTCGACGCCGCGCTGCTGGCCGGCGAGGCGGACCTCGCGGTGCACTGCGTCAAGGACGTGCCCGCCGACCGCCCGCTCCCCGCGGGCACCGTGTTCGCCGCGTTCCTGGAGCGGGACGACGTCCGTGACGCCCTGGTGCACCTGGACGGCCTCACCCTGGACGAGCTGCCGGAGGGGGCCCGGATCGGCACCTCCTCGGTGCGCCGCGTCGCGCAGCTGGCCGCATCCCATCCACACCTCGAGTGCGTACCGTTCCGCGGCAACGCCAACCGGCGGCTGGCGAAGCTCGCCGCCGGCGAGGCGGACGCGCTGCTGCTCGCGGTCTCCGGCCTGCAGCGCATCGACCGCCGCGACGTGATCAGCGAGGTCCTCTCCCCCGAGACGATGATGCCGCCCATCGGCGCGGGCATCCTCGCCCTCCAGTGCCGTGAGGACGACACGTCCCTCATCGACGCGGTCAGCGCCCTCGGCCATCCGGACACACATCGGGAGGCCACCACCGAGCGCATGTTCCTGCACGTACTGCAGGGACACTGCAACAGCCCGATCGCCGGGTACGCGCGGGTCGAACGGAGCGGCGAACTGTCGCTGCGGGCCTGTGTCTTCACCCCGGACGGCAAGGTGCGGCTGAACGCCCACGAGTGGGCGGGCCGGCTGGATCCGGCGACACTCGGCACCTCGGTCGCCGTCGCCCTGCTGCGTCAGGGCGCCCGCGAGATCATCGACGGCATCCCGCACTGACGCCGTCAGGCGCTGCCCTCCTCGGCCTGCTCCTGGAGGAACACGCCGATCTGCTGCGCAAGGCCTTCCCGGACCCCGCCCGACGGGGTCCCGGCGTGCCTCTCGTGCGCGCCGATGCCGCCGGACCACAGGCGACGACCGGTCCACTCCTCGTCGACCCGCAGCTGCACCTGGACGTCGACATGGCTCAGGGACCCCTCTGGTCCGGCCGCGTAGAGCACGGCGGTGGCGCGGCGCAGCGGATAGACGTCGAATCCCTCGATGAACTGCGAGTTGCGCCAGTCGAGGAAGGCGCCCTCCCCCTCGGGACCGATCCGCACGTCGATCTGGCCGTCCTCGAGGTGAATTCCGACGTTCCGCCCGCCGCGGTTCTCGACGGTCACGCGGACGCTGAAGTAGGCCAGCCCTGCAGCGGCGTCGTCCCGCCCCCGGGGCGGCTCGCCCGGTTCCAGACGGTGGACGCGGACCCGCAGACCGGGATGTTCGTCGTACTCCTGCCAGTCCCCGACCACGTTCGGCTCGTACACGGTGCACCCTCTCGACTTCTGTCGCTGCTTCCTATCTGTGGGCTCGGCGCGCTGTCAAACGAGCGGAATGCGCCGTGGTCAGGCACTTCGTTCCCACCGCCCGCCGATCAAGCGCTGCGCTGGCACGATCCGCCGGACCGGCCGCCCCGGCCCGCGCGGCGGCGTGCCGCACATCACGTCGTCCACGGCGGTCGCCGCACCCGGTCCGGTGATCACCGGACCGGGGCGTGCGCGAGCCGTACCGCCGGAACGCGGCACGTCCCCACCGGCGTAGCGCCCCGGTCGCCCTCCGGAATTCGACATGCCGGATCCCCCCGGTTTCACAGCGCGCGATTCCCGAAATCCCCGCACCGTTCCCCGCACCGAATTCGGGAACCCGTTTCACCACGACGGCGAGGGGGAATGAGAGATCCAGTGCTTCGGACCGGAGGCACGACCGTGGGAACCGGCTCGCCGCCCCCGGGTCTCCTCCGTGTGGTCCGAGCTCGCGCTCCCACGGTGCCCGTCCACCCGGCACCTGCTCAGGGAGGTGCGCGACATGCGTATCGCCGGCAGCACCACGAAGCCGCACCCTCACCACGACGCACCGGACACCGCCCAGGACTTCGTCCGCCTCGCCCGACTCCCGGAGGGCCCCGAGCGCAAGGCGCTGCGGGACGGGCTCGTCCGCTCCTGGCTGCCCATGGCCGAGCGGATCGCCGTACGCTTCCGCGGGCGCGGCGAGGCGCTGGAGGACCTGTACCAGGTGGCGGCCCTGGGCCTGGTCAAGGCGGTCGACCACTACGATCCGGCGCGCGGCACCGCCTTCGAGGCGTACGCCGTCCCGACCGTCACCGGGGAGGTCAAGCGCCACTTCCGTGACCACATGTGGACCCTGCACGTGCCGCGCCGGGTCCAGGACCTGCGCAACCGGGTGCGGCACGCCGCCAAGGAGCTGGCGCAGACCACTCCCGGCCGGGCCCCGACGACCGCCGAGATCGCCGCGTACGCGCAGCTGACCGAGGACGAGGTGCGCACCGGCACGGAGGCCCTGGAGTGCTTCACCGCGCTGTCGCTGGAGGCGGAGATGCCGGGCACGGACGGGTACGCGCTCGGGGACTCGCTCGGCGGCCCGGACCCCGCCTACGACACGGTCGTCGACCGGGTGGCGGTCCGCCCCTGCCTCGAGGCGCTTCCGGAGCGCGAGCGGCTCATCCTCTATCTGCGGTTCTTCCGGGGCATGACGCAGAGCAGCATCGCGGAACTGCTCGGCATCTCGCAGATGCATGTCTCCCGGCTGCTCAGCAGCTGTTTCGCCCAGGTGCGCGAGGAACTGCGGACGGAGGCCGGCTGAACCGGTCCAGGGCCTTCTCCAGCTCCGCCCGGATTCCGGGCGGCAGCACACCGGTGCGCCCCCAGGCCACGATCGTCCCGGCGATGTCGCGGAGCTTGACGTTGGTGTGCTGGGAGACCTCCCTCAGCACCGTCCACCCCTGGTCGGGCGACACCCGCCCGAGGACGACGACCACGCCGATCGCCTGGTCCACCACCGCGTGCGAGACGACCGCCTCCTTCAGCTGCTGCACCTCTTCCTCCAGCTGAAGGATCCGGTCCGCTTCCCCGTCCGTGGGCATGGTCACCTCCGGGTCCGGTGTAACGCTCCCGGACCGCCCGCACCTGTGTCCGGGTGCCTTCGGCGGGTGTCCGGCTCCTCCATCGTCCTCACTCGTGCCATCCTGTGCCACCGGGGGTGTTCGCGGGTCCCCTCCGTGCCGGTCCGGGCACCGCCGCCGGGGTACTCGGCAGGCGCACGGAGCCCTACAGGCCGGACACTGGAGTCCACGGATGCCTGCCAGGCCGACGAGAACAGCGATCGGGACGCGACTGTGACGAACCACGACATGCCCTCCCCCTCCGGCGCGACGGACGTCTTCTCGACGCACTCCGTGTACGGGACGCCCTGCTGGGTGAGTCTGACCAGCCGCGACCTCGGCACGACCGAGGAGTTCTACGGGGCCGTCCTCGGCTGGCGGTGGCGCCCGGCCCGCCTGGGCGAGCGGTTCCGGCTCGCCCTGAAGGACGGCACGCCGGTGGCGGGCGTCGCCGCGGTCGCCGACATGTGGCGGATGGCGGTGGCCTGGACCCCGTACTTCGCCGCCCGCAGTGCGGACGAGGCGGTGTCGCGGGTGCAGGAACGCGGCGGCACGCTGGCGGTCGGCCCGATCTCGCTGCCCCCCGGGCGCGCGGCGCTGCTGGCCGACCGGGACGGCGCGACCTTCGGGGTGTGGGAGGGCGAACTGTCCACCGGCTGGCTCAGCTGGCAGCGCTCCCAGCCCTCCTTCATCAGGCTGCACACCCGGGACGCCCTGGACGCCGCCATCTTCTACGGCGAGGTCTTCGACTGGGGAGCGACGGGGGAGGGTCGCACGGAGGTCGTCTACGAGGGCGACGAGGTGGTGCTGCGCGGTGACGGGCAGGTACTCGCCTGCATCCAGTCGGGGGCGCTGGGATCGGCGCCCGATCCCACGATCCGGCCGCACTGGCAGGTGCACTTCACCGTGACGGACGTCGAGGTCTGCGCCGACGCCGCCGAGCGGCACGGAGGCAGTGTGGTGGCCCTGCGCGACGACGAGGCCGTGCTGCGCGACAACGAGGGCGCCCTGTTCACGGTGACCGCGCGCCGCGGCCGCTGATCCAGGCGGCCGGACGCCCGCGGTCCTTTCGGGCACTTCCCCCCGAAGGGACCGCGGTCCCTCACTTCCCGGTCTGCGACGGCCGGGACAGCAGCACCAGGCTGCGCGAGCCCACGGTCAGCCCGGTACCGGCCTTGTACTCCGATTCGTCGGGGACGCCGTCCGGGTCGGCGGTGTCGATCAGCGCCGTCCAGCGCTCGCCGTAGGCAGCGGCCGGGAGGCGGAAGTGCACCGGCTCCCCATGGCTGTTGAGCAGCAGCAGGAAGGAGTCGTCGACCAGGCGCCGGCCCCGCGGGTCCGGTTCGGCGATGGCGTCGCCGTTGAGGAAGACGCCGACGCTGTGCGCGTCCGAGCGCCGCCAGTCGACGTCGGTCATCTCCTCTGCGTCCGGCAGCAGCCACACCAGGTCGGGCAGGCCCCTGCCCGCGCGGGAGGCCGGCCCGCCGTGGAAGAAGCGGCGGCGCCGCAGCACGGGGTGGGTGATCCGCAGGGAGATGACCCGCCGGGTGAAGTCCAGCAGGGCTCGCTGCTCCTCGGTCAGCTTCCAGTCCATCCAGGAGATCTTGTTGTCCTGGCAGTAGGCGTTGTTGTTGCCGTGCTGGCTGCGACCCACTTCGTCGCCGTGCGAGAGCATCGGGATACCCTGGGAAAGGAGCAGCGTGGCAAGGAAGTTCCGTTGTCGGCGGGCTCGCAGTTCGAGTACGGACGGGTCGCCGGTGTCGCCCTCCGCCCCGCTGTTCCAGGACCGGTTGTGGCTCTCGCCGTCCCGGTTGCCCTCACCGTTGGCCGTGTTGTGCTTGTCGTTGTACGAGACGAGGTCGCGCAGGGTGAAACCGTCGTGCGCGGTGACGAAGTTGACGCTGGCGCGGGGCAGTCGCCTGCTGTGCGCGTACAGGTCGGAGGAACCGGTGAGGCGGGAGGCGAACTCACCGAGCGTGTGCGGCTCGGTGCGCCAGAAGTCCCTTACGGCATCCCTGTACTTGCCGTTCCACTCCGACCACAGCTGCGGGAAGTTGCCCACCTGGTAACCGCCTTCGCCGACGTCCCACGGTTCGGCGATGAGCTTGACGCGGCTGATCACGGGGTCCTGCTGGATGAGGTCGAAGAACGCGGAGAGCCGGTCCACCTCGTGGAACTGCCGGGCCAGTGTGGCCGCGAGGTCGAAGCGGAAGCCGTCGACATGCATCTCGGTGACCCAGTACCGCAGCGAGTCCATGATCAGCTGGAGTACGTAGGGGTGGCGCATCAGCAGGCTGTTGCCGGTACCGGTGGTGTCGTAGTAATGCGCCCAGTCGCCGTCCACCAGCCGGTAGTACGCGGAGTTGTCGATGCCGCGGAAGGAGAGGGTGGGGCCCTTCTCGTTGCCCTCGGCGGTGTGGTTGTAGACGACGTCCAGGATGACCTCCAGCCCCGCCGCGTGCAGGGTCCGGACCATCGTCTTGAACTCGGTGACCTGCTGTCCGCGGGTGCCGTGGGCGGCGTAGGCGTTGTGCGGGGCGAAGTAGCCGATGGTGTTGTAGCCCCAGTAGTTGGCCAGGCCCCGGCTCTGCAGCACACCGTCCTGGACGAACTGGTGCACCGGCATCAGCTCCACCGCGGTGACGCCCAGCGAGGTCAGATGGTCGACCACCGCCGGGTGCGCCAGTCCGGCGTAGGTGCCGCGCAGTTCGGCGGGAACGTCCGGGTGGGTGCGGGTCATGCCCTTGACGTGGGCCTCGTAGATCACCGTGTCGGCGTACGGACGGCCGGGGCCGTTGTCGTCGCCCCAGTCGAACGCCGGGTCGGTCACCACGCCCAGCATGGTGTGTCCGGCGCTGTCGGCCGGATCGGGGCCGTCGGGCCGGCGCTCGTAGAGCGAGGGGTGGTTGTCGATCTGCCCGTCGACGGCCGTGGCGTACGGGTCGAGGAGCAGCTTCGCCGGGTTGCAGCGGTGCCCGGCGGCCGGTGCCCACGGCCCGTGCACCCGGTAGCCGTAACGCTGGCCCGGGCCGACGCCGGGCAGGTAGCCGTGCCACACGAAGCCGTCGGCCTCGGTCAGCGGGACGGTGGTGTGGCGGCCGGAGTCGTCCACCAGGACGAGGTCGACGCCTTCGGCGACCTCGCTGAACAGCGCGAAGTTGGTGCCCCCGGCGTCATGGACCGCGCCCAGCGGATAGGGGCGCCCGCTCCATGCGGGCGCCCCTCGTCTGTTGTTCCTCCGGGTCACCGGGCTGCCTCCAGGAGGCCGGCGGAGGTACGCACCGGACCGGCCAGCTGGGCGGCGGTGACCACGCGGGGCAGGTCCAGGCCCTCGCTCACCCTCGGGTCCGGCGCGGTCGGCACGAGCGGGACGCGTTCATCGGCGCGGGCCCGCTGCGAGAACCAGATGACCTTGCTGCCGGTCGCGGTGGCGCAGCAGCCCCAGCCGTCGCTGCTGGCGGCGATGTGCTCCAGGCAGCCGCGCAGTTCCTGGTCGGGGCGCAGAGCGCGGTCGTGGTCCCCGATGGCGGTGATGAGGTGCTGTCCGTTCCACCACATCTCGATCGACGTGTTCTTGTCGGTGGCGTGCTCGTCGATGGCGCGCAGCAGCATCTCGGTGCCGCGGCAGACGGGCTCCATCAGGTTCTCCAGGTCCCAGTGCCGGAGGTGGGCGGCCAGAATGCGGCTGACCTGCTCCACGCGCTCCGGGCTGACTTCCACGTCGAGGTGGTAGTAGCAGGGCACTGCGGTCTTCATCGTCGTTGGCTCCTCACCGCGAAGCTCCCGATTTCCCCTCGTCCCTGCGGACGAGCCCCGAACACGAAATGTGAGCGGTTGGCGCTTCTGAGTCACCATCAGCGTGACCGGGTTGACCCATTCGTGCAACACGAGCACACGGCCGGGGCGACCGATGCGCCGGACGGGCGCAGCTCACGCCGGCTTCGGACACCCCCCGGCCCGCCGCACCGGACCAAGGTCCAACAGGACGCACGGTTACTGATCATGCACCATGTGTGAAAGCCCCTCGATCGCCGTCACGGGACCGTGCCTTCCGCGCACACGGCCGCCGTCCGACCACCGGAAGAAACGTCTCCCCCACGAGCCACGGAAAGGTGAACGGCGCCATGCTGCTACCTGCCAGAGCCGAGGTCGCCCGGCAGTTGCGTCGCTACCGGGCCTGGGAACGCGTGATGCTCGCCGCCCCCACCGACCGCACGGTACGGACGACGTTCGAGGACTCGGGCCACACCCTCTGTGTGCTGATGGGCAAGCGCTGCGCGCGGGAGGCGGCCGAGGCGGCCGAACGGTACCTGCGCGCCGGCCCCTCCACTCACCTGCGGGAACAGAACGACCGGCCCCGCTCGGCCACCGCGGTCAGGTGGGGTCCGCCGACGGTCGAGCGGTGGTCCCCGGCAGGAAGGTGAAGGGCCTTCCCGCCTCCATTTCGTCCCACGACCGGGCGCGGCCCGGTGTCGAGCACGGCGGAGGTACAGACCCATGAAGGCGACCAGGACCATCGGACGCATCCCCGTACGGGATGTCCGGCCGGCCGTCGAATGCGGCAGACGGCCGGCGAAGGCGGTGGTCGGGGAGTCGTTCGAGGTGTCGGCGACCGTGTTCCGTGAGGGGCACGACGCGGTGGCCGCCCGTGTCGTCCTGACCGGCCCCGGGGGCCGCCGGGGGCCGGTCACACCGATGCGTGAACTGGCGCCGGGCACCGACCGGTGGGGCGCGGAGATCACCCTGGACGCGGTGGGCCGATGGACCTACCGCGTCGAGGCATGGGGAGATCCGGTCACCACCTGGCGGCGTCACGCGCGGGTCAAGGTGCCTGCGGGGATCGACACGGGTCTGGTGCTGGAGGAGGGCGGCGACCTGTTCGAACGGGCCGCCGCCGGAGTGCCCGAGGGCGACGGCCGCTCCCTCGTGCTCGCGGCGGCGAAGACGCTCCGGGACGACTGCCTGCCCGGCGACATCCGGCTGGCGGCGGGGCTGACGCCGGAGGTGGACGCGGTGCTGGCCCGCCACCCGCTGCGGGACCTGGTCACCAGCAGCGACCCGATGCCGCTGCTGGTGGAGCGCGAGCGTGCCCTGTTCGGCTCC
>NZ_JAPJDM010000025.1:0-52440 GCF_026242095.1 Streptomyces sp. NEAU-W12
AGGACGAGGAACACCAGTACGAGGTGGACCCCCACTCCTTCGCCCCCGTGGGTGAGGCCGCCGACCCGGAGGGCCGCCGGCACGTCCTCGTCGAGATCGTCACGTCCAAGTAGCCGCCGCCCGCACCCGAACGGGGACAAGCAGCACCCCGGAACCGCCGCGGCTGTCCCGGCTCTCCGGCACCCCCGTGGTGAGGAAACCGGGTCGCCGGTCTCATGCCGCCAGGGACAGCTTCGCCGCGAAGCCCAGGAACAGGGCGCCCGCCGCCGAGGTGGCGCCCGCCGACAGGGCCCGGCGGCGGCGGAAGGCGGCCGCGAGCCGGGTGCCGCCGAATATGAGGGCGCTCAGGTAGAGGACGCTGGCGATCTGGGCGAGGATGCCGAGGACCACGAAGGAGAGCGCCGGGTAGGCGTAGGCCGGGTCGACGAACTGCACGAAGAAGGAGACGAAGAACAGGATCGCCTTCGGGTTGAGCAGGCTGATGACCAGCGCCCTGCGGTACGGCCGTTCCACGGGGGCCGCGTCGGCCTGAGCCGCCCGGGAGACGCCCTCGAGGGCGCTCTGGTCCCGCCGGGTCCGCCACATGCCCCAGGCCGCGCGCAGCATGCCGACCGCGAGCCACGTCAGGTAGCCGGCGCCCGCGTACTTCACGATGCCGAACAGCACGGCGTTCGCCTGGAGCAGCGAGGCGACGCCCGCCGCGGACAGGGTCATCAGCACGGCGTCCCCGCACCACACCCCGGCCGCCGCCCTGTAGCCGAACCGCACCCCGCGCCGGGCGGCGACGGACAGGACGTACAGCGAGTTGGGACCGGGCAGCAGCACGATGAGGATCAGGCCGGCCAGGTAGGTGGGGAGGTCGATGACGCCGAACATGAAAAGGAGTGTCGCACGGGGGTGCGACACTCCACGCCGGTGTTTCAGCCGTCGAGAAGCGTGTCCACGGGGAGCTCTACGCGCACGCCGACCGATCCCGGCAGGGCCACGCCCTGCCCCCGCTCGAAGCGCTGGGGGTCGGGGTATTTGCCGTCGGCCGGTTCCGTGTAGAGCAGGACCTCGTCGTGCTTGCGGTCCACGACCAGGTAGGCCGGGATGCCTGCCTGGGCATAGCACTCGACCTTGGGGCCGAGATCGTCGGACCAGTTGGACGACGTGATCTCGACGACCAGGCGGAAGACGTTCGGCGCGTAATAGTTCTTGGTGACGTGGGCGTCGCGGAAGTCGTCGTCGACGACGGACAGGTCGGGGATCGCGAAGTCCGCCGGCAAGGTGGGCAGCCACAGACCAACACCTTGGATCCATTCGGCCCCGCTGCCCGCGATACCCGCACGCTCGAGTGCCCTGCAGAACTTCGTCAACGACAACCCGTGCGAGCCGTCCGGCGGCGGTGTCACAGTGAGCCTCCCCTGGAGAATCTCCACGCGGTGGCCAGGCAGTGCACGGGCGAGCTGGTCGGCAGCCTCGCCCAGGGTCAGCTCCTGCTGCAGTACGGCCATGGCGTCCTCCTTTTCGGGGCCCACTCTCCACGAGGGTAACCGGGGACGGACGGCTTCCGCCCGCGGTCACTCATACGAGGTAACCGACCAGCTCAGAAGGCGTCGCTCGGCACGTACGTCCCCCAGACCTCGCGCAGCGCGTTGCAGACCTCGCCGACGGTGGCGCGGGCGCGCAGGGCGTCCTTCATGGGGTAGAGGACGTTGTCCTCGCCCTCGGCGGCCTTCTTCAGGGCGGTCAGGGCGTTGTCGACGGCCTGCTGGTCGCGCTCCGCGCGGAGTGCGGCCAGGCGCTGGGCCTGCTGGGCCTCGATGGCCGGGTCGACGCGCAGCGGCTCGTAGGGTTCCTCGGTCTCGAGCTGGTAGCGGTTGACGCCGACCACGACGCGTTCGCCGGAGTCGGTCTCCTGGGCGATGCGGTAGGCGGAGCGTTCGATCTCGCTCTTCTGGAAGCCGTGTTCGATGGCGTTGACCGCACCGCCGAGGTCCTCGACCTTGTCCATCAGCTCCCGTGCCGCGGCCTCCACCTCGTCGGTCATCCGCTCGACGACGTAGGAGCCGGCGAACGGGTCGACGGTCGCGGTCACGTCCGTCTCGTAGGCGAGGACCTGCTGGGTGCGCAGGGCCAGGCGGGCGCTCTTGTCGGTGGGCAGCGCGATGGCCTCGTCGAAGGAGTTGGTGTGCAGGGACTGGGTGCCGCCCAGGACGGCGGCCAGGCCCTGGACGGCGACGCGCACCAGGTTCACCTCGGGCTGCTGGGCGGTCAGCTGCACGCCGGCCGTCTGCGTGTGGAAGCGCAGCATCAGCGACTTGGGGTTCTTCGCCCCGAACTCCTCCTTCATCACCCGGGCCCAGATCCGGCGGGCCGCGCGGAACTTGGCGACCTCCTCCAGGATCGTCGTGCGGGCGACGAAGAAGAACGACAGGCGGGGGGCGAAGTCGTCGACGTCCATGCCGGCCGCGACCGCGGTCCGCACGTACTCGATGCCGTCGGCGAGGGTGAAGGCGATCTCCTGCGCCGGGGACGCGCCGGCCTCGGCCATGTGGTAGCCGGAGATCGAGATCGTGTTCCACTTCGGGATCTCGGCCCGGCAGTACTTGAAGATGTCCGCGATCAGGCGCAGGGACGGCTTGGGCGGGAAGATGTACGTCCCGCGCGCGATGTACTCCTTGAGCACGTCGTTCTGGATCGTGCCCGTCAACTGGTCGGCGCTGACGCCCTGTTCCTCGGCGACGAGTTGGTACAGCAGCAGCAACAGGGAGGCCGGGGCGTTGATCGTCATCGACGTCGAGACCTTGTCCAGCGGGATCCCGCCGAACAGCACCCGCATGTCGTCGACCGAGTCGATGGCCACGCCCACCTTGCCGACCTCGCCCGAGGCGATCGGGGCGTCGGAGTCGTGGCCCATCTGGGTGGGCAGGTCGAAGGCGACCGACAGGCCCATCGTGCCGTTGGCGATCAGCTGCTTGTAGCGGGCGTTGGACTCGCTCGCCGTGCCGAAACCGGCGTACTGGCGCATCGTCCACGGCCGGCCCGTGTACATCGTCGGGTACACGCCCCGGGTGAACGGGAACTTCCCCGGCTCGCCCAACTGCTCGGCCGGGTCCCAGCCCTCGAGGGACTCCGGCCCGTAGACCGGTTCGATGGGCAGTCCGCTCTCGGTGGACCGGGCACTGCCCGACTCGCGTGCCATGGTGTGATGCCTCCCGCTGAGCAGCGCTGCTCGGCTGCTTGCCCGTTCACGTCAGGTCAGGTGCCCGTCAGGTGCTCACCCGTACCGACCGACTGCCCACCGGTACGGATCCGGCCCTTCGACGGACTGTAGTCGTGGGGGTGCGACCCGGTGCAGGGGCACACGCTGGGACCTTCCTCACAGGGCCGGTGGGACCCCGCTCACAGCGCTCGCCTCCGCCGCCGTCCGCCTGTCACTGACCACCATGCCCCCTGGTTCGGGAGCGGTCACGTCGGGGAGCATCTCAGGTGACGGCCCGCAGGGGCCGGTGAGGCGAGGGGGCTCGCGTGCGTACTACGGGCACGAGGACGAGGGCGTCGGCGGGGACCCGGCCGCGGCCGGGCACGGGTGCGGCGGCGCGGGCCGTCGCCGCGGGCGTGGCGCTGGCCGCGCTGGCCGGAGGCGCGGCGGGCTGCACTGTGCAGCCCGTCGACGCGGACGGCAACGGGCGGTCACCGGTGCGCATCGAGCTGCCGAGCGGCACGCCGTCGGTGTACCGGCCGCCCTCCGGTTCCGGTTCCGGGTCCGACGACGGGTCCGGGTCCGGGTCCGGGTCGGACGACGGCTCCGGCTCCGGCGGCGGTTCCAGGTCCGAGACCGACGACGGCGGCGGGGGCCCCGGCGCCGGTGACCGGCCGGAGAGCGTGCCTGCCCGGCCGCCGGCGCGGGTGCTGTGGGCCCCCGGCGACTCGGGGCGTGACATCCGCGAGCTCCAGGCCCGGCTGCGTCAGGTCGCCTGGCTGTTCGACGGGCCCACCGGGACGTACGACGGTGCCACGCAGGAGGCCGTCGAGGGGTTCCAGGGCAAGCGGGGGCTGCCGCGGACCGGGCGGACCGACACCGTCACCTGGCAGCGGCTGCTCGGCATGACGCGCGAGCCGGGCCGCTGGGAGCTGTACCTGATGGGCGGCCAGCCGGCCGCCGCTCCCGACGCGCGCTGCCGGACGGGACGCGTGCTGTGCATCAGCAAGTCCAGCCGCACCCTGCGCTGGATGATCGACGGGCGGACCCTGACGACGCTGCCCGTCCGCTTCGGCTCCGAACCCACACCGACGCGCGACGGGGTCTTCGAGGTCTACTGGAAGTCCCGCGACCACGTGTCCACGCTCTACGACTCCCCGATGCCGTACGCCATGTTCTTCAGCGGCGGCCAGGCCGTGCACTTCTCGGCCGACTTCGCCGCGCGGGGCTACGCCGGGTCCTCGCACGGCTGCGTCAACGTGCGGGACGAGGCGGCCATCGCCGGGTTGTACGAGCAGGTGCGCAACGGCGACAAGGTCGTCGTCCACTGGTGAGCCGCGCCGCGCGGACGGCCGGCGGCATCAGAGGGGTGACGGGGGAAGGGGCGCGGGCGGGACCGGGGGAACGTGTCCCGCCCGCGCCGAGTGCACGAGCCGCAGGTACGGGGGGAACCCCGGCTCCGTGCCGTAGCCGCTGCCCCGTCGGCTCACTCAGTACTGCGCCCCGGTGGCCGAAAACGTCACACCTGACGACGCGGGCCTCCCGAACGCCCGTAAAGCAGCAGGTCAGCCGGATGCGTCGGCACCCTCGCCGTTCTTGCCGCCCTTGCCCTTGCCGCCGTTGGCGTTCCCGTCGGCATCGGCGTCGCCGGTCGCGTTGCCCCTGCCGTTCCCGTTGCCGCCGTTCGCCGCGCCCCCGGTGCCGCCGTCGCCGGTGCCGTTGGTCCCGCTTCCCGTGGCGTCGCCGCCCCGGCCGGTGCCGGTGCCGCCGCCACCGTCGCTCTTCGCCGTGGAGCCGGGGCCGGGGCCAAAGCCGGAGCCGGGGCCGGTGCCCGTGTCGGCTCCGGCCCCGTGGGTGGCCAGGACGTTCTCGCAGTACGGCCCGACACGGGCGGAGCCGCCCGCCGCGTCCTCCAGCAGGCGCTCGCGGCTGCCCGGGAGCTTGCGGCCGTCACGCAAGGCACGGCAGGCCGAGGCGATCTGTTTCCCGCGGCCGTTCCCGGTCGCGAGGTCGTCGGTCTTCCCACCGGGCTCCGTCGCGCCGCCGTCCTCGTCGACGCCGGTATCCGGTCCGTCCTGCTGTCCGGTACCACCGTCGGCTTCCCCGGACGGCTTGTCCGGATCGCCGCCCCCGGGCGTGGCGCCGCGCTGCGCGTCCCTCTCCGGCCGCGGCGGCAGGGGTCGCTCGGGCGGGGTGGTGGCGGTGGCCGTGGCGGCGGGGCCGGAGACCCCGGACGGTGCCGGCAGGACCCCGGTACCGGCCAGGACCGCGGCACCGCCGACCATGCCCACGGTCAGCGCGGCGACCAGCCCGAAGCGCGCCGGGCGCGCCGGGCGCGCCCGGCGGGGTCCGCGCTCGGCCCCGGGACGGTCAGCGGGCGGGGCAGCGATGCTGACCAGTCCCCCGTCGGTGTCCTGCGCGGCCTGTTCCGCCCGCTCCTCGCGGACCGTGCGGAAAGCGGCCAGCGCGGCGGCCTCGCCGGGGAGTTCCCCGCCGGCCGGCGGGGGTGGGGCGGACAGGGCGCCGAGGGCGCGCGCGAGCCGTTCGGCCTGGTCCCGGTCGGCCGGGTCGACAGCTTCGGGGGACTCTCCGCCCAGCAGTCGCTCCGCCGTTTCGCGGTCCAGCCACCTGTACTGCTCGTCGGCCATCACATGTCCTTCTGCGTCCGCGCTCGCACATGCGTCACACTCGCGGACGTCACCGCAGGGCTGCGTGGTTCTCTCGGAGGCGGGAGGGCGTCGAGCACCCCCGCGGATTCCGGATACGCCTCCGGATCGCCGTCGAGTATCTCAGCCAGCCGCCTCAGACCCCGGTGCGCGGCCGTGCGCACGGCGCCCGGCCGTTTGCCCAGTGTGGCGGCGGCGGTCTTCGCGTCGAGGCCCACGACCACCCGCAGGACGACGGCCTCGGCCTGGTCCTGCGGCAGCCGGGAGATGAGGGCGAAGGCGCCGTCGGTGGCCATCGCCTCGATGGCCTGGTCGGCGGTGTCGGAGTCGGCGGGCCGCCCGTTCAGCTCGCCCTCGTCGCCGCCGATCGCGGGGCGGCGCCCCCGCATGCGGATGTGGTCGAGGGCACGGTTGCGGGCGATCCGGGCGGCCCAGCCGCGGAACCGGTCCGCGTCACCGCTGAACCGCTGCAGGTCCCGGGCGATCTGCAGCCACGCCTCGGACGTCACGTCCTCGGCGTCGAGCTCACCGACCAGCGTGCGCACGTACCCCAGCAGCCGTGGGTGCACGGCCCGGTACACCGTCCGGAACGCGGTCTCGTTCCCGTCCTGTGCCGCCCCCACCGCGGCCGTCAGCTCCGCGTCGTCCCCCAGCACCGCGCACCCTCTTTGCGCCCAAGCCGGCGCCGCTCTCGCGGGCCGGGTTCTCGCCGTCGTGGTCCCTCAATGGATGGTTGCGGTCTCCGGCCGCGAGCGGATCGTGGTCATGTTTCCGTCGCAGCCTGGCGCGAAAGGCACGTTACGACCTCAAACCTCTCCCCGTCCATGTCCGTCCATGTTTCCGTGCGTGATTCAACAGAGCTGTGACCGGGCGGTGTGACAGAAAACGCACCCGTGGCGCTGTAGGAGTTACGGACCGCCGCGCGGTCCGTGCCGCGCGACGGCCGGGGCCTCTCCTGTGGGGGGTGGCGGCCCCGGCCGTTGCCTCGGCAGCCGTGGTCTACGGCTTCTTCTCGCCACCCGGCCGGGCGGACGCGCCCTGACGCCCGCTCGCGCCGTTACCCGGACCACCGGTGTCGTTTCCGGAGTTGCCCGCTCCGCTCGAAGGGCCGCTCCCGGTTCCTCCCGCGCCGCCGGTCCGGTCCTTCGGCTCACCGGTGCCGGCGGGCTCCGCCTCCCTCGTCGCCGGACCGACCTGCCCGGCGCAGTACGCGTCGATGTTCGCCGCGCCGCCCGCCGCCCCGACGAGCCGCTTCCAGGCGGTCGAGTCGAGCGCCCTGCCGCGTCCCTCGAGCTTCTCGTACGCGCGGCAGTGGGCCTCGGTCTCCCGGGGCAGGAGAGGGCTCTCCGTAGCGGCGGGGCCGGAGCCCGGGTCCGCGTCGGCGTCGGCATCAGCGGCGGAGGGCCGGTCGGCGGACGGGGCTTCGGACACCGCGGAGGTGTCGACCGGTGCCGTGGGGCGGCCCCCGCCGTCCCGGGGACCGGCCGACGGCCCGGCCGCACCGATCCCCGCGACGGCGACCCCGCCCAGGCCGAGGCCGGCGATCAGGACGGAGAGGGTGGCCTTCACCGAGAGGCGGCCGAGGCGCTGTTCCCGGGGACGCCAGTCGTCGCGGCGCCGGGTGCGGGTGGAATGCGTGGCCGCGTCCCGCGCCTCCCGGAACGCGGCCACCGCCCGCTGCTCGGCGCCGGCGTCGACCACGTCCTGGACCAGGGCGTCGGCGAGCAGGACCTCGAGGCCGAGGGCGTCGGGGGTGACGGCGTCGCGGGCAGGATGCCGAGCGGAGGCGGGTACGGAGGAGACGGAGGCGGAACCGGAACCCGGGCGGTCCGGTCCGGCCGTGCGGCGGCCCTGCGACGTGCCCTCATCAGGGTGCGCACGCCGACGGCCGGGCGTCCCGCCGTCGTTCCTCCGTTCACCCATGTCCGTTTCCGTTCCTGCTCGATCCGTTCAATCCGTTCAATCCGGCCGGGCCACTCCCCCGGCCCGGCGGCAGCCGCCCGACCGACGCATACGTTCCGCGCGTCCGGGCGGTTCAGATCACCGGACCGACGCGCTTCACGGACGGCTCCGTCGGCCGTCACGCGCCGACCCGGTCACTGGTCACCGGCTACTTCGTCTCACCCAGCGTCCGCGGGACCGCATCCGTCACCCTCTCCCCGCCCAGCTGTGCGGCCAGGCGTTTCAGGCCCCGGTACACGGCCGTCCGTACCGCGCCCGGCCGCTTGCCGAGGGCGCGGGCGGCGGCAGGGCCGTCGAGGCCGACGACCACCCGCAGCAGTACGGCCTCGGCCTGGTCCCGGGGCAGCCCGGCGACCAGTTCCAGGGCACGCTCGGTGGAGAGGACCTCCAGCGCCTGGTCGGGCGTGCTCTGCGGGCCGGGGAGGTCCAGCACGTCCTGTTCCAGCGTCGAGGGCCGTGGCCGCGCCCGTTGCCGGCGCAGGTGGTCCAGTGCCCGGTGCCGGGCGATGGTCGCCGTCCAGCCCCGGAACCCGGCCCCGTCGCCCTTGAACCGGCCGAGGTCACGGGCTATCTCCAGCCAGGCGTCGGAGGCCACGTCCTCGGCGTCGTCTCCGACCAGTCCGCGCACGTAGCCGAGCAGTGCGGGCTGCACGAGCCGGTAGGCCACGGCGAAGGCGGCCTCGTCACCGTCCTGGGCCCGCGCGACGGCCGCGCCCAGTTCCCCGTCGTGCGCCTGCGCGCGGCGGGGTCGCCCTCCCTTGCCCAAGAACTGTCCTCGTCCGTACCGGTCCGCGGCGCGGCCGTGCGGCGCGCCCCGTCGGGTCGTGCCCACGGCCCCACGGTCATCAGCGTCCGGCGCCACGAAAGTGTCACAGCCCGCCGGCCGCCCCGTGCGTCCCGCGAACCCGCCGGTGCGGACCGCTACGGCCGTCTGCGCGACCCGTGCGTGCCGCCCGCCACCTCAGAGGTCGCCGCTCGACGCGTCCCGGCACAGCAGGCGCAGGGAGCCGTCGGCCGTGTAGCAGCGGCGGGCCTCCTCCATGGGGTCCCAGAAGCGGCCGTCGGGAGTACGGACCCAGTACTCGCCGCCCGAGGCCACCCACTCGCCGCCGGCCTGGCGCACCATCACCTCACCGGCGTAGGCGCCGAACCCGCGCAGCACCGTCTCCACGGCGGCGTACGGGGCCGCCTCGCCGCGTATGTCCTCGATGGCGCGGTCGACGCTCCACAGGCTGCGCGCCGAGTAGTCGAGGCGCAGCCGCGCCCCTTCGCGCATCGCCGTCACGGTGTCCGCCGCCCACCGCACGGGCTTGGCCGCGGCCGAGGGCCGGGTCTCCTGCCGTGTCGTCGCGGTCGTCGCGGTCGTAGAAGTTCCAGTCGTCGCAGTCGTCACACCCGATAGAGCGCTCGGGCCCGTGGTTTCGTCACCCGGACGCGCGGGGGCACGGGCAGCCGGCGCAGAACCGGCCCGGCTCCGCCGCATCCCGGTCACGGGCGCCACCGTTCCGGCGGGTGGCCGGCTCTGCGAGCCGCGGGGCGGTCGACGTCGGGGGGACGGATCGGGGACCGGCTGCGCTCCTGTCGTCATGCGTACCTCCTTCCACTTCCGCACCGTGCCGCCCCGGCCCTGCGCAACAGCCCCGCCCGGCTGCTGCGGCTGTTCGAGGACGGCTGGGACACCGTGCGTGAACGCGTCGGCCGGCACCGCGAAGAGCTCCTCGACAAGGGCTGCCTCGACCACGAGCTCCTCTATGCGGGCGCTCCCCCGCCGCACGCGCCGAACGGGCCGCACGCCCACGCGGTGCTCGGCGGCCGGCCGGTCTCCCCGCCCGGTCCCGGCCGGCCGCCGTTCCTGTTACTCACCGCGGCGCAGGCCGGCCGGGTCGCCGGCTTCCTGGAGACCGCCGACTTCGACGCGCTGTGGCGACGCTCCCGTGACCGGGTCCTCCCGCGCTACGGAGGCCCGGACGTGGAGCGGCAGGCCCGCGGCGCCTTCGCGGCGGCCCACCGCGACCTGACCGCGTTCTGCACGCGCACGGCAGAACAGCGCGAGGCGGTGGTGAGGTGGCTGCTGTTCCAGGGCCTGCTGGGAAAGGGGCGCCTGCCGCGCGACGCCCGGCACGCACTCCCGCCGCACCGCCCGGAAGCCCGGGTGCGCCCGCCCGGTACGAGGGCTTTTGGGCGACACGCCGGGAGCACCACGCTCCCCGGGCCCTCGGCCCCGCTCGGGCGGGGGGGGGGACGCCCATGGCAGCGCGCGGCCGCCCTCCGGGCGGCGCCGCCCCTTCCGCCCCAGGCCCTGGCGCGGCCCGGGTCAGCCGACCCTGCGGTTCCGGCGGGACAGGGCCGCGACGAGGACGCGCCGGCCCTCCGTCGAGACCTCCAGCGCGCGCCGCAGCCCGGCCGGGCCGTGACCGGTCAGGACCTCCAGGACGGCGATCTGGCGGCGCAGTTCGGCGGCACCGAGCGGCGACAGCGGCAGACCCTCCGTACGGCCCCCGCGGGCTGCCTCGATCGCGTCCGCCACGTGCTCGTCCGGAGCACCGCCGTCCAGGATGCGGTGGATCCGCAGCGCGGAGACCGAGCAGGCGTGCGCCCACTCCCGCAGTGCGGCGGCGAAGTTCCCGGCCGGGGCGGTGGTGAGCATCCGGTACGCGAGCGCCGCCGCGGCGTCCGCGCCGTCCGCCGCGGCGAGCTTGCCGCGCGTCTGCTCCAGCCGCTCCGCCCAGTCCTCGGCGGAGGCGTCCTCGGCGAGGCTCCCCCACAGCGGGCGCAGCGTCTCGTCGTCACCGCCCAGCAACGGCACGCAGCGATCCAAACAAGCCAGTCCGCTCGCGGCCAGTGCGCGCTCGTCGGCCTGCGCGATCAGTTCCACCAGGCTCATCCACGTCCCCCTCAGCGGGTCTTCGCGGGCCTTCGAGAAGGCCCTTCATGGACCTCACCAGTACGGAGGCCGCGCTTTGCCCTTACTGCGTGCGACGGCCCGGGAGTGTCACAGGGGCACCACTCCGAGCCGGTCGAGCAACCGGAAGAACAAGGTTTCGGCCACGGGGTCGGGAGCTGCGGTCAGCACCTCGACCAGTTCCTCCACGGACACGGTGTGTCCGGCCTCGGCGGCCCATACCACGGCCCGGTCGGCGGCGTCACGGGGTTCCAGGAAGTAGTCCTCCAGTGTGAGCCCGCCCTGCACCACGCCCGCCGCGTCCTCGCCGCCGTCCGTCCGGTCCTCGCCGCCGTCCGCCGCCGGGGCGCCGAGGTGGCCGGCCATCGCGGACCGCGCCAGGCAGGTCGTCCAGGCGCCGCTCTCCGGTGCGGCCGCCTCCACCACCACGCAGTCGCTGTCCATCACGTAGCCGAACAGCGCGGGTGCGCCGGTCTCCCCGGCGAGGTCGTTCATGTTCCCTATGCCGCCGTCGCCGCTCGGGTACTCCCAGACCTGCCATCCGCCCGGCGCCGACGTGCGCAGGGTCATGCCCCGGGCGCCGGCCAGCGCGTCCCGTTCGGCGAGCGGCCGCTCGTCACGGCCCACGACGAAATACCCCCAGTAGCCCATGTGCCGGTATTCCCCCCGGTGTGTTGGTCTCGGCTCAGCAGAAGACGACCACAGTCGCACGGGGGTTCGCAGGAATACGCCACGATCCGCCCCGCACACCTCCGTCTGTACCGACTGGGGGCCGCCGAAACCGCCACACCGCCTCCGGCTCAGTCGACCTCGTCCGCCAGGCTCCGGAACTGCGCCCAGGACAACGCCGGTTCGGCCGGGTCCCAGAGCTTCTGCGTGGTCGCCCGCAGCGGCATCCTGATCCCGGCCGCGACCTGTTCCTGGGTCTGGGAACGGGACAGGTCGCACCAGACGGCGAAGGACCCGCCGAGGATCAGGCCGTCGTACCGGGCGGGGACGGCGGTGGTGCCGCGCAGCACGCGCGGTGTCCACTGCTCGTAGATCCGCTCCCCCGTCGGGTAGACGAAGTCGTTCGGCTCGCCGAGCACGTAGTAGAGGAACTCGTCGTTGTAGTTGACGACCTCGCGGCCCTCGCCCAGATAGTCCGCCGGCTGCCGGGCGCCGATCTCCTTGCCGGTCCAGTAGGCGACCTGGATGTCCTCCGCGGCCGGTACCGACCCGCCCTCGAAGAAGCCGTCGTTCCAGGCCCGGAGGGTGCGGCCGTGGGCGCGGACGGTGTCGGCGCGGTCGTTGAGCCAGCTCGTGGCGAGGTCCTCGACGGTCGCACCGGGACCGTGCTCCTCGCGCGCGGCGGCGGCCAGGCCCGGGAACGACGCCTCGGGGTCGGGGACCACCAGCGCCTGGTACTCGTCTGCGCCGAGGTGCCACTGCGAGCCGGGGAACAGTCCGGCGTACTCGTTCAGCAGGTCGTCGACGATCTCGGCGGACCCGGGATCGGAGATGTCGATCGCGCCGCGCACGGGCCCGCCGCCCGCGTCGCGCAGCTGGAGGCCGGGGTGGGCGGCGATGACCGCGCCGAGGTGTCCGGGCGAGTCGATCTCGGGCACGACGGTGATGTGCCGGCTCTCGGCGAGGTCGACGATCCGCTCGACCTGCGCCTTGGTCAGATGCTGGTCGGAGACGATCTCCGGGTGCGCGTCGGACTCGATGCGAAAGCCCTGGTCGTCGGAGAAGTGCAGACCCAGTTCGTTGTACTTCAGGTCGCCGAGCTCGCGGACCCGGTCCTCGATCCAGTCGGCGGTGAAGTGCTTGCGGGCGATGTCCAGCATCATCCCGCGCCGCTGCTTGGCCGGCCCGTCGCGCACCACGCCCTCGGGGGCGCTCCCGGCGCCGCGGACCTGCTGCTTGAGGGTGCGGGTGCCGTAGAAGACGCCCGCCTCGGCGGGAGCCCTGACGGTCACCCGCCCGCCCCGCACGGTCATCGTGTACGACTCCGGGTCCGCGCCCCCGCCCTCGTTGAGCTCCAGGCGCAGGTCCCCGGCTCGCTCGTCGTTCCTCTCCCCCGCGTACGCGAGGCCCAGCTCTCGGGCTATGAGGCGGCCCTCGTCCGCCAGCGCCGGATCGCCGACGACCACCCGGTGACCGCGCCCGGGCCGCCAGCCGGGACCCCGCTCGGCGCTGTGGTCACGGACGGCGGGAATGGTCCGGGGCGCCTTCGACAAGGGGTAGGAACGGGTGGGGCTCGGCTCGGGGGCCCCGGAGGGCGGCGAGCCCGCCGCGTCCGCGGAGCGGGAGGTGGCGGAACCGGCCAATCCTCCGTCGTCGTCTGACGTCGCCCAGAGGCCGACGCCCACCCCGGACGCCGCGACCAGCGCACCCGCGGCGAGGGCCACGACCAGCATCCGCCGCTGCCGCGTTTGCCGAGCGGAGGGCGGACGCCTGTGCTGCCTGTGCTGACTCACACGACCAACCTACGGCCCATCCGGGTGACGGATGCCGGGGAGGCGTTCCGACACTCTCCCGTCCGAGTGAATTTCGGCTATCGATCGGACACGTCATCGACTCACTCGATAACGTGACGGCACAACTCCCACACCCTTCACCACCCCGCTCCCACCCTTCCCGCCCCCTTCCCTCACCGACGCACACGTGACACCCCGAGGACCCACGCTGCCCGCGCACCGTCTCCCGCCCCTCCCCGGCCGTGTCGCCCTCCCCGGACAGTCGCGCGGCACCCCCGGGGCGCCCGACACGCCCGGCGTCCTGTCCGGCCTGAAGCGCTTCAACGTCATGCCGCCCGAGGATGCCGAGCGCGCCCTGCTGGCCTGCCTGCACAGCCCTCGCTGGGCGGTGCGCGTCGCGGCCCACCGCCCGTACCCGGACCTGGAGTCCCTCCTGGCGGCGGCGGACGAGGCGGCCTACGACCTGCCCCGCGCGGACCGCGCCGAGGCGCTGGCCGCGGAATCCCTCCCCGGCCTCCCGGCGGACGCCTACTCCGCCGCCCACACGGCGCTGAACGCGGCCAAGGCGGCCTACGGGAGCCGGTTCGGACATCCGTTCGTCATCTGCCTCGACGGTCTGAAGCCGGACGAGGCGCTGGACCACGTACTCGAAGGCATCCGGTCACGATTGGCCAACGATCCGGAGGAGGAACACCTGGTCGCCGCGGAGGAACTCCGGCGCCTGGCCCGGGGCCGCCTGGCCGCCCTCCTCGCGGACGCGGACCGCTGACGGACGGACGGCGCACCACCGGGGGGCCGCGGCAGCCGCCCGGAGACGGCATCAAGCCGCACCAATCCGCACAAAAGCCCTCGACGGCTCCCCGGAACCCGCTCCGCGGCCCGCTTTCCTAGCCCGTAAGCGTGCCAGTTCGATCACAGCGGCAGGGCCCCTGTCCACCTCGCGGCCACACGTGGCTACGATGCTGGGGGCCGGTGGACCGTACCCGGCCGGGCCCGACCGACAAGGAAAGCCGGCGCGGCCCCAATCCCCGCTCCCGGAGGAAACTTCCGTGCCGGCTGGAACGCTGTACCGCGGCCGGGAAGGAATGTGGTCCTGGGTGGCTCATCGAGTCACCGGCGTCCTCATCTTCTTCTTCCTGTTCGTCCACGTGCTGGACACCGCCCTCGTGCGCGTGTCCCCCGAGGCCTACGACACCGTCGTGGCCACGTACAAGACACCGATCGTCGCGCTGCTGGAGTACGGCCTCGTCGCCGCCATCCTCTTCCACGCGCTCAACGGCCTGCGTGTCATCGCCGTCGACTTCTGGCTCCAGGGCGCCCGGTACCAGAAGCAGATGCTCTGGACCGTCGTCGGCCTGTGGCTCGTGCTGATGCTCGGGGCGGTCTACCCCGTACTCGGCCACGCCGCTCGTGAACTGTTCGGGAGCTGACGCCCATGTCCACGACTGAATCCACCGCTTCGGGCATCGGCCCCGTCGAGGGAGCGTCGCTCTACTCGGTCGACAACCCGGCGCCGGTCATCGAGCCCCCGCGCAAGCGGACCAAGAAGACCCCGAAGACCACCCGGGGCAACTTCGAGATGGCCGCCTGGCTGTTCATGCGCCTGTCCGGCGTCGTCCTGGTCGTCCTGGTCATCGGGCACCTGCTGATCCAGCTCGTCCTGGACGGCGGCGTCTCCAAGATCGGCTTCGCCTTCGTGGCGGGCCGCTGGGCCTCGCCGTTCTGGCAGGTCTGGGACCTGCTGATGCTGTGGCTCGCGATGCTGCACGGCGCGAACGGCCTGCGCACGGTCATCAACGACTACGCGGAACGCGCGAACACCCGGCTGTGGCTCAAGGGCCTGCTCTACACGGCCACGGTGTTCACCATCCTGCTGGGCACGCTGGTGATCTTCACCTTCGACCCGAACATCCGCTAGGCACGGGGCTGCGAGAATCATGAAGATCCACAAGTACGAGACCGTCATCGTCGGCGCCGGTGGCGCGGGCATGCGCGCGGCCATCGAGTCGACGAAGCGCAGCCGTACCGCCGTCCTGACCAAGCTCTACCCCACGCGCTCCCACACGGGCGCCGCGCAGGGCGGCATGGCCGCCGCGCTGGCCAACGTGGAGGAGGACAACTGGGAGTGGCACACCTTCGACACGGTCAAGGGCGGTGACTACCTGGTCGACCAGGACGCCGCCGAGATCCTGGCGAAGGAGGCCATCGACTCCGTCCTCGACCTGGAGAAGATGGGCCTGCCGTTCAACCGCACCCCGGACGGCACCATCGACCAGCGCCGCTTCGGCGGTCACAGCCGCAACCACGGCGAGGCCCCGGTCCGCCGCTCCTGCTACGCGGCCGACCGCACCGGTCACATGATCCTCCAGACGCTGTACCAGAACTGCGTGAAGGAGGGCGTGGAGTTCTTCAACGAGTTCTACGTCCTGGACCAGCTGATCACCGAGGTCGACGGCGTCAGGAAGTCGGCCGGTGTGGTGGCGTACGAGCTGGCCACCGGTGAGATCCACGTCTTCCAGGCGAAGTCCGTGATCTACGCCTCCGGCGGCAACGGCAAGTTCTTCAAGGTGACGTCCAACGCGCACACCCTGACCGGTGACGGCCAGGCGGCCGTGTACCGGCGCGGGCTGCCGCTGGAGGACATGGAGTTCTTCCAGTTCCACCCGACCGGCATCTGGCGCATGGGCATCCTGCTGACGGAGGGCGCCCGCGGTGAGGGCGGCATCCTGCGCAACAAGGACGGCGAGCGCTTCATGGAGAAGTACGCGCCGGTCATGAAGGACCTCGCCTCCCGCGACGTGGTGTCCCGGTCCATCTACACGGAGATCCGTGAGGGCCGCGGCTGCGGTCCCGAGGGCGACCACGTCTACCTGGACCTCACCCACCTCCCGCCGGAGCAGCTGGACGCCAAGCTGCCCGACATCACGGAGTTCGCGCGGACCTACCTGGGCATCGAGCCGTACACGGACCCGATCCCGATCCAGCCCACCGCGCACTACGCCATGGGCGGCATCCCGACCAACGTCCGGGGCGAGGTGCTGGCGGACAACACCACCGTCGTCCCCGGCCTGTACGCGGCCGGCGAGGTCGCCTGCGTGTCGGTGCACGGCGCCAACCGGCTGGGCACCAACTCGCTGCTGGACATCAACGTGTTCGGCAAGCGGGCCGGCATCGCGGCCGCCGACTACGCGCAGACCGCCGACTTCGTCGAGCTGCCCGAGGCGCCGGAGTCCTTCGTCGTCGCGCAGATCGAGCGGCTGCGGTCCTCCACCGGCACCGAGCGGGTCTCCGAGATCCGCCGCGAGCTGCAGGAGACCATGGACGCCAACGTCATGGTGTTCCGCACGGAGCAGACGATCAAGACGGCCGTCGAGAAGATCGCCGAGCTGCGCGAGCGCTACCTGCGCGTCTCCGTCCAGGACAAGGGCAAGCGGTTCAACACGGACCTGCTGGAGGCGATCGAGCTGGGCAACCTGCTCGACCTGGCCGAGGTCATGGCCGTCTCCGCGCTCGCCCGCAAGGAGTCCCGCGGCGGCCACTACCGCGAGGACTACCCGAACCGGGACGACGTCAACTTCATGCGCCACACCATGGCGTACCGCGAGGTGGGCGACGACGGCTCCGAGTCGGTCCGGCTCGACTACAAGCCGGTCGTCCAGACCCGCTACCAGCCGATGGAGCGTAAGTACTGATGGCTACCCCTGTTGTGGACAAGGCGGAAGCGGCCGGATCCCCCGAGCCCGGCTTCGGCGACTCCCCGTACATCACCGCCACGTTCCGGATCCGCCGGTTCAACCCGGAGGTCTCCGCCGAGGCGACCTGGGAAGACTTCCAGCTGGAGATCGACCCCAAGGAGCGCGTCCTCGACGCGCTGCACAAGATCAAGTGGGATCAGGACGGCACGCTGACCTTCCGCCGTTCCTGCGCCCACGGCATCTGCGGCTCCGACGCCATGCGGATCAACGGCAAGAACCGTCTGGCGTGCAAGACACTGATCAAGGACCTCAGCCCGGAGAAGCCGATCACGGTCGAGGCGATAAAGGGCCTCACGGTCCTCAAGGACCTGATCGTGGACATGGAGCCGTTCTTCCAGGCGTACCGGGACGTGATGCCCTTCCTGATCACGAAGGAGACCAACGAGCCGACCCGTGAGCGGCTGCAGTCCGCCGAGGACCGCGAGCGCTTCGACGACACGACGAAGTGCATCCTGTGCGCCGCCTGCACGTCCTCGTGCCCGGTCTTCTGGAACGACGGCCAGTACTTCGGTCCGGCCGCCATCGTCAACGCGCACCGGTTCATCTTCGACTCGCGCGACGAGGCCGGCGAGCAGCGCCTGGAGATCCTCAACGACCGTGACGGCGTCTGGCGTTGCCGTACGACCTTCAACTGCACGGACGCGTGCCCGCGCGGCATCGAGGTCACCAAGGCGATCGCGGAGGTGAAGCGGGCGCTCATCACGCGCCGCTTCTGACGCTTCGCCCGCACACGGCCAAGGCCCCGGTCCGGTGGACCGGGGCCTTGGCCGTGTGCGGGCGCCGGAGCGGCCGGCGCCGCGTCAGCCGCGCAGGACGCGGCCCTGCTTGTCGGTGCGGTCGTTGCTCACGAGGAACATGACGCCGTCGATCAGTGCCCAGAAGCCGAGCCCGCCACAGGTGAGCAGCTGGGCGACACCGACGCCGACGGAACCGACGTAGAAGCGGCCGATGCCCAGGGTCCCCAGGAAGATCTGGAGGAGACCGGCGACGATCTTCGACTTGTCGGAGTAGGGGCGGCCCTGCGGGTCGTAGCCGTAGGGGGCCTGGGGGTCGGCGGGGACGGTCATGGCACTGCTCCTGGGGAGAAAAAAGGTGGGACGCGCCGGGCTGGCCGCCCGGACGGCTCAGGAGGAAGCAGCGGAAACACGCATACGGATCCCGCGCGACCACGGCGCCAAAACCCACGGTCCGCGAACCGTCCCCCCTGCGCCAGAGGAGCGTAAGGGGCCCGGTGTTCGAACGGGAAAGCGAGAAGTCGAATGTTCCCGTTCTGTGATCATCTCGGCCCGATTACCGCACGTTTCAGACGATGTTGCGGGCGATCGTCCAGGTCACGGCCGTCGCCAGGATCAGCGCCTGGACCCGGGGGCCGATCCGGGGCGCCCAGGAGCGGCCGCGCAGCCCCTCCAGCGTCCAGCGCCCCCACAGCGCCAGCGCGAACGGCGCGGCGAGCAGCAGGGCCCTGTTGTCCAGCCAGGCGGCGGCGAACTGGCCGTGCATCAGGTCGTACGCCATGCGTGTGCCGCCACAGGCCGGGCACAGCAGGCCGGTGACGGCCCGCAGCGGACACCGGGGCAGGAGGTGACCCGGCTCGTGCGGGTCGGTGCCCCACAGGTATGCGGCGCCGGCGGCGCCCGCGGCCAGCACCGCGACGGGGGCCACCGCGGGATGCCACCGCGGGTGCCCCCGGAACGGGACCTGGGGTGCCGCGTCAGCCACGCAGGATCCGCCCCTGGGCGTCCGTGCGGTCGTTGCTGACCAGGTACATGATGCCGTCGATCAGTGCCCAGAAGCCGAGCCCGCCACAGGTGAGCAGCTGGGCGACACCGATGCCGACCGAACCGGTGTAGAAGCGGCCGATGCCGAACGAGCCGAGGAAGAGCTGGAGAACACCGGCGACGATCTTCGACTTGTCGGAAAGGGGACGCCCGTAGGGGTCGTACCCGTAGGGCGCGCCGGGGTCGGGAGCGCCGGTGACGAACCCGGGGGGCGGGGGCTGCTGGAACCCGGGCGGGGGCGGGTAGCCACCGGGGGGCGGCGGGTAGCCGCCGGGAGGCTGCTGGCCGCCGTGGGGCTGCTGGGGCCCGGGCTGCGGATAGCCGTAGGGGCCGGACGGACCGGACGGACCGGAGTTCGGGGGGCCGAAACCGGGGGGCGTGGACGGCTGCTGCGGCTGCTCGCTCACAGTGGGTCTCTCCTGAAAGATACGGATAACTGTCGGTCATCTTGCAGGACTCGGGCGGCAATGAGAAGTCGGATCCCGACCGGGGCCCCTGGCACGTGATCCGCCGGGGGAGGCTCCGGGGACGTCCGCCCGGACGAGTGACCCTCCGCCGCCCGGCCACCGCCTCGGCCCGCTCTGTGCCGTCACCGCCTAATGTGACGTCATGTCAGACGACGAGTCCTACGAACTGCTCGGGTTCGACCATGTGCTGCTGCCCGTCGGGGACCTCGACGAGGCCGTCGGATTCTACGGACGGGCCGGGTTCCCGGTCGGCTTCCGGCTGGACGAGGCCGGGATCGTGCTGCTGAAGGTGGGCGGCGAGACACCCGGGGTGCTGCTGCGGCACGAGGCGGGCCTGGGCTGCCGGCCGCCGGCGTGGCCCTCCGTGCGGGTGTGGCTGGAGGTGCCGGACGCCCGTCTCGCCGCCGAGGCGCTGGAGGGCGCCGGGATCGGCCTGCTCGACGGACCGTTCACGGGCGCCACCGGATGGACCGTCGAGTTCGCCGACCCCTGGGGGAACGTGGTCGGCCTGACCGACTACACCAAGCGCCCGCAACTGGGCCGCCGCCCCTAGTACTCCAGCAGCGTTGCGCTATCCGGCCTGGTCAGAGGCGTCGTCGGGAGTTTAGTGGGCTGTTGGTGTGTCAGGGGCGGTCTCGCCGGACCACCCCTCCAACGAGTGGCATCGTCGCCGGTAGTGGCAGTGTCTGGCGACGGCCTGACGCCTGCGCCGCCACCGTGACCAGCTCACTGCGTGGAGGCGAAGCGGCGGGCGGGATGCCGTCACCGGCGGGTCCCGCCCGCACGCCCCTCGGAGGAGGGCCCACGACGGCAAGGCCGCCTCGGCCCCAGGAAGCCTCGGGCCGTGATCACCCGCAGGCAGCCGAGACGCGAACCGGCCGCGGCCGTCCGGTCATCCGTCGAGGAGACGCAAGAGCTCGGCGGTGACGAACCGGGGGTTCTCCTCGACGAGCCAGTGCCCGGCGTTCGGCACGTCCACCGCCCGCACGATGTTGGTCATGCGCGGGGCCACTGTGCCCTGGATCGCGTCGAGCTGCCCCTGGGCGGTCATGAGCAGGGCCGGGACAGGTGTCGGCGCTGCTGCCACGGTGTCGCGGACGTCTTCGCCGAGGGCGCGGTAGAGCTCGAAGCCGCCCGACAGGACCTCGGGCCGGCTGTAGGTCCGTGCGTACTCGTCGATCTCGGTGCCGGTGAACGGGGAGCGGTCAGAGGTGCCGCCGAACGCCGTTCCCTCGAAGGAGACCTGGGGATGGAACAGTGCCAGGTACGCGCGGACATCGTCGCCCACGGCCGTCTCGGGGACCCGCCGCTGGGAGTGAAAGGCGATGTGCCAGCTCAATGAGCGGTAGGTGGGCGCGTCGATCGCGGGCCCGGGCAGCGGCAGGTCGAGGTAGCCGAGGCGTGCGACGTCGTCGGGGAACTGGCCGGCGTACTGGAATGCCACCGTGTCGGAGTGGACGAACTGGTGCGCGTTGCCGGCGCCCGGCGGGCAGTCGGGGAGTGTTTCCAGGCGGCGAGGCTCGGACTCGGTCACGGCGTCAGAGCGGTCCACGCCCCTGGTGCAGGTGACGACAGGACCTGGTGGCGGTCCGCACGGGCGGGGGCGTTCCGGCCCGGGGCTAGGCTCTCTGTCCGTGTCCGTGAAGAACGACGGTCCCGGTGACGGTGCCGCACTCAGCAAGTCCGAGCAGACCCGCGCCCTGATCCTGGAGACGGCCATGCGGCTGTTCCAGGAGCGCGGGTACGACAGGACGACCATGCGGGCCATCGCCGCGGAGGCCGGGGTGTCCGTCGGCAACGCGTACTACTACTTCGAGGGCAAGGAACACCTGATCCAGGGGTTCTACGACCGGATCGCCGCCGAGCACCAGCGGGCGGTGCGGGAGTCCCTGGCGCGGGAGACCGATCTGGAGGCCCGGTTCGCGGGCGTGCTGAAGGCGTGGCTGGACATCGCCACGCCGTACCACGAGTTCGCCGTGCAGTTCTTCAAGAACGCCGCCGACCCGGACAGCCCGCTCAGTCCCTTCTCGCCCGAGTCGGAGCACGCGCGCGCGGAGGCGATCGGCGTCCATCGGGACGTGCTGGCCGGCTCGAAGGCCAAGGTGCCCGTCGAACTGCGGGAGGTGCTGCCGGAGCTGATGTGGCTGGCGCAGATGGGGCTCGTCCTCTACTGGATCTTCGACCGCACCGAGGGCCGCGAACGCAGTCACCGTCTCGCCGAGCGCGGCGCCCGCATCACCGCGCGGGGCGTCGCGCTGGCCCGCTTCCGCACCCTGCGCCCGCTGGTGCGCGAGGTCCACGACATGTTCACGGAGTTCCTGCCGGGGATGACCAGGATGCTGCCGGACCCGGCGAAGGCCCGGGGAGTCCCTGCCGGAAACGGTGACGGGACGGGCCGCGGGGCGTCCGCCGGGAACGGAGGGAGCGACCGCGGGGCGCCCGCCGGGAACGACGGGACGGCCCGCGGGGCGCCCGCCGGCCGCGACGGGCGGCCCGGCCCGGTCGGTTGACGGTGTCCACCTCACCGGGGGCGAGTTCCACGTCGTGCACCAGCGGGCCGCCGAGCACCGCCGCCTGCCCCGCGCGGGAACCGTGCGGGGCAGGCGGTCTCCGCGTCCTCACGGGAGGAGCCGGTCACGGCACCGGCCGGTACGGCGGACCGGACCGACCCGCTGCCGACCGCCTTGCGGGCCGGGTGCTGAGCGCGTGGGACGGACCCGGGCCGCGGGGCCCGGGGCACCGGGCCGTACCGCAGGGGCCCGGGGTGGCGCCCGGGCCCCTGCGGCGGGGCCGTCAGGTCTGCTTCGACGCCAGTTCGATCACCGTGATGTCCGACGGCGCGCCGATCCGGGTCGGCGGGCCCCAGGCGCCTGCGCCGCGGCTGACGTACAGCTGGGTGTCGCCGTAGCGGTCCAGGCCCGCGAGGGTCGGGTTGGCGGCGGCGGCGAGGTAGCTGGCGGGCCACAGCTGGCCGCCGTGGGTGTGGCCGGAGAGCTGGAGGTCGACACCGTGGTCGACGGCCTCGTGGACCATCACCGGCTGGTGGGCGAGAAGCACGCAGGCGCGGGCCCGGTCCCGGTCGCCGAGCGCCCGCGCGTAGTCGGGTCCCTGGCCCTCGTCCTCGCCGGCCAGGTCGTTCACGCCGGCGAGGTCGAAGTGCGGGAGGTGGGTGCGCGCGTTCTCCAGCGGGTTCAGGCCGAGTCGGCGCACCTCGTCGACCCACTCCTCGGCGCCGGAGAAGTACTCGTGGTTACCGGTGACGAAGAAGGAGCCGTGACGTGCCCTCAGCTGCGCCAGCGGGGCCGCGGCCGGGCCGAGTTCCTTGACCGTGCCGTCCACCAGGTCGCCGACGACGGCGATCAGGTCGGGCTGGGTCGAGTTGATCGTGTCGACGACCTTCTGCGCGAAGCCCCGGCCGAGGACCGGTCCCAGGTGGATGTCGCTGACCACGGCGATCCGGTAGCCGTGCGCCGCGCGGGGCAGCTTGGCGAGCGGCACGGTGACCCGCTTGACCTTCGGTCCGCGCACCGTGCCGTACGTGCCGTACCCGACCGTTCCGACGGCCGCCGCGGCGGCGGCCCCGGCGACCACCCTGGAGACGAACAGCCGCCGGGAGGGTCCGGCGGGCTCCACCGGGACGGCGGGCTCCTCGATCGCGTCGGGGACGTCAGGGGCGCCGGAGGTGGGCGCAGCGGTCGTGGTCCCGGTCGGCGCGGGCGCGTCCGCGGCCGCCGGCCGCGACGTTCCCGGTGCCGACGCGGACGGTGCCGACGCGGCCGGTGCCGGCGCGGCCGGTGCGGCAGTGGTGGCCGCCGCGGCCGCCGGTACCGGCGTCGGCCCCTGGCCCGGCGGGGCGGCCGCCGTGCGCCGCGCCCGGCGCTCCAGGACCCGGCGCAGCACCGGGCGGACGGCCTCGCCCACGAGCACCGCGAGGAGCAGGTAGAGACACAGGGCCAGCCAGAGGTAGCCGGGCCAGGCCAGGACCTGCTTGAGCCAGAACGGGACACCGCTGCGCGTGGCGAAGAACGCCGCGAAGGTCACCGCCCAGCCTCCGGCGATCACCACCACGCCGATGCGGCGCACGGCACCCGGGGCCCGGGTCGTGTCGCGGAACAGACGGCGCCACAGGTACCAGTTGCCCGCCACCAGGACGGACAGGACCAGCAGGGCGATGAGTACAAAAACTATGGCCACGGTGCGGTGTTCCCCAGATTTCCGTTACGACGTCCGTGACGTCCGGCTCAGTGCGCGCAGACCGCGCAACCCGATGCCCCCGATGACCGTCCCCCATACGAAGGAGACGACGGCCAGCAGCAGATGGACCCAGAAGTACGCCGTCGGCTCGCCGTCGTCGAAGGCCAGCCCGCTGCCGTCCTTGACCAGGTTCTTGACGAAAGTGATCCAGATGATCCAGCTCCACACCCCGAAGACGAGCAGGAACCAGGAGACGGGGCGGCTGAGTTTCACCAGATCTGACCTTTCATCGCAGCACCGGGCGCCCGGATTCGGCCAGGGCTCCGGAGGGTTTCCCCCGGGCGGGCACGGTAGGGGTCCAGTATCACCGGCCGGTGTCCGGTTCCGTTCGCGGGGTGGGGAGGGAGGGGGGACTTCCTCAGGCACTGCATGTACGTTTCCGACCGTGCCCGCACCCAAAAACTCCATCATGCGCTCGCTGTTGGTCACTTCCGTCATGGTGGTGTCCACCGCGCTGACCGCTCCCGTCGCCCTCGCGGCCCCGAGTCCGTCCTCCACCCCTTCCTCCAGGCCCTCGGCCTCCTCCAAGCCCTCGGCCGCCCCGTCGGAGGGGTCCAAGGCCGCTCCTCCGGCCAGGATGTCGACGGTGGGCGGCGCCCGGCTCGGGCGGGCGGGGACCCAGGTCAACCTCGCGAGCGGCGTGCCGGTGCTGCCGAAGGACCTGTCGGCCCGGTCCTGGATCGTCGCCGACGCGGAGTCCGGCGAGGTGCTCGCCGCGCACAACGCGCACTGGCGACTGGCTCCGGCGAGCACCCTGAAGATGCTGTTCGCCGACACGCTGCTGCCGAAGTGGCCCGGCTCGACGAAGCACCGGGTCGAACCCTCCGACCTGGCCGGCATCGGCCCGGGCTCCAGCATGGTCGGGGTCAAGGAGGACGAGACGTACACCGTCCACGACCTGTGGCTCGGCGTCTTCCTCCGCTCCGGCAACGACGCGGTCAGGGTGCTGTCCGCCATGAACGAGGGCCTCGAGAACACCGTCGAGGAGATGAACGAGCACGCCGAGGAGCTCCAGGCCCTCGACACGGTCGTGATGAGCCCCGACGGCTACGACGCCGAGGGCCAGGTGTCGTCCGCGTACGACCTGACCCTGATAGCCCGTTCCGGGCTGCAGAAGAAGGACTTCCGGGAGTACGCCTCGACGGTCCGCGCGGACTTCCCCGGTGAGACGAAGAAGAACAAGAAGGGCAAGAAGGTCCGCGGGTCCTTCGAGATCCAGAACACCAACCGGCTGCTGTCCGGCGACTACGACGTGCCGGTCTACGAGGGCATCGCGGGGGTGAAGAACGGCAACACCACCAACGCGGGTGCCACCTTCACCGGGGTCGCCGAGCAGGACGGCAGGGTGTTGCTCGTCACCGTGATGAACCCGCAGAAGAAGGAGAGCAACAGGGTCTACAAGGAGACCGCGCGGCTGCTCGACTGGGGTTTCAGGGCTGCCGGGAAGGTCGACCCGGTGGGTGAGCTGGTGCCGCCCAGGAACGCCGCGCGGACCGGCGCCCGGCCGGGTCCCGGTGCCTCCCCCGGCGAGGCGGGCGGCGCGGGCGAGGTGGCGCCCGGCGCCGCGGGCTCCCAGCCGGTGGCGAGCGCCGCGGCCGGGAGCGGGGCCGGCGGCGTCGGGGCCGCGCTCGCCGTCACGGGTGGGGTGCTGGCCCTGCTCGCGGGCGGGGCGTTCCTGGTCAACCGCCGCTGGCCGCTGCCGGATCTGGTGCGCCGCCGGCCGCGTCCGTGACCTGCCCGCCCTCCTCCTTGTTCCGCGTCGCCGTCCAGGCGGCGCAGAACACGACCAGCTTCATGGTGAGGTTGATCCACAGCAGCAGGGCGACCGGAACGCCGAACGCGCCGTACATGCTCTTCGCCGCGACGCCCTGCACATAGCCGCTGAGCAGCAGTTTCAGCAGTTCGAAGCCGACCGCGCCGATGAGCGCGGCCACGACCAGACGGCGACGGGCGGGTTCGACGCCGGGCAGCGGCGCCAGGACGTACAGCAGGAGCAGGAAGTCGGCGCCCGCGGCGACGGCGAAGGCCGCGATCCGCAGCACGATCCCGCCCCAGCCGCCCTTCTCCAGCCCGATGGCGTCACTGATCCAGTCGACCGCCGTCGAGGCGACCGTGGAGGCGACCAGGGTGACCAGGACCGCGCCGCCGAGCCCGACGAGGATGCCCGCGTCCTTGGCCTTGCGCAGGAGGAGGTTCTCCTCCGGTTCGGGCAGCTCCCACACCGCGCGCAGGCACTCGCGCGTCGATCCGGCCCAGCTGATGCCGGTGAACAGCAGGGCGGCACCGGCGATGAGACCGATGGTGCCGGCGTTGTCCACCAGGCTGCCGATGTCCAGCTGGTCGGAGATGCCGGGCACCTGTTCGGCGATCTTCTCCTGGAGGGTGTCCTGCTGCTCCTGGCTGAGCATGGCGGCGCCGGCCACCGCGGCGACGGTGAGCAGCGGGAACAGCGCGACGAAGCTGGTGAACGTCATCGCGGCGGCCAGCCGCGTCCAGGCCACCCGTTCCATCCGCTCGTACGACCGCCACGCGTGCGTGAGCATCAGCCGCGCGACCCACGGGCCGACGACCGGGAGTCTCTTCAGCCAGTCCATGAACCGCCTCTGCCCCCGTGGGAGAGGTCCCATGTGCGGAACGACATCCCATTAATCACCCGTTTCGAGGAGTGGGGTGAGGTTACAGGACACATCCCCCATACAGGGGCCATACGGTCATCGGCATGCCTGATGGCACCGTCTCCCCCACGGGACGGGGCCGCGGCGCTCCCGCCGCGCTCCGGTTGCCCCGGCCCCTGCTCGTCCTCGGCGGCATCTCCGAGATCGCTCAGGCCACCGCACGCCGGCTGATCGCCCGCCGCACCCGCACGGTGTGGCGGGGGGCCGGTTCTCCCCCGCGCTGGAGCGGGCCGCGGAGCAGTTGCGCCGCCTGGGCGCCCAGGTCCGCACCGTCGCCATCGACGCCCTGGACCACGACTCCCACGAGAGCGTCCTCGGCAAGGTCCTCGCGGAGGGGGCATCGACATGGTGCTCCTCGCCTCCGGCACCCCCGGCGACCAGGCACACGACGAGCGGTCGCCCCGGGCCGCCGTCCGGATCGCACAGACCGACTGCACCGGCGCGGTCTCCTCGGGCCTCGTGTGCGCCCTCGCCCTCCAGGACCAGGGGCACGGCTCCCTGGTGGGGCTGTCGTCCGTCGCCGGGGAGCGGGCCCGCCGCGCGGACTTCATCCACGGCTCCGGCCAGGCCGGCCTGGACACCTTCACCCAGGGCCTCGGCGACGCGCTGTACGGCACGGGTGTGCACGTCATGGTCGTGCGTCCCGGCTCCGTCCGTACCCAAACGACCGCCGCACCGCCCGGAGCTCCGCCCGCCACCACCCCGGAGGCGGTCGCGACGGCGGTGGAGCTGGGGCTGCGCCGCCGCGCGGAGACGGTGTGGGTGCCGGGCGGACTGCGCGTGGTGACGTCGGCGCTCCGGCACCTGCCCCGGGCGGTGGTGCGGCGGCTGCCGCTCTGACCTCCGGGCCCTGCGAGGGCCGGTCGTCAGAGCGCGCTGACGGAACCGCGGTCGGCACGGCCGGACTGCGGGGGCACCGCCGGCGAGCCGAACGGGAAGTCCCGCAGCTTGCGCCACACCGCGTCGGCTCCCTGTTCGTAGAGCGCGAAGCCGGTGCAGGGCCACCGCGCCTCGTAGTCGGCGAGCTCCTCGAAGGCGCGGTCCATCGCCGCCTCCTCGATGCCGTGCGCCACGGTGACGTGCGGGTGGTAGGGGAACTGCAGCTCGCGCGCGACGGGACCGGACGCGTCGCGGACCTGCTTCTGCAACCAGGTGCAGGCCTCGGCGCCCTCCACGATCCGGACGAACACGACCGGCGACAGGGGCCGGAAGGTGCCGGTACCGGAGAGCCGCATGAGGAACGGGCGGCCGACCACGGCGACCTCGTCCAGATGCGTCTCGACGGCCGCCAGGTCGCCCTCGTCGACCTCCGTCGGCGGCAACAGGGTGACATGCGTGGGGATACCGTGAGCAGCGGCGTCGCCGAAGCCCGCGCGCAGCTGCTGAAGCCGGCTGCCGTGAGGCTCCGGGACCGCGATCGACACACCGATCGTTACGGTCCCCACGTCGTCTCCTTCGTTCGTTCCCTGTGGTGGCGCCGCCCCGGCCGGTCCGGTGCGCAGCGGGGGCCGCCGAAGCGGCCGCCCTCGTACCGACTGTACGACCACGGCCCGCTCCCGGGCAGGCGCAGCCGGAGTGATGTACGGCGCTCAGCCGGTGGTACGGACCGGGGCCGGGCCCGCGTTCGGTTCCGCGGTGGTCGCCGCGGGAGCCCCGGCCCGGGGCCGGGTCAGTGCTTGGCGGGCAGGAAGCCCACCCGCTCGTAGGCCAGGGCGAGGGTCTCCGCGGCGACGGCGCGGGCCTTCTCCGCGCCCTCGGCCAGGATCGAGTCGAGCGTCTCGGGGTCGTCGAGGTACTGCTGGGTGCGCTCCCTGAACGGGGTCACGAACTCCACCATGATCTCGGCGAGGTCCGTCTTCAACGCCCCGTAGCCCTTGCCGGCGTAACGCTCCTCCAACTCGGTGATGCCCGCTCCGGTGAGGGTCGAGTACACGGTGAGGAGGTTGCTGATCCCCGGCTTGTTCTCGACGTCGTGGCGGATCACGGTGTCGGTGTCGGTGACCGCGCTCTTCACCTTCTTGGCGGTGGCCTTCGGGTCGTCGAGGAGGTTGATGAGGCCCTTCGGCGTGGACGCCGACTTGCTCATCTTGATCGTCGGGTCCTGAAGATCGTAGATCTTCGCCGTCTCCTTGAGGATGTACGGCTTGGGGACGGTGAAGGTCGGGCCGAAGCGGGTGTTGAAGCGGTCGGCCAGGTCGCGGGTGAGCTCGATGTGCTGGCGCTGGTCCTCGCCCACCGGCACCTCGTGCGCCTGGTAGAGCAGGATGTCGGCGACCTGGAGGACCGGGTACGTGAACAGGCCGACGGAGGCGCGGTCGGCGCCCTGCCTGGCGGACTTGTCCTTGAACTGGGTCATGCGGGAGGCCTCGCCGAAGCCGGTGAGGCAGTTCATGACCCAGGCGAGCTGGGCGTGCTCGGGGACGTGGCTCTGGACGAAGAGCGTGCAGCGCTCCGGGGCGAGCCCGGCGGCCAGCAGCTGGGCGGCGGCGAGCCGGGTGTTGGCGCGCAGCTCGGCCGGGTCCTGCGGGACCGTGATCGCGTGCAGGTCGACGACCATGTAGAACGCGTCGTGGGTCTCCTGCAGGGCCACCCACTGGCGTACGGCGCCGAGGTAGTTGCCGAGGTGGAACGAGCCTGCGGTGGGCTGGATTCCGGAGAGCACGCGAGGACTGTCAGGGGCCATGCCCATCATTCTCTCAGGCCCCGGGGGGCGGTCGGGCACTGGTCCGAAACAGGCGGGTCCCGATCCGTGCGCGGGGACGTGACAAGGGGGTGGGGCGGGAGCGGCGTCACGCGACGGGGCGTGGGGACGGGGGTGGCGGGTGGCCGCGGGAGCCGCGGCGGAGGCCGCCGGAACCCCGCCGGCACGCCGCGCGGCGGTCCGCCGCCGTGCCGGACCGCCGCGCGAGGAGCCGCGTCGGGAGCTGATCGGCCGCTGAGTGCCGTCGGCGCCGTCAGCCGAGGTCGATCTCCGGGTACAGCGGGAAGCCGGCCACCAGGTCGGTCGCGCGGTGGGAGACCTCGTCGGCGATCTTCGCGTCGAGGACGTGGGCCGCCTTGGAGGGGGCGCCGGACTTCGTGGTGCCGGCCTCGGTGGTGGTCAGGACGCGGTCGATCAGGCCCGCGACCTCGTCCATCTCGGCGGCGCCCAGGCCGCGCGTGGTCAGCGCGGGGGTGCCGACGCGGATGCCGGAGGTGTACCAGGCGCCGTTCGGGTCGGCCGGGACGGCGTTGCGGTTGGTGACGATGCCGGAGTCGAGGAGGGCGGCCTCGGCCTGGCGGCCGGTGAGGCCGTAGGAGGACGCCACGTCGATCAGGTTCAGGTGGTTGTCCGTGCCGCCGGTGACCAGGGTGGCGCCGCGGCGCATCAGGCCGTCGGCGAGGGCGCGGGAGTTGTCCACGACGCGCTGGGCGTAGTCCTGGAAGGAGGGCTGCCGGGCCTCCGCCAGGGCGACCGCCTTGGCGGCCATGAGGTGCGGGAGCGGGCCGCCCAGGACCATCGGGCAGCCGCGGTCGACCTGGTCCTTGAGGGAGTCGTCGCACAGGACCATGCCGCCGCGCGGGCCGCGCAGCGACTTGTGGGTGGTGGTGGTGACGATCGGGGCGTGCGGGACCGGGTCGAAGTCGCCGGTCAGCACCTTGCCGGCGACGAGACCCGCGAAGTGCGCCATGTCGACCATGAGCGTGGCCCCGACCTCGTCGGCGATCTCGCGCATGATCCGGAAGTTCACCAGGCGGGGGTACGCGGAGTACCCGGCGACGATGATCAGCGGCTTGAACGCGCGGGCGGACGCGCGCAGCGCCTCGTAGTCGATCAGGCCGGTGCCCGGGTCGGTGCCGTAGGAGCGCTGGTCGAACATCTTGCCGGAGATGTTCGGGCGGAAGCCGTGGGTGAGGTGGCCGCCGGCGTCCAGGGACATGCCGAGCATGCGCTGGTTGCCGAAGGCACGTCGCAGCTCGGCCCAGTCGGCGTCGGAGAGGTCGTTGACCTGGCGGACGCCGCTCTTCTCCAGGAAGGGCACCTCGACGCGGGCACCGAGGACGGCCCAGAAGGCGACGAGGTTGGCGTCGATGCCGGAGTGCGGCTGGACGTAGGCGTGACGGGCGCCGAAGAGCTCCTTGGCGTGCTCGGCGGCCAGCGACTCGACGGTGTCGACGTTGCGGCAGCCGGCGTAGAAGCGGCGGCCGACGGTGCCCTCGGCGTACTTGTCGCTGAACCAGTTGCCCATCGCCAGGAGGGTGGCCGGCGAGGCGTAGTTCTCGGAGGCGATCAGCTTGAGCATCTCGCGCTGGTCGGCGACCTCCTGGCCGATGGCGTCGGCGACGCGCGGCTCGACGGCGCGGATCACGTCGAGGGCGGAGCGGAAGGCGGTGGAAGCGGTGGAGAGGGGCTCGGCGGGCATGAGGGACCTCCGGACGTGGCGTTCGGCGTTCACGGCATGGCCCAGGCGCACGGCACTCGGCCGGTCCCGGCGGGTCACGGGTCCGGGGGCCGCTTCCCGATGGTCGGTCCCATCCCAGCACGCCAGTCACGGCCCGCCGGCCAGCCTACCGGGCGGCACGGGGCGTCGTGGCAAGGCGTCCGCCATGCGAGCGGGCACGCCTGCCCGGCGGCCGCGAGCTTGCGAGCTTGCGAGCTTGCGAGCTTGCGAGCTTGCGAGCTTGCGAGCTTGCGAGCTTGCGAGCTTGCGAGCTTGCGAGCTGCCAACCGTCGGCTGCCGGCCGCGGGCTGCGGGTGCGGGCTGCGGGTGCGGTGGGGCCCGGCCGCGCGGCTCCCCGCGCCCCTGTGAAGGGCCCGCGGCCCTGTGGAGGCGTCGGATCAGGGGGCGCTCACAGGATCACGTGCGGGAGGAAACGGGCGTACTCGTCGGTGACCAGGCCCGACGACTCGCGGATGCCGAGACCGGCGGACTCGTCCCCGACGGTCCAGGCGCCGAGGACGACATGGTTGCCGTCGAAGTCCGGCAGCGGGGCGAGCTGCTGGTAGCAGCAGGGTTCGTCACGGACCACGGGGGCGCTGCCCGGCGGGTGGATCGTCACCCCGGCACCCTCGCGGCCGAGCAGCGGCTTGGCCACGTAGCCGGTGGACGACGCCAGGTCTCGGGGGCCGTCGAGATGGGCCGGGAGGAGGTTGGGGTGGTCCGGGTAGAGCTCCCAGAGGATCGCCAGCAGGGCCTTGTTGCTCAGCAGCATCTTCCAGGCGGGCTCGATCCACAGGGTGCTGCCGGTGCCGCCGCCGTTGTCGAGGGTGTCGAGGACGTGGCCGGCGAAGCGGTCGGTGGTGAGCCATTCCCAGGGGTACAGCTTGAAGATGCTGCGGATGAACCGGAGGTCGTTGTCGACGAAGCGGCCGGAGAGCCGGTCCCAGCCGATCTCCTCCACGGTCAGCCACTCGGTCTCGAGGCCCGCCTGCTCGGCCGTCTCCTTGAGGTAGGCGACGGTCATGAGGTCCTCGCCGAGCACGTCGTCCCAGGAGTGGGCGAAGTACAGCGGGCTGCCCGGCGGGAGGAGCGCGGCCTGCCTCCGCCAGGCGTCGACGAGGCGTTCGTGCAGGGAGTTCCACTGGTCGGCGCCGGGGAACCGTTCCTCCATCCAGAACCACTGGGGTGAGGCGGCCTCCACCAGGGAGGTGGGGGTGTCGGCGTTGTACTCCAGCATCTTCGCGGGGCCGGTGCCGTCGTAGCGGAGGTCGAAACGGCCGTAGACGGAGGGGAGTTCGGCCCGCCGGTGCCAGGCCTCGGCAACCGCGCCGGCGACCCTCGGATCGGTGATGCCGAGGTCGGCGAAGCGGTCGGCGCCGACGATGTGGTCGGCGGCCGCGAGACACATGCGGTGCAGTTCCTCGACGGCCTCCTCCAGCGCCTCGACCTCGTCCATGGCGAAGACGTAGTACGCGCTCTCGTCCCAGTACGGGACCCAGGCGTCCTCGGGGACGGGGATTCCCGCAGCCCGGTCGGCCTCGAGCGGCTTGGGCAGGGTGAGGGGGTAGATCAGACCCTGCTCCTCGACGGTCCGCTGCCAGCCGGGGCGGGGTTCGATGGTGCGGCGTTCCACGGGTGAGCCCTTCGTTCCTTCGCCCGTCCGGGTCCTCAGCCGCCCCTCTTGCCGGAGGACGAGCCGAAGCCGCCCCGGTCGACGGCCTCGCTCCGGTTGAAGGTGCCGTCCTCGGCCCAGCTGCCGCTGACATCGGCGTCGTAGTACCAGTCGGCGTCGACGCGCTGGGCCGAGCCGGACCTGCCGCCCCTGCCGGCGGAACCGGAGGACGTCGTGCAGTTCTTGTCGGCGACGACCTTGTAACCGTTGACGTAGTCGTAGCTGTCCCGGTCCACGCAGCGGCGGTCCGGATCGGAACTGCACGCGGACAGGGCCGCCGCGAGGACCCCCATGCTGCCGAGCATCACCGTGCCGGACCGCAGCCGCCGCCGTGTCCGAGCCTTCCGGGCCGTGCCCTGCACCGTCTCCTGGGCCGTGTTCTGCGTCATCTTCTCCGCTCCCCCGTGTGTGCCGCGTGGCCGCTGCCGGTCCGTCATGCTCCCCGGCTCGCGGCGGACAGCCTAGGCGCCGACCGGCAGACGTGGGCAGGGGGCCCTTGAAAGCGGGCTCGGCCGGGCCCGGTTCCGGGGCCTTTGGGAGGGTGTGCGGGCTCGGCACGGCCGCCCGTCGCGAAGGGCTGCCGGGCCCACCCTTCAGGGAAGAGCCCGGCACAGGGCGTCCAGGGTCGCCGTCCAGGCATGGTCCGGCGGGGTGCCGTAGCCGACGACCAGGGCGTCCAGGGGGGCGACCTCGGCGGCGGGGTGGCGGAAGTACGCCAGGCCCTTGACCGCGAGGCCCTGCCAGGCGGCCGCCCGGACGACCGACTGCTCGGTGCCCGGCGGCAGTCGGAGCACCGCGTGCAGCCCGGCCGCGATGCCCGTGACCCGGACGTCGAGCGCCCGCTCGGCGAGGACGTCGACCAGGGCGTCGCGGCGACGCCGGTAGCGCAGCCGTGCGGCGCGCACGTGCCGGTCGTGGGCGCCGGAGGTGAGGAACTCGGCGAAGGTGAGCTGTTCGAGCACGCCGACGGAACGGACGGCGCCGTGCTCGACGACCTCCGGCAGCAGGGACGGGGGCAGCACCATCCAGCCCAGACGGAGGCCGGGGGCGAGGGACTTGCTGACCGTGCCGAGGTGGACCACGTGGTCGGGGTCCAGATCCTGGATCGCCCCGACGGGCTGGCGGTCGTACCGGAACTCGCTGTCGTAGTCGTCCTCCAGGATCAGGCCGCCGGTGCGGCGGGCCCAGTCGATGACGGCCGCCCTGCGCTCCGGGCGCAGGACACCGCCCAGGGGGAACTGGTGGGCGGGGTTGAGCAGCACCGCGGCGGCGTCGCCGGGGTCGGCGTCGTCGGAGGGGACCGGAGTGGTGCGCAGGCCGGTGCGTTCGATCAGGTCGCGGTGTTCGGCGAGGCCGTAGGACTCCACGGCGAGGGTGCGGGCGCCGCGGGCGCGCAGGATGTCGCAGAGCAGGTGGAGGCCGTGGGCGAACCCGGAGCAGATGACGATGCGTTCGGGGTCGGCGCGTACGCCCCGTACGCGGGCCAGGTGGTCCGCGAGGGCGGTACGCAGTTCGGGGCGGCCCCGCGCGTCGCCGTAGCCGAGGGCGTCGTGGGGGGCGGTCGCCAGGGCCCGGCGGGAGGCCCTGAGCCACTCGGCGCGCGGGAAGGAGGCGAGGTCGGGGATGCCGGGGGTGAGGTCGTACCGCGGCCGCCCGGACGGGCGTCGCGGGGTGGGCCGCCGGGCGGGCGGCCGGGGCACCGCACGGTCGGCGACCCGGGTCCCGGAGCCCTGCCGCGCGGTCAGCCGGCCCTCGGCGACCAGATCCGCGTAGGCCTCGGCGACCGTGTTGCGGGCGACGCCCAGGTCGGCGGCGAGGGCACGGGAGGAGGGCAGCCGGGTGCCGGGGGCGAGCCGGCCGCTGCGGACCGCTTCGCGCAGGGCGTCGGTCAGACCGCGGCGCAGACCGGGACCGGCCGGTTCCAGGTGGAGGTCGATACCGAAAGTGGCCCATGGTTTCGCCATGCGAATGGACCATACTCCTGGGCTGCCTCACTCCTACGCTCGTAGCCATGACCACGACCACCACCACGACCACCACCACGAACGACGGCACCGCGACGGCAGCCGCCGTCGGCGGAGGTACGGCCACGGAGTACGCGCCCGAGGAGACACCCCGACTGGACTGGGCCGCGCTCGCCCCCGACGTCTACAAGGCGATGGTGCGGCTCGACGCGGCGTCCCGTAAGGGGATCGACCCGAGGCTGCTCGAGCTGGTGAAGATCCGGGCCTCCCAGCTCAACCACTGCGCCTTCTGCCTGGACATGCACTCCAAGGACGCGCTCGCGGCGGGCGAGAGCGTGGAGCGGATCGTGCAGCTCGCCGCCTGGCAGGAGTCGCGCCACTTCTACACCGGGAAGGAGCTGGCGGCGCTCGAGCTGACCGAGGCGGTCACCGTGCTGACGGACGGCTTCGTGCCCGACGAGGTGTACGGGAAGGCCGCCCGGTTCTTCGACGAGCCGGAGCTGGCGCGGCTGATCGCCGTGATCACGGTGATCAACGCCTGGAACCGTTTCGGTGTGACGTGCCGGAGGACGCCGGGTCACTACACGCCGGGGCACTACAGGTAACGGCGCGCACCACGCTGCCGGCCGACGGCGTCCGGTCCGCGCTGCGGGCCGGGACGGCGCCGCCGGGCAGGGCTGGGTGAGAGGCAGTCCGGTCCGCCGAGCCCCGGGGAGGGGCCGCCCGTCGCTTCGACGCCGACGGGCCGGCCCGTCTCCCGGCGCCGGTCGCCGTCGGCGGCGGCGGGAACCGGCTGGCGGTTCTCTCCGGGGAGTGCCGAGCGGTGAGCAGGGCCGGCCGTTTCCGCGCCCTCCACCACGGACGCGCTCCGGGCGACCCGCTCGTCCTGCCCGGCCCCTGGGACGCGGCCCGCGCCCGGGGCCTCGCCGAGGCCGGATCCCCGGCGCTCGCGACGCCCAGCACGGGGGGCGGCGTCCCTCGGGCACGAGGACGGGGCGGCCCCGGCAGCACCGGGCGGCACGGGCACCGGCCGGCATCGCGGCCGGACTCACCCCCCCGGAGGGCCTCTGGTGCTGTGGCCGGGAAGGTGTGCCGGAGCCGGTGGCCCCTCCCGGCCACAGCGCCAGGGGCGCGGTCACCCCCGTGCGACGGTGGGGCTCCGGTCAGGCCAGCCACGCCTTCCAGACGTCCTCGTTGGCCTTGACCCAGGTCTCGGCCGCCTTCGCGGAGCTCATCTTCTTGTCCGCGATCATCGCGGCCACCTCGTTCTGCTGCTCGGCGGTCCAGTTGAAGTTCTTCAGGAACTGGGCCGCCTCCCCGCCGTCCTTGGCGAAGTCGGCGTTGAAGTACTTCTGCAGAGGCGTCTGGGCGTAACCGCAGGCGACCTTCTTCGGGTCGGCGTCGCAGCCCTCCTTGTACTCGGGCAGCTTCACCTCGACCAGGTCGACCTGCGCGTTCAGCCACTGCGGCGTCCACCAGTAGGTGATGAACGGCTTCTTGGCCTTGTAGTCCTCCTTGATCTGCGTGATCTGCGCGGCCTCGGAGCCGGCGTACACGGTCTTGAAGTCCAGATCGAGGTTCTCGATGATCGCGTCGTCGTTGGTGGTGTACGACGGCGAACCCTCGAGCAGCTGGCCCTTGTTCCCGCTCTCCGCGGTACGGAAGAGATCGCTGTACTTGTTGAGGTTCTCCCAGTCCGTGATGTCCGGGTGCTCGTCCACGAGGTACTTCGGCACGAACCAGCCGATGTGGCCGGTGACACCGAGGTCACCACCCTCGACGACGGACTTCTTGTCCTCGACGTACCGCTTGATCTTGTCCGGCGCGCCACCCCAGTCCTCGAGCACGGCGTCGACCTTGCCGCTGTTGAGCCCGTCGATGGCGACCGACTCGTCGAGCTGGGTCAGCTCGACCTCGGTGTCGAGCTCGTTCTCCAGGAGGTACTTGGCGACGGCCCCGTTGGCCTCGGCGCCGACCCACGACGGGACGGCGATGGTGACCGTGTCGGAGCCGCCCGACGATGATGAGGAGGAGGAGTCGGTCTTGGCGGCACCGCACGCGCTCAGGCCGGTGACGGCGAGGACGGCGGCCGTGGCGGTCGCGGCGCGCAGGAGGTTCTTTCTGCTCTTCATGTGAGTGTCTCTTTCGGTGGGAACAGGCAGGGGGTCGTTTCCCTGCGGAGGGGGCTTGGGGGCCGGGTACGGGCGGGAGGCCGGGTCCCGGGAACGGCGGGCTAGCGGGTACCGGCCGGCCGGCCCGGGCGCTGTGTGGTGCGGTCCAGGACCAGACCCAGCAGCACGATCGCCACACCGGCGCTGAGGCCGACACCGAGCTCGCTCTTCTGCAGGCCGTAGACGACGTCGTAGCCGAGGGCGCCGGAGCCGACGAAGCCGCCGACGATCACCATGGCCAGCACCAGCACCACGCCCTGGTTGAGGGCGAGCATCAGCGCGGGCCGGGCCAGCGGCACCTGCACCTGGCGGATCTGCTGGAAGGAGCTCGCGCCCATGGAGCGGGCCGCCTCCAGCGTCGCGGCGTCGACCTGGCTCAGGCCCTGCACCGTGATCCGTACGACGGCGGGCAGCGCGTACAGCACGGCCGCGGCGACGGCGGCGGAGCGGCCCACGTTGAACAGGGCCACCACCGGGATCAGGTAGATGAACTGCGGCAGGGTCTGCATGGTGTCCAGCACCGGCCGCAGCAGGCGGTTCAGCAGCGGCACCCGGGCCGCCACCACGCCGATCAAAAAGCCGAGCACGAGCGTGACGGCGACGCCCGCGATCGCCTGCGACAGGGTGTCCAGGGAAGTGGCCCACACACCGATGACGCCGACCCCGGCCATCGCCAGGCCCGCCATGCACATCGCGCCCCAGCCGCCCGCGAGCAGGGCCAGGGCCGCGGCCAGCAGCACCATCAGCCACCACGGCATGGCGGTCAGGCCGTCCCGGAGCGGGTCGAGCACCCAGATGGTGAAGCCGTCCGCCCAGGTCCGGGTGCCGCCCAGCACGGGCACGCCCTCGGCCAGGTGGCCGGTGAACCAGCCCACGGCGTCGTTGACGGGCGGGGCCATGTTGACGGTCCAGGTCCCCGGCCACTCGGCGATCAGCAGCAGCCACCCGACCGTACCCAGCGCCGCACCGGAGCCGGCGGCCACGGCCCAGGCGCGCCGGCCGTGCAGCCAGGAGGAGCCGGCCGGGGCCGCGCCCTCGCTCAGCCGCTCTCCGGCGACGGCGGTGGTGCGGTCCAGCCAGACCGCCAGCAGCACGATCGGGATGCCCGCGGCGAGCGCCCCGCCGACGTCGACGGTGGACAGTGCGCGGAACACCTCCTCACCGAGGCCGCCGGCTCCGATCACGGAGGCGATGGTGACCATCGACAGCGCCATCATGATCGTCTGGTTCAGGCCGAGCAGGATCTCCTTGCGGGCCAGCGGCAGCCGGGCCGTCAGCAGCCGCTGCGCCGGGCTGGTGCCCAGCGACTTCGCGGCCTCCATGACCGACGGGTCCGCGCCCCTCAGACCGAGCGCGGTCAGCCGTGCCATCGGCGGGGCCGCGTAGATGACCGTCGCGATCAGGGCGGACGGCACGCCGATGTCGAACAGCAGCACCAGCGGCAGCAGATACGCGAACGCCGGCATGATCTGCATGGTGTCCAGGACCGGTCGCAGGATCCGCTCGAAGCGGTCCGACAGCCCGGCGCCCAGGCCCAGCAGCGCGCCGATCGCGGCCGAGACGGTGACCGCGACCGCCATCAGGGCCAGGGTCTCCATGGTGGCTTCCCACATACCGAGCACGCCGCACACCGCGAAGGCGGCGAACGTGACGCCGGCCAGCTTCGGTCCGCGCCTGTCGCGCAGTCCGCCCGCCCGCCAGGACAGCAGCATGGCGGCCGTGATCACCGGGAACCAGCCGAGGGACTCCAGCAGGTCCGTCATCCAGCTGACGGATCCGTCGGACCAGTTGCTCAGGTGCAGCAGGAAGTAGAGGAAGACCGGGTGGGTCTCCCGGTTGTTCACGACCCAGGTGTAGGCGTCGTCCAGGGGTGTCCGGACGTCCGCGGTCAGCTCGGACGGCCAGGTTCCGCTGCCCCACAGCAGGGCGGCGAGCGGCACGAGCACGGCGGCGGCGACGGCCAGCGGCAGCAGACGGCGCACCACGGGGTGCCGCAGCAGGGGGCGCCGCTCGGCGGGCGCGGGTTCCTCCGGCTGTCCGGTGGGCTTCGTCGGCGGGGCGGGCGTGATGACGGCGCTCACGCGGTCCACCCCCGGCCGTGGGAGACGGCGCCGGTGGCCACCGGGCTCGTACGGGGACGGGAGGTCATGCGGCCGCCTCCTCGCGGTCCAGTCCGGCGACGACCCGCAGCAGGTCCACCTGGTCGACCTGCCCCAGGCACGCGCCGTCCTGCACCACGCACGCGGCCCGGCCGCTGCGGGCGACGGTCTCGACGGCCTCGACGACGATCGTGTCGGGGGTGAGGGAGCCGGGGTGCTCGGAGCCGCCGCAGCCCCCCGGCCGCATCGCGGTGCGCACGGTCATGACCTGCTCGCGCGGCACGTCGCGGACGAAGTCGCGGACGTAGTCGTCGGCGGGCGAGCCGACGATCTGCTCGGGGGTGCCGAGCTGCACGATCTCGCCGTCCCGCATCAGTGCGATGCGGTCGCCGACCCGGAGCGCCTCACTGAGGTCGTGGGTGATGAAGACCATGGTGCGGCCCTCCTCGTGGTGCAGCCGGATGACCTCCTCCTGCATGTCCCGCCGGATCAGCGGGTCGAGGGCGCTGAACGGCTCGTCGAAGAGCAGCACCTCGGGGTCGGAGGCGAGCGCCCGTGCCAGGCCCACGCGCTGCTGCTGACCGCCGGAGAGCTGGCCGGGGCGGCGCAGTTCCAGCCCGTCGAGGCCGACCTTGTGGACCATCTCCTCGGCCCGGGCCCGCCGTTCTGCCTTGGACATGCCCTGGATCTCCAGACCGTAGGCGATGTTGTCCAGGACGGAGCGGTGCGGCAACAGGCCGAAGTGCTGGAACACCATGGCCGCGCGGTGCCTGCGCAGCTCGCGCAGCCGGTTGCGGTCCATGGCGAGGACGTCCTCGCCGTCGATCTCCAGGGAGCCCGAGGTCGGCTCGATGAGCCGGGTCAGGCAGCGTACGAGGGTGGACTTGCCGGAGCCGGACAGGCCCATGACGACGAAGACCTCGCCCTTGCGCACGTCGAAGGAGACGTCCCGGACGGCCGCGGTGCAGCCGGTGCGGGTGCGCAGTTCGGACTGGGTGAGGCCCGCGGTCTCCGGATCGGCGGGGATGCGTTCGGCCTTCGGGCCGAAGACCTTCCACAGGTTGCGCACGCCGAAGACGGGCGGCTGCCCGGACGGGTCCGCGGACGGGGTCTGCGTACCGGGCCGGGACTTCCCGGGGGTGACGGTGCTGCTCATCAGGCGTGGTTCCCTTCGCTGGTCTCGGCCAGCAGTTCGGCCGCCTTCTCGCCCACCATCAGCACCCCGATCATGGGGTTCACGGCGGTCATCGTCGGGAAGACGGAGGCGTCGGCGATGCGGATGCCCTCCAGGCCGCGGACCCGCAGTTCGGGGTCGACGACGGCCCACCGGTCGGTGGCCGCGCCCATCCGGCAGGTGCCCGCCGGGTGGTAGACGGTGTGCGCGACCTTACGGGCGTACTCGCTCAGCTCCTCGTCACCGGTGACGTCGGGGCCGGGGGCCACCTCGCGCTTGAGCCAGTGGGCCAGCGGTTCGCTCTGCGCGATCTCGCGGGCGATGCGGATGCCGTCGACGAGGGTGCGGGCGTCGTAGTCGTCCGCGTCGGTGAAGTAGCGGAAGTCCAGCGCGGGCTTGACCTCCGGGTCGGCGCTGGTCAGGTAGAGCCGGCCGCGGCTCTTCGGCTTGGGGATGTTCGGGGTCATCGAGACGCCGAACTCCGGCCGCCGGTAGCCGAGGCGCTCCGGATTGTCCGTGAACGGGATCTGGTAGAAGTGGAACATCAGGTCGGGGCCCGCGTGTCCGGGGTCGCGGCGCACGAACAGGCCGGCGTCGGAGTCCATCGCGGAGTTGTCCGGGATGGGCCCGTCCGTCTCCCAGACGATCACCGACTCGGGGTGGTCGAGCAGGTTCTCGCCGACACCGGGGAGGTCGTGCGCCACGGGTATGCCGAGCGCCTCCAGGTCGGCCTTCGGACCGATGCCGGAGTGCAGCAGCAGCCGGGGGGAGTCGACGGCTCCGGCGCACAGCAGGACCTCGCTGCGGGCCCGGACGAGGAGCTCCTCGCCGTCCTTGGTGCGGACGTGGACGCCTTCGGCGCGGGTGCCGTTCAGCTCCAGCCGGTACGCCCAGGTCTCCAGCAGGAGCGTCAGGTTGGGGCGCTCGTCCATCACCGGGTGCAGATAGGCGACCGACGCCGAGGAGCGCTGGTTGTTCTCCGGGTGGTAGGCGAGGTCGAAGAAGCCGACGCCGTCGTTGAACGGCTTCTTGTTGAAGCCCTCGACGCGCGGCACGCCGAGCGTGTTTTGGGCGGCGTCGACGAAGTCACGGGCGATGGCGTTCCGGTCCTTCTCGTCGACCGGGACGATGTTGTTCTTGAGCCGGGCGTAATACGCCTCCATCTGCACCGGGCCCCACCCCTGGGCACCGGCCTGCTCCCACTCGTCCCAGTCGGACGGGAGCGGCTTGAACGCGATGAGGGTGTTGTGCGAGGAGCATCCGCCGAGGACGCGGGCCCGGCTGTGCCGGATGTGCGAGTTGCCGCGTGGCTGCTCGGTGGTGGGGTAGTCGTAGTCCAGCTCGCCGCCGAGCAGGCCCATCCAGCGGCGCAGGGTCAGCACGTCGTCGCGGCCCACGTCGCTGGGACCGCCCTCGATGACCGCGACGGTGACGTCCGGGTTCTCCGTCAGCCGGGAGGCGATGACGGACCCCGCGGTGCCACCGCCGATGACGACGTAGTCGTACGTGTGGTCGCGGGTGGCGTCCGGGCCGTGCTCCCGGTCGGGTTCGTGGCGGTGTTCGTGGGCGCGCTCTGGCATGGGCTGTCGCTCCTCCGGGGGCTCGGGGCGGGTGGGCAGGGAGTTGTGCGGTGTGCTGTTCGAAACGGTGGGGTGGGGCGGGGCGGGTGTTTCCGCTGTCCTTGGTGCGCCGGACACGCCGGGGTGCCGCGCGCCCCGAGGGCCGTGGGTGCCGCGGATGCCGGGGAGAGTCGCGGGGCCGCCTCTCCCCGCGGTGCCGCGCGTTCGCCGCGTTCGCCGTGGGGGCCGCTCGGTGGTGGCGGGCTCAGCCGGCGAACCAGCGCACCGGCTTCGGCGCGAGGTTCTGGTAGATGTGCTTGGTCTCGCGGTACTCGGCGAGACCCGCCGGGCCGAGTTCACGGCCCACTCCGCTCTTGCCGAATCCGCCCCACTCCGCCTGCGGGAGGTAGGGGTGGAAGTCGTTGATCCACACGGTGCCGTGGCGCAGCCGTCCGGCCACCCGCCGGGCGCGGCCCGCGTCGGCGGTCCAGACGGCGCCGGCCAGCCCGTACTCGGTGTCGTTGGCCAGGGCGACGGCCTCGTCCTCGGTGCGGAAGGTCTCGACGGTGAGGACCGGCCCGAACACCTCCTCGCGCACCACCCGCATCTCGCGGTGGCAGTGGTCGAGGACGGTCGGCTCGTAGAAGTAGCCGGCCTCGGGCCGCTCCGCGGACGGTTCGGGACGCTTGCCGCCGGAGCGCAGCACCGCGCCCTCCTTCAGCGCGGAGGCGACATACGCCTCGATCTTGTCGCGCTGCTGCTCGGAGACCAGCGGGCCGCACTCGACGCCGTCCGCGGTGCCCCGGCCGAGCCTGATCCGCTCGGCGCGGCGGGCGAGTTCGGTGACGAAGCGGTCGCGGACCGACTCCTCGACGATGAGCCGCGCGCCCGCCGAGCAGACCTGGCCGCTGTGGATGAAGGCCGCGTTGAGTGCCTGGTCGACGGCGGTGTCGAAGCCCTCCTCGGTGGCGCAGGAGTCGGCGAAGACCACGTTGGGGTTCTTGCCACCGAGTTCGAGGGCGACCTTCTTCACGGTCGGCGCGGCGGCCTCGGCGACCTTGGTGCCGCTGACCAGTCCGCCGGTGAAGGAGACCAGGTCGACGTCGGGGTGCTCGGCGAGCCGGGCGCCGACGGTGTGGCCGGGGCCGGTGACGATGTTGGCGACACCGGCGGGCAGGCCCGCCTCGGTCAGCAGGCCGATGAGGGCGGCCGTGGTCAGCGGGGTGATCTCGCTGGGCTTGACGACGAAGGTGTTGCCGGCCGCCAGCGCCGGGGCGATCTTCCAACTGGCCTGGAGCAGAGGGTAGTTCCAGGGCGTGATCATGGCGCAGACGCCGACGGGCTCGTGCACGACGACGCTGTGGACGTCGGTGGAACCCGCGTCGACGACCCGGCCGGGGGCCTCCCCGGCGACCAGGTCGGCGAAGTAGCGGAAGGCGTCGGCGACGCAGTCGATGTCGACACGCCCCTCCTCGACGGTCTTGCCCGCGTCCCGGCTCTCCAGCAGGCCGAGCTCCTCCCGGTCCCGGACGAGGAGACCGGCGACGCGGCGCAGCAGCGCGGCCCGCTCGGTGACCGGGGTGTGCGGCCACGGGCCCTCGTCGAACGCGCGCCGGGCGGCGGCCACCGCGAGGTCGGCGTCCTTCTCGTCGCCCTCCGCGACGACGGCGAACGGCAGGGCGTCCGCGGGGTCGAAGATCTCGCGCGTGGCCCCCGAGACGGCCGCCCGCCACTCGCCTCCCGCGTGGATGGAGGTGCGCACCTGATGCTCTGTAGTGTCCGCCATGATCGCCTACTGCCTTCCGTTCCTGTTCCGCGCCCGCGAGTGACACAGGTCGAGTGACCAGATCGAGCCACACAGGCGTCACCCACAGAGCGGGAGGGCTTCTGCCCGCGGGCTTCGCATGCATGCGCGATTCACGGCGGAAAGTGTGCAGCGTCACGAACCGCGCGAACAAGAACGGGCAAATACCCCCGTACCACCGGCCGCGATCGGTTCAGCCGAGGTCCACGGCCGTCCCGCAGGTGGTGTCCGGCGGGCAGAAGTGTGCGAGGGCGGTCCGGATCAGCTCGCGTTCGTCCTCGTGGCCGTCGGAGTCGGCCCCGTAGGCGGCGAGCGCGTACAGCTTGCCGTCGGCGGCCTGGAAGCGCAGGTCGACCACGTGCCAGGTCCCGATGTCGGGCTCTCCCCCGAAGGAGTCCGCGAGGTACTCCAGCCGGGAGCCGGTGAAGTCGCCGTCGTCCAGTGTCTCCAGGGAGAGCTGCTCGAATCCCGGGGCCTTCGGGGTGGCGTCGGAGAGGAAGAGTTCGTACGACGCGTCGGGCGAGGGCTCCGCCACCTCGAACACCTGGAGCCGCCTGCCGCTGCCGGGACTGCGGTAGCTGACCACGTCCATGCCGTACTGGGAGGACACACTGGTGCGGGTCCACCCCTCGGGGCGGGCGAGGGTGAAGCCCTCGGAGTCGGTGTACCGGTCGTAACCGGCGGGGACGGTGCTGTCCGGGTCCGGGTCCGGGGTGACCGGCGCGGTCTGCTCGGCGGAAGAGGACGGCTCCCGCGGGGCGGAGGGCTCCTGCGGCCCGGGGGTTCGGGAACCGGCGGGCTGCGACACGCTCGCCGAGGCGGCCTTGTCGTCCTCCTGGCCGTCCGCCCCCTCGCCGCCTCCCAGGGGCCGGGTCAGCACCAGTCCCACGACCACCCCGACCACGGCGGCCCCGCCCGCCACGGCCCACACCCGCCTTTGGTCGAGCCCGCGCCGCGCCGGGGGCGGAGGCACGGGCGGGACGGGTGGCCCGGCGGGGCCGTGGGGCAGCTCGGGAGACGACCAGAGGGCCGGCGCGGGCTGCCCGGAGGGCACCGGCGGGGTACCACCACCCGGCCACCGGATGCCCGTGAGGGTGGGGGCGGAGGGCGAGACATCCGGGCGCGGCGGGACCTCCGGGGCGCGCGTCACCGCGCCCGCGCCGCTCGGTTCCCCCTGCTCCCCCGGGTTCCCCGAGCTCCCCGGGTTCCCCTGTGTTCCGGGGCTCCCTTCCTCCCAGCGCTGGGTCTCCTCGTTCCAGTACCGCGGTCCCTGTCCTCCGCTCACCGCTTCCCCCCCCCTCGTCCCCCTCGTCGCCCTTCTCGTCCCCTCGTCGTGCCGCCCGCCGGCGTCACATCCCGAGCAGACCCGCCACCGTCCCGGCCGAGGCCAGCAGCGCCGTGACGGTCTCGGCGTCGGCGAGCAGGTCGCGCAGCCGTCGACGGCGGCCCTCCCCGGCCGCGCCGGTCCGGTCGATCTCGTCCTCGGTCTCCGCGAGGGCCTCGTCCAGCCGTGCGGTCTGCTCACTCTGCCGCAGCCGGGACAGATCGGCCCGCAGTTCCCGTACCGCGGTGAGCAGTTCCTCGTCGGCGGCTCGCGGCGCCGGGACGCCGTGATGGCTCTCCGCGTGCGCGTTGCTGCCGATGGCGAAGGTACTGCCGTGCACGTTCCCGAGGCTGACGCCCGGCTGCTCCTCACGTGCCGCCATGGCCGGGGGCTCCTTTCTGCGGCCCGGGGCCGCCGGTGGCGGCACTGGCCTTCTCACCGATGGCGAAGGTGGAGCCCTCGACCCGGTTGATGCTGACGGCGCCGTTACTGATGTTCACGATCTTCTGGACGAACTCGCCGGTCTCGTAACCGGCTTCGGCGAGCGCGAGCCGCACCCCGCGTCCGACACGGTCCTGGATGCTGCGGAGGTAACGGGCCACGTCCATCTCCTGGAACGTGGATCCGGTGTCGATCGCGGCCAGTTCGCGCACCGAGAGGGCCGGGCCCTCGGGCAGCGCGCTCCGGTGTCCACCGGTGAGCAGCCGCCAGGCGAAGAGCGCGCCGCGGAACAAGGAGACCAGGGCGCGGCCCGCGGAACCGGGCACCAGGGCCGCCGTCGAGGCGATCCTTGCCGGCGCCGGGCTGGTGCGGACCCGGTGCGCGAGATGGTCGGCACGCTTGAACTCCTGGCGCACCGGGGTCATGACGTGCGGTGCGATCTCCAGCATGAGCATGTGCCCCTGGGTGTGGACCCGTACGTACACGGTGACGCCCAGCTCCTCCCCCCAGCCGCCGACCCGGATCCGCAGGAAGTGCCGCCGCTTCTCGCCGCCCTCCTCGACCGCCCGCAGCCAATGCTGCTCGAACGCCTCCGGCGTGCAGGGGGCCTGGTCGCGGTCGGTCAGCCCTTCGACGGGGAGGAACACGCACTCGTCGACCTCCAGCCCGCGCAGTCGGTCGCGCACGGGGGTGCCCGCGTGCTCGGCGGGTTCACGCAACTGCTCGATCAGCGGCCGGATCCGGTCGAGGATCACACGGTTGCCGAGCGGCTGCCGCTGCTTCTGCTCCTCGTCCGGCCGGAGTTCCACGGCGAGCACCCAGGTGTCGTGCGCGGCTCCCGCTCCGCAGAAGGGACGCTCCTCGTCGTACATGATCAGCGGCGCGTGCTGCTCCCGCCGGATGCGTCCCGTCAGCCGGGTGAACTTCTCCCCCTCGGCCTGTTCCGCGGGGTCGTTCGCCGCGTCCGGGAAGCGCAGCGGGGACAGCTCCGCGGCGAACGCGCGGGCGAACCCGTCCCGCTGGGCCGCCGCGCACCACGCGATCAGCGCGAGGACCCCGATGCCCAGCCAGGCCCGCCAGGGTTCGACCACGACGGCGAAGGGCAGGCCCAGGTCGCCGAGGCCGCTGGAACCACCCGAGGCGTAGGAACTGCTGGAGCCGTACGAGCCGGACGAGGAACCGGAGCCGCCCGGATCGGCGCCGAAGGCCATGGCGACGACGAGGAACACCTGCGTCGTGAAGAGGATGCGGCCCGCCCAGCGCAGCACGAGGGCGGGGAACTGCCGGTGGAAGGGCGGCTCCTGGGCGCCGCCCCTGACCCGGGCCGCGAGGCCGAGCAGCAGACTGGGCAGCAGCAGGCCGGCCAGCAGCCCGCCGGTCACCGCGACGCCCACCACCCAGAGCCCGACGACGGCGGCGGACCAGAGCAGTTCCTGCCGGCGGGCCCGCAGCGCGTGCGCGAGGACCCGCGCCGCGTCGAAGCCCAGGGAGGGGGCCACGATCCGCTGCTCGTGGAGATACAGCTCCTCGATGACGCGGTCGCGATAGTCGGGGTCCACGTAGACGCCCCCGCACAGCAGCCGGGTCGCCTCACTGGCGTGCGGTGCGACGGCCGGACACTCCGGCGGGGCCGGGCCCTCCGGGTGATGCGGTTGCTGCGGCACGTGGACAGTGCTCATGCCGGTCCCCCCGATGCTGCGTACGTCTTCGGTGACGGAAGAGTTGACGAGCCATCAGCATATGGGAGGCGCCAGGCCGGAGGGAACCGGATTGTCAAGAGTGCGATCATGTGACATGCGTCAAGCTTTGGGTAGAGCTTGTGCCCCGGGCACGGGACGGACCCCGCACCGGTCAGTACCGGTGCGGGGTCCGTGGTCCGCGGTCGGACCGGGTGATCAGATGAGGCCGAGGCCGCGGACCGCCTCGCGCTCCTCCTCGAGCTCCTTGACGGAGGCGTCGATGCGGGCACGGGAGAAGTCGTTGATCTCCAGGCCCTGGACGATCTCGTACTTCCCGTCCTTCACAGTGACCGGGAAGGAGGAGATCAGGCCCTCCGGGACGCCGTAGGAGCCGTCCGACGGGATGCCCATGGAGACCCAGTCGCCGTCCGCGGTGCCGTTGACCCAGGTGTGGACGTGGTCGACGGCCGCGTTGGCGGCGGAGGCGGCCGACGAGGCGCCACGGGCCTCGATGATCGCGGCGCCGCGCTTGGCGACGGTCGGGATGAAGTCCTCGGCCAGCCACTTCTCGTCGTTCACGACCTCGGCGGCGTTCTTGCCGGCGACGGTGGCGTGGAAGATGTCCGGGTACTGCGTGGCGGAGTGGTTGCCCCAGATGGTCAGGCGCTTGATGTCGGCGACCGTCGAACCCGTCTTCTTCGCCAGCTGGGTCAGCGCGCGGTTGTGGTCCAGGCGGGTCATCGCGGTGAAGCGCTCGGCCGGTACGTCGGGCGCGGCGGCCTGGGCGATGAGCGCGTTGGTGTTGGCCGGGTTGCCGACCACGAGCACCCGGATGTCGTCCGCGGCGTGGCCGTTGATGGCCTGGCCCTGCGGCTTGAAGATGCCGCCGTTGGCCTCCAGGAGGTCACCGCGCTCCATGCCCTTGGTGCGCGGACGGGCACCCACGAGAAGGGCGACGTTGGCCCCGTCGAAGGCCACGTTCGGGTCGTCCGAGATGTCGATGCCCTGGAGCAGCGGGAACGCGCAGTCGTCCAGCTCCATGGCCGTGCCCTCGGCCGCCTTGAGCGCGGGGGTGATCTCCAGCAGACGCAGCTTGACCGGCACGTCCGCGCCGAGCAGCTGGCCGGAGGCGATGCGGAAGAGCAGGGCGTAACCGATCTGGCCGGCCGCGCCGGTGACGGTGACGTTCACGGGAGTGCGGGTCATGGCGTTCTCCGTATGACAGCTGGCGGTGGGGCGTCCCTGCCCCGGGGTACGGGATCCCGTCCGGCTCGTGACCGGTGCCCGCCACGATGATCGATCACCGGTACGGAGGGATCACCGCTGGATGATCGGTCTCTTGGCGTCAAGAGAGATCCAGCGGCCAGGCTATCGCGCATCCACGATCGTGGACGGCCGGGCTCCATGTGGCCCGTCCCACAGAGTGACCGAGGGGTACGCGAGCGCACTCACGGGAAAGGCGGCCGCCCGCCCGTAAGAGGGACGGAGGCGGCCGCCGTTCGGGTGACCGATCCTGCCGGACTCCCGTGGGGGTGACGTGCTCATGCCCGGCATTCGCCGACTCATGCCCGTCCCGCGCCACGAACTTCACCGGGTGCGTGCCGGCCCGGGCGGGCCCCGGAGGGCCGCCACCGCCCCGCGCCGCCGGCGCCCGCCGCACCGCGCCCGTACTCGGCGGGCCGCGGGCGCGCCTCGGAGACCTACTCCGCGGTCCCCGCCGCCGTCTCCTCCGTGCACCCCTGCTCGCCGGAGGCCAGCAGCACGCACGCCTTGGCGTCCGCCGCCTCCCCGACCGCCATCATCGGGGTGTACGTGACCGTGTCGCCGGCTTCGGTGATGCTGTCGCTCTGCTTGCTCTTCCCGCCGGTGATCTCGACCGTGTCGCCCTGCGTGGCCTGGGTGATCCGGCCCCACGCGGCACCGCAGACCTCGCTGTAGCGGACCTCGACGAGCGTGGTGCCGACGGTCGCCGTCCGCGTCGTGGTCACGAGGTCACCGCTGCACCCCATGCTCTCCGCGTCCTTGCCGTGGCAGCTGTCGCCGCTGCACTCCACCCCGGCGGGCAGGTTCGCGGGGACGGAGACCGTGGGCGAGGGCGACTTCACCGCCTCGGCCTCCTTGCCCCCCTCGAGCCCGGTGACGTAGAACGCGGCCGCGATCACCACCAGCACGCAGACGGCACCCGCGAGGAACGTTCCCGCCCGCCGCTTGCCGCCGGAACCGCCACGGCCCGCCGCACCCTGCGGCGGCGCGCCCGGCGTACGCCCGTCGCCCCCCGCGGGCTGCGCGGCCGCGTGCGCCGCGGCGTTCCGGGGGCCCGACGGGGACGGTCCGGCGTACCCGGCCATGCCCCAGGAGTTCGACCCCGACGCGTCACGGACGTCCGAGGGGGTGGGCTGCGGGGGTACCAGCGGGGAGCCCACGGCCGGTCCGGCGCCGCCCGGCCGGACCGCGGCACCGCCGCCCTTGCGCCCCCGGCCGCCCGCGCCGGCCGACGACGGTCCGGCGAACTCGCCCAGCGCGGAACGCGCCTGCGAGATCCTGATCGCCTCCATCGTCATGTCGTGACGCATCTCCGAGCGGCTCCAGGCCCGCTCGGCCAGCTCCCACATCGTGGTCAGGTGCACCGGATTGGTTCCGGTGACCTCGGCCAGTGCCACGATCGCGCCCTTGGGCGCGAGCAGCCGGCCGTTCAGATAACGCTCCCAGGACGTCTTGCTGTAGCCCGTGCGGTCCGAGACCGACGCGACACTCATGCCACTGCGGTCCACCACCCGCCTGAGCTGACTCGTGAACTCCTTGATCTGCGGATCGAGTTCATCCGGCAAGGCCTTCCAACGAGGCATTGATTCCCCACCTTCCCCCCGGTCGTGCTGGTATTTCCTCGCGCGTGGTGCCTCTGCCGAGTCCCCGTTCCGGCTACCCACGTGGATGCCGCCAGTCAGGATCTCGGTTCCCGGGGTGGGGCGCACGGGAGCGTCAGGGCCGCGGGCATGCGCCGTCGCACGCTCACTCGCTCGTGTCCCAGTCTCCCACCGGCAGCCCTTTCGACCGAACGGAACCGTCACAACGCGGGGGACGTCACAGGTCGTCCCGGATCGTCATGGTTATCACGCCGCCCGGGTTCCAGAGGCGCTTCGCGGAAGTTCCCGGGCCGGTCCGGGCCATCCGGGGGACGTACCGGAACGGTCACTTCCGTGCCACAGCGCCCTGACAGCCGTTGAACAGCCGGTTCACGGTGCAGGAAGGTTGCTCCCGGCGGCAGCCCGTCCTTTCACGGGGGTGAGGACGGGCCGCCGTTCACCGGATGAGCGGGACAGCGGGACGGGGCAGCGGGACGGGGCAACGGGCGCGTCAGCTGTTGCTGACGGTGAAGTGCAGGGTGTCCTTCAGGAACGGGATCTCCAGCCAGGGGTCGGGCTGCGCCATCATCGCCAGCAGCGCGATCGACAGACCCAGCACCCCGTACGTGGCGATGTCCGTGAAGCGGGAGCGCACGGCGAGCATGCCGACGCCCGGCAGCAGCCAGCGCAGCGCCCCGCCGACCAGCAGCGCCGTGCCGATCAGCAGCGTGCCGATCCGGAACAGGTCGAGCGCCGTCAGCAGCAGGCCGAGCCCGGCCACGAGCAGGACGGCGAGGATCGGCCACTGCCGGGCGGGCGCGGGAGCGTCGCCGGGTGCGGCCCGGCCGCCGCCCTCCGGGCGGGCGGTGTCCCTGGTGAAGAGGGGGAAGCGACGGGTGGCGCGCCGTGGCCGCCCCGAGGCGTCGGGCGCGCTGACGGGGTCGACGACCGTGATCTCCTCGTCGGCGACGTCCCCGGAGGCCTCCTCGGCGGCGGCACCCTCGGCCGGCTCCCGTTCCTTCTCCCCCTCCTGCCCCTGCCTCTTCTCCTGCCCCTGTTCCCGCTTCCGTTCCTGCTTCTGTCCTTGGCCCTGTTCTTGCTTCTGCCCGTGCCCCCGGTCCGGCTCCGGCTCCGGCTCGTGCGTCTCGCCGAAGTCCGTCCCGGGCTCGCGGGCCCCGGCCTCCGCCTCTCGGGCGCTGCGGTCAGCCGGCACTGCGCTCCGCCGCCTCGACCACGTTGACCAGCAGCTGGGCCCGGGTCATCGGGCCGACACCGCCGGGGTTCGGGGAGATCCAGCCGGCCACCTCGGCCACACCCGGGTGCACGTCGCCCACGATCTTGCCCTCGGCGCTGCGGGAGACACCGACGTCGAGGACGGCCGCGCCGGGCTTGACGTCCTCGGGACGGACGAGATGGGCGGAGCCGGCGGCGGCGACGATGATGTCCGCGCGCTTGAGATGCGCCGACAGGTCACGGGTGCCGGTGTGGCACTGGGTCACGGTGGCGTTCTCGCTGCGCCGGGTCAGCAGCAGCGGCATCGGACGGCCGATGGTCACACCGCGGCCGACGACGACGACCTCGGCGCCCTTGATCTCCACGCCGTAGCGGCGCAGCAGGGTGAGGACGCCGTTGGGGGTGCAGGGCAGCGGAGCCGGCTCGTTCAGGACCAGCCGGCCGAGGTTCATCGGGTGGAGGCCGTCGGCGTCCTTGTCCGGGTCCATGAGTTCGAGGATGCGGTTCTCGTCGATGCCCTTGGGCAGCGGCAGCTGGACGATGTACCCGGTGCAGGCCGGGTCCTCGTTCAGGTCGCGGACGACTGCCTCGATCTCCTGCTGCGTGGCCGTTTCGGGCAACTCCCGCTGGATGGAGGCGATACCGACCTGGGCGCAGTCCCGGTGCTTGCCTGCGACGTACTTCTGGCTGCCGGGGTCGTTCCCGACGAGGATCGTGCCGAGGCCGGGCGTGACGCCCTTCTCCTTCAGCGCCGCCACGCGGGCGGTCAGATCGGACTTGATCGCTGCTGCGGTGGCCTTGCCATCGAGAATCTGGGCGGTCATGGCCCCATCCTCGCGGATGACCGGCCCCGGGTTCCAATCCGCCCGCATTCCGGCCACCCCGTGCGGGGGCCGCACCCGGGCCGTGCGACGGGCGCGCACGGACGGCCTCGGGGTTCGCGATCCCACACACCGGCTCCGGCCCGCCCCCGCACCGGTCGCGTTCCACCTGTATCCGGCCAAGATCAGCAATGTTGCACTTGCACAACACAATCTGCCTGCGGCTGGACAATCGACAGATCTGTCGAGAACGATGAACGGACAGTGCCGCGGGCAGTACCGGGGGGACGGACCGCATCTGTAGACCTTCCTCCGACCCGCGCCCCGCGTGTCCCCGCACCTGAAGCGACAACGGAGGAAGAACCGCCATGAGCTTCGGCGACCCGAACAACCCCTACGGGCAGCCGCCCCAGCAGCACGGCGGGCCCGGCTACGGCTACCCCCAGCAGCAGCCCGGCCAGCCCGGTTACGGCTACCCCTCGCCGCCGCAGTTCCCGCAGTCCTACGGACAGCCGGGGCCGGGCCCCGTGGCGGTGATGCCGGGCAGCGTGAAGGCCGCGCGCGTGATGCTGTTCGTGCTCGGCGGGCTCCAGGCCCTCGGCGGCGTGCTGATGGTGGTGGCCAGCGCCTGGTTCGCCGATTACCTCCAGGAGGAGCTCTCCTCCGACCCGAACTTCTCGTCGGACGACGTGAACACGGTCGGCGACATCGGCGCGGGCATCATGATCGTGTTCGGTGTGATCGTCCTGGGGTTCGCGTTCTGGGCGATCCTCACCGCCGTGAAAATGGCCACGGGTCGCGGCGGGGTGCGTGTCTCCGCGATCGTCTACGCCTCGGTGGTCACGCTGTTCAGTGTGATCAGCCTGATCACAGCCAACGTCTTCGCGCTGATCAGCCTGATCCTCGGCATCCTGATCATCGTGTTCTGCGCCAACCGCAACGGCAGCCACTGGTTCAACCGGCCCCGGTACTGAACCCGTTCCCCCGCCGTGCCGGATCCGCCCGGCACTGCTTTCGGCCAATCACGCACCAGGGCCGGGGGGGGGGGGGGGGGGGGGGGGGGGGGGGCGGGGGGGGGGGGGGGGGGGGGGGGGGGGGGGGGGGGGGGCCGGGGGGGGGGGGGGGGG
>NZ_JAPJDM010000025.1:52450-129702 GCF_026242095.1 Streptomyces sp. NEAU-W12
CCCGCCCCCCCCCGCCCCCGCCCCGCGCCCCCCCCCCCCCCCCCCCCCCCCCCCCCCCCCCCCCCCCCCCCCCCCCGGCCCGGGTGCGTCGCCCTAATCTGGCGGGGCAGCCGTCAGGCACGGGGAGTCGCACCTTGCACCGCATCATCGTCGTACCTCCGCCGACCCCGGGGGACGCAGGACACCGCAGCACACGGCTCCGGCCCGCCCCGGGCGAAAGCCTCGCCTTCGGCCGGGCCGCACACGTCGAGGCCGGGCCGGAGCGGCTGGACACGCCGGTGCCGTCCGGTTTCCCCCGGTTCGCCCTCCCCGCGGTCGGCGGCCTGCTGCCGCTGGGGGCCCGGGCGCCGCGCCACGCCTGCCTGCGCACCGACGGCGAGCACGTGCGCGTCGGCGGCGGCCCCGACACCACCGGTCCGGGCCCGCGGCTCGGCGGTGAGAAGAGGGAGTCGCCGGTGTCCCCGGCGCTCCGCTTCGGTCCGGTCCGGGAGGAGGGCCCGACGGTGCCGGCGGCAGCGCCCCGCCGCCGGACGGTCCGATGACCGAGCCGTACGCCGTCACGGTGCCCAAGGGCTACCGGGTCGGCGTGTGGGAGGTGCGCGAACCGATCGCCACGGGCGCCTTCGGCAGCGTCTACGCCGCCCGGCGCACCGGCGAGGTCGAGGGCGACGGCACCGGGGAGGCGCGGGACGGGGCCGGGAAGGCACCCCCGGGCGCGCGGTCCCGGGCGCCCGTGAACGACGACGGGTCCCCGGGCGAGACCGTGCCCGAACCGCCGTTCCCGCCCGCCGAGTCCATCCCGGCGATGGGCCGCTACCTGTGCTGGATCGCGCCCCGGCTGGAACCCGGCCTGCCCGCCGACCCCCGGGGGCTGCTCGCCGCCGCCTACCGCACGTCGTACCGGAAAGTGAACGACGCGGGCGGAGTTCCCCCGCACTACCGCAGGTACGCCGACCGCGTCGCCCACTACCTCAAGGAGTACACGCCTTTGGCGGGGAAGTGAGCCCGGGACGTCCGAGGTCGCGTCCCTCCGCCCGTCCGCCTGCCCGTCCGTCCGCTCGCGCGGGCGGACGGGCGGAGGGGGGCCCGGCCGGCAGTCGGCGTCACCGTCGCTCCACCGTCAGTGGAAGAAGTGGCGCGTCCCCGTGAAGTACATCGTCACGCCGGCCTTCTCCGCGGCCTCGACGACCTGCTCGTCGCGGACCGACCCACCTGGCTGGACCACGGCCTTCACGCCGGCCCCGGTGAGGATCTCCAGGCCGTCGGGGAAGGGGAAGAACGCGTCGGAGGCCGCGTAGGAACCGGCCGCGCGCTCGGCTCCCGCCCGCTCCACCGCGAGCTTCGCGGAGTCGACCCGGTTGACCTGGCCCATGCCGACGCCGACCGAGGCACCGTCCTTGGCGAGCAGGATGGCGTTGGACTTCACGGCCCGGCAGGCCCTCCAGGCGAAGGCCAGCTCGGCCAGCTCCGCCTCGGACAGCGCCTCGCCGCTCGCGAGGGTCCAGTTCGCGGGGTCGTCGCCCTCGGCCTGGAGGCGGTCGGCGACCTGGAGGAGGGCGCCGCCGTCGATCGGCTTGACCTCGACCGGGGCGGCGGGGGCCTCGGGAGCGCGCAGCACGCGGATGTTCTTCTTCTTGGTGAGGACCTCGAGGGCCCCCTCCTCGTAGTCCGGCGCGACGACGACCTCGGTGAAGATCTCGGCGACCTGCTCGGCCATCTCCTTGGACACCGGACGGTTGACCGCGATCACGCCGCCGAACGCGGACAGCGGGTCGCAGGCGTGCGCCTTGCGGTGCGCCTCGGCGACGTCCGCGCCGGTCGCGATGCCGCACGGGTTGGCGTGCTTGATGATCGCGACGCACGGCTCGCCGTGGTCGTACGCGGCACGGCGGGCGGCGTCCGTGTCCGTGTAGTTGTTGTACGACATCTCCTTGCCGTGCAGCTGCTCGGCCTCCGCGAGGCCCCCCGTGCCGGAGACGTACAGGGCGGCGGGCTGGTGGGGGTTCTCGCCGTAGCGGAGGGTGTGCGCGCGGTCGTACGTGGCGCCGAGGAAGTCCGGGAACCGCGACTCGTCGACCGGGGCGTACTCGGAGGCGAACCAGGAGGCCACCGCCACGTCGTACGCGGCGGTGTGCCGGAAGGCCTCGGCGGCGAGCCGCTTGCGGGTGGTGAGGTCGAAGCCGCCGTCCTTCACCGCCGACAGGACGTCGGCGTAGCGGGCGGGGCTGGTCACCACGGCGACCGAGGGGTGGTTCTTCGCCGCGGCGCGCACCATCGACGGACCGCCGATGTCGATCTGTTCCACGCACTCGTCGGGCGTCGCACCCGAGGCGACGGTCTCGCGGAACGGGTAGAGGTTGACCACGACCAGGTCGAACGGCTCCACGCCCAGCTCGCCGAGCTGCTGCCGGTGGCTGTCGAGGCGCAGGTCGGCGAGGATGCCGGCGTGGACCTTCGGGTGCAGGGTCTTGACGCGGCCGTCCAGGCACTCGGGGAAACCGGTGAGTTCCTCGACCTTGGTGACCGGTACACCGGCGGCGGAGATGCGGCCGGCCGTGGACCCGGTGGAGACGAGCTCCACGCCGGCCTCGTGCAGGCCGCGCGCGAGGTCCTCGAGGCCGGTCTTGTCGTAGACGCTGACGAGCGCCCGTCGGATGGCCCGCTTGTTGCTCTCGGCGGTCACTGGATAACTACCTTTCGTCCCTCAATGCGATAGCCGTTGCGGGCGAGCCGCCCCACGACCTCGACGAGCAGCCTTCGCTCGACTTCCTTGATGCGCTCGTGCAGCGCGCTCTCGTCGTCCTCGTCCCGGACCTCCACCACGCCCTGCGCGATGATCGGCCCGGTGTCGACGCCGTCGTCGACGAAGTGGACGGTGCAGCCGGTGACCCTGGCGCCGTACGCGAGCGCGTCCCGCACGCCGTGGGCTCCGGGGAAACTGGGCAGCAGGGCGGGGTGGGTGTTGACGAACCGCCCGCCGAAGCGCGCGAGGAACTCCTTGCCCACGATCTTCATGAACCCGGCGGAGACCACGAGGTCGGGCTCGTGGGCGGCGACGGCCTCGGCGAGCGCCGCGTCCCACTCCTGCCGGGTGGTGTAGTCCCCGACCCGGCACACGAAGGTCGGCAGCCCGGCGCGCTCGGCGCGGGCGAGCCCTTCGATGCCCGCGCGGTCGGCGCCGACGGCCACGATCTCGGCTCCGTACGCCTCGGCGCCGGTGGCGGCGATCTCGTCGAGAAGCGCCTGAAGGTTGGTGCCGGATCCGGAGACCAGCACGACGAGACGCCTGACGCGCTCGGCCACGGGCTTGGCGGCCACGGTAAGGCCCTTTCTCGGGGAGCACTGGTGCGGTCGGGGACCAGCACTTTGTACATTCATACGAATGCTTCGCGCCCTCGGATACGGGGAAGCCTACGAAGCGGCCGACCGCCCGCAACGATACCGGCACATGAGGCGGCCCTCACGGGACGGGGGCCTGGCCGGAAGGTAGCGTCTGGGAAGAGCCGGTTCACCACGTCCGGGAACGACCGGTCGCCCGGGAACGCCACCTGTGCACCAAGCGTTCACAGGATGAGGCGCCCGGTCCGGAAACCGGACGGGAACGCGCCGGCTCGGCCGCACATGTCCCAGCCCGCCTGGCAGCAGCTGCAGTCGGGCAGTGGCTGTAGCAGTTGTTGATGGACTTGATGGACTTGATTAAGGGGAAGACGCTCACTTGATGCCGGACCGCAGCCTGCGATTCCTCACGTTCCCCCAGCCGTCGGCGCAGGGAGGGGAGCGTGGCGCCGTGCTGCTGCGGGAGCGCCCCTCCTCGCCGCCCGAGACGCCCGGGACACCCCGGGGCGAGGGCAGCGGCGGCGACAGGCGCCGTGGCTCCGGGGAGGACAATCCGTTCGCGCCGCCACCGGAGGGGGCTCCGGACCAGCCCTGGCAACCCCGCCGCCCGTCCGGCGACGAGGGCGGTGACAGTGGCGGCCAGGGAGACGGCGGCGGTCGCTCCCTCTGGGGCGGGCGGTGGAGCGACCGGCAGCCCGGCCGCTCCTCCGGCGGCTTCGGCGAGCGCCCGCACGGCCCGGAGGGGCAGGGCGGCGGGGCCGGCGGCCCCCAGAGCCCCGGCCCGCGCTGGGACCCCACGGATCCCGTCCAGCGCCGGGCTCGCTACTCCCTGCTGTCCGGCATGTGGGCCTTCTTCTTCGCCCTGTTCGGCTGGCCGTACGTCGCGCTGCTGCTGGGCGCGCTCGCCCTGCACTGGGCCGTCAGCGCCCTGCGTGCCAAGCCCCGCACGGCGTCCGACCCCGACTCCCCGGCGCCGCCCGCGCAGACGGACCGTCCGCAGAAGGGCCGTCCGCAGACCACGGCGGCGGTGAGCGGGCTGGTCACGGCCTCCCTGGCGCTCATCCTGGTCGCCGCCGGCTTCACGGCCCAGATGGTCTACCAGGATTACTACACGTGCACGAACGACGCCCTCACCCAGCAGTCCAAGGAGTCCTGCGACGACCTCCTGCCGGACCCGCTCCAGAACCTGCTCGGGACGACCGAGTGAGAGCCGGCTGACAGCCGGTCGTCAGCCGGCTGACCGGCAGCCGGCCGGCAGCGTGCCCCGGCTCCCCGGCACCCGCTTTCCGAAGCCGCCCCCGCCCTACCGGGCAGGGGGCGGCTTCGGGGTTTCGGGAACGGCGGGGAGGCCCCGGCCGGGGAGGTCACGGCTGAGGGCGTCCCGGCCGGGGACGGGATCCGCCGGAAGGAAGTCGTAGGGGCCGGCGGCGTCCCGGCGCCGTCGGCCGTCCGCCGTCGTGCCGGTGCCGTCCTCCGGCGCCCCCCGGCGCGGGCTGCCGATCCTCACTCTCCAGGCCCGCGCAGTCGCCCGCACCCCTGCCCACGCCTTCTCGTCCACGCTCGCCGGTGCCCGCTCCGCCCGCTCGCTCCGGGGCGTGCGGCACCGCCAGGCCCGTACCGGCAGGGCCGTCGCCGTGGCCACCAGCCCGATCCACACCAGCGTCGCGCCCGCCGTCTGCCACCAGACCGGCCCGAACCGGGAGAGCGAGGCGACACCCATCGGCCCGCCCGCCCACGCGGCGAACAGTGCCAGCAGGGCCGCGCACAGTACCGCCGCGACTGCGGCGACACCGGCCGTCCGGCCCGGCGACCAGACCGCGTACGGTTCCCGCCCCGCCCGCCCGCCTCCAGGCTCCGCCGGCTGCCCGGCCGTCGTGGCCCCCTGCGCGACGTACCACCCCGCCGACGCCCCGGCCGCCAACGGCACGGCCAGGGCCGCCCAGTTCACCGGCGTCCCGGCCCCCGCGTCCGGCACCGCCGCAAGGAGCGGGAACGCGGGCAGCAGCGGAGCCGGCGCGGCGGAGAGCGGGGTCACGGCATGGCCGGCGCCGAGGAGGAACCCGGGGCCCAGGGCGTACGCCGTCGCCCACACCGCCGCGTTCGGCAGCAGGGCGACGCCGAGCAGCAGCACCGCGACCCACCCCGACCACCCCTGCGTCAGCCGCAGGAAGGCGTCCTGGGTCTCGCCGCCGTGCCACAGCAGTGAGACCGTCAGCAGCAACGCTCCACCGCCGACGAGCACCGCCGCCCCGGCCGCCGCCGCGCGCGCGGCGACTCCCAGGCGTCCGTCCGGGCCGAGGAGCAGATGGCGTACGCCCCGTGGCAGCAGAGCACCCGCCGTCCGTTCCAGCGGCCCGCGCGGGCAGCCGTACGTCCGCCACACCCCCACGCCCGCCGCCGCCACCGCGACCAGTGGCACGTACACGCCCGCCGACGCCCACGCCGGTCTCAGCGGGCCGCCCGCGGCGTAGAGCGCTGCGGGCGTGCCGACGGCCAGGTAGCCGAGGACGACACCCGCCCAGGCCGTCGGGCCGTGGACGAGCGGGGCGGCGCCCGAAGCTTCCGGGGCCTCCGGTGCTCCCAGGGCGCCCGACGCCTCCGACGCGCCCCCGTCGGTGGCGTCGCGGGCCGCACGGTGCAGCAGCCACACCGGGAGCGCGAGCAGGAGCAGTGGCGGGACGCCGAGCGGAGCGGGCACGCCCGAGAGCGTGTCGGTGCGGACCAGTTCGGCACCGTGCGCCAGCAGCCACAGCGCCGCCGCGACACTCAGCGCGCCGTCGGGTCCGCTGTCCGGGTACGGCGAGCTGATCCACAGCAGCGTCACGAGCATGGCGAACGCGGCGAGTCCGAGCCCCGCCGCGAGGGCGCCGCCGAGGAGGGAGGGGCCCAGTCCGGGCGAGCGGTCGCGCACCCGGGTGAGCAGGAGGGACGGCCTCGTTCGTCGGGTGGTCGTCTGGATCACACCCGCCATGCTCCCAACGACACGCTCTTTCCCCGCGTAACGGGCAAAGCACCGCCGTGTCGCTCAATATACGTTTATGTACTTTTTTGCACGAAGGGGCGCCCTGTGACACGGAGCCCTGCCCCTCCCCTCCCCCCGCCCGAGGAACGCCGACGCCTGCGCGAGTCCCGCTCGCTGACCCAGGATCAGCTCGCCCGGCGGGTCGGTGTCAGCCGCGAGACGGTGCGTGCGTGGGAGTCCGGCCGCACCGCACCGCGCGGCCGGAAGGGGGAGGCGTACGCAAAGCTGCTGACCACCACCGCCACCGCCACGAACCCCGAGCCCACCGGGCCCCTTGCCTCCGCCAGGTCCCTCGCCCCGACCGAGTCGGCGAAGTCGGCCGAGCCCTCCGAGCCCTCCGAGCCCTCCGAGCCCTCCGGATCCTCCCGGCGTTCGACCGAGCCTCCCGCGCGTTCGCCCGCCCGGCGGACCGTCCGGGAGCCGCCCGCCCGGCCTCCCCTGAAGGAGACCGTGGATCCCACATCCCTGACGCCCGCTCAGGCATTCGACGCCCTGTACGCCTTCTGCGCTCCGGCGCTCGTACGACAGGCGTATCTACTGTCCGGCCGTCGCGATCTGGCGCGTGAATCGGTCGAGCGGGCCTTCCAACTGGCCTGGGAACGCTGGCCCGAGGTGGCGCGCGACCGTGACCCGGCCGGCTGGGTGCGCGCGGCGGTGTACGAGTGGGCGCTCGCCCCGTGGCACCGGTTCCGACCCCGCTACCGGCACCCGGAACCACCGCCCTCGCAGCCCGTCGACCGCGCGCTGCTCGACGCCCTGCTGCGACTGCCGCCTCCGCACCGCCGCACGCTCGTGCTCTACGACGGTGTCGGCCTCGATCTGCCGGAGACAGCGGCGGAGACGGAGGCGAGCACGTCCGCGACCGCGAGCCGCCTGCTGCACGCACACGAGACCCTCGCGGCCCGGCTGCCGGAACTGTCGGATCCGCTCGCGCTGCACCGACGGCTGACCGAACTGGCCTCCGCCGAACACCTCCGGTCCGCCGAACCGCCGGAGGTACGCGACGGCAGCGAGCGCAGGGCCCGCTTCCGGACCCGGGCCGTCATCGCCTTCACGGTCGCTCTGATCGGCGCCACCTCGCTCACCCTGCACACGGCCCCCACACGGTACGACCCGCCGGTGCCGCCCGGCGAGACGGTCCAGGGGGTACCGCCGCGGGTGGCACCGGGGCCCCTGTCGGGCGAGGAGCGGGAGCTGCGCGCCAAGCTCCGCGAGGAACTGCTGCACGGCCCGGAGCGGCTGGCACCGCAGTCGCGGTGACGGACCCGGCCGCGGCCCCGGTACGGCTTCCGGTCCCGGCCGCGGCCCTTCCTCCGAGAACGACGACGGGCCCGTCCCCTCCGGGGGAACGGGCCCGTCCGTGTTCTGCGGCTGATCAGCCCGCGAGGATCTCGCGCGCCAGCCTGGCCGTCTCGGTCGGCGTCTTGCCGACCTTGACGCCCGCGGCCTCGAGGGCCTCCTTCTTGGCCTGGGCGGTACCGGACGAACCGGAGACGATGGCGCCGGCGTGGCCCATGGTCTTGCCCTCGGGCGCGGTGAAGCCCGCGACGTAGCCGACGACCGGCTTCTTCACGTTCTCCTTGATGTACGCCGCGGCCCGCTCCTCGGCGTCGCCGCCGATCTCACCGATCATCACGATCAGGTCGGTGTCGGGGTCGGCCTCGAACGCGGCCAGCGCGTCGATGTGGGTCGTGCCGATGACCGGGTCGCCACCGATGCCGACGGCCGACGAGAAGCCGATGTCCCGCAGCTCGTACATCATCTGGTACGTCAGCGTGCCGGACTTCGAGACCAGGCCGATGCGGCCCGGCTTGGTGATGTCGCCGGGGATGATGCCGGCGTTCGACTGGCCCGGGGTGATCAGACCGGGGCAGTTCGGGCCGATGATCCGGGTCTTGTTGCCCTGCGACACGGCGTACGCGTAGAACGCGGCCGAGTCGTGGACCGCGATGCCCTCGGTGATGACGACCGCGAGCGGGATCTCGGCGTCGATGGCCTCGACGACGGCGGCCTTGGCGAACGCCGGCGGCACGAAGAGGACGGACACGTTCGCGCCCGTCTTCTCCATCGCCTCGGCGACCGTGCCGAAGACCGGGATGTCGTTGCCCTCGATGTCGACGGAGGTGCCCGCCTTGCGCGGGTTCACACCGCCGACGATGTTCGTGCCGTCGGCCAGCATGAGCTTGGTGTGCTTCATGCCCGTGGCACCGGTCATGCCCTGGACGATGACCTTGGAGTCCTTGTTGAGGAAGATAGCCATGGCTGTTCTGTCCCTCGTCCCTTACTTCGCAGCCGCGAGCTCGGCGGCCTTGTCGGCCGCGCCGTCCATGGTGTCCACGCGCTGCACGAGCGGGTGGTTGGCGTCCGAGAGGATCCTGCGACCCAGTTCGGCGTTGTTGCCGTCCAGGCGCACGACCAGCGGCTTGGTGACTTCCTCACCCTTGTCCGCGAGCAGCTGCAGCGCCTGCACGATGCCGTTGGCGACCTCGTCGCAGGCGGTGATGCCACCGAAGACGTTGACGAACACGGACTTGACGTCCGGGTCGCCGAGGATGATCTCCAGGCCGTTCGCCATGACGGCGGCGGAGGCGCCACCGCCGATGTCGAGGAAGTTGGCGGGCTTCACGCCGCCGTGCGCCTCACCGGCGTAGGCGACGACGTCCAGGGTGCTCATCACGAGCCCCGCGCCGTTGCCGATGATGCCGACCTCGCCGTCGAGCTTGACGTAGTTGAGGTTCTTCTCCTTGGCGGCGGCCTCCAGCGGGTTGGCCGCGGCCTTGTCGTGGAACTCCTCGAAGTCGGGGTGGCGGAACTCGGCGTTGTCGTCGAGGCTCACCTTGCCGTCGAGGGCGAGGACGTCGCCGGAGGCGACCTTGGCCAGCGGGTTGACCTCGACGAGGAGCGCGTCCTCGGCGATGAACGTCTTCCACAGCGTGACGAGGACGTCGGCGACCTTGCCGGCCACCTCGGCCGGGAACTTCGCGGCCTCGACGATCTCGCGCGCCTTCTCGGGGGTCACGCCCTCGTTGGGGTCGATCGGCGTCTTGGCGACGGCCTCCGGACGGGTGGCCGCCACCTCCTCGATGTCCACGCCGCCCTCGACGGACGCGATGGAGAGGAAGGTGCGGTTGGCACGGTCGAGGAGGAAGGAGACGTAGTACTCCTCGACGATCTCCGGAGCGGTCTCGGCGATCATCACCTTGTGGACCGTGTGGCCCTTGATGTCCATGCCGAGGATGTCCGTCGCGCGGGCGACGGCCTCGTCCGGGGTTGCTGCCAGCTTCACGCCACCGGCCTTGCCGCGGCCACCGACCTTCACCTGCGCCTTGACGACGGACTTGCCGCCGAGACGCTCGGTGATCTCGCGCGCCGCCTCAGGCGTGTCGATGACTTCACCGGCCAGCACCGGTACATCGTGCTTGGCGAAGAGGTCCCTCGCCTGGTACTCGAACAGGTCCACGCGCTTCCGTCCCTATCAGTGATCTCGCGGTTCGTTGGATGCGTGGGCGTGCCGCGAAGGGCAACGTGACGACGTCCGCTGTGTCACAAGGGAAGCGCACACGGTGTCCGAGCGCGCGGCATGTCCATCTCGCAGGCTATCGCCGGTTGCGAGGCCTCCCGAAATCGTGGGGTCACACCTGAGCGGTGATACCTGTCACATGATGCCCGGTTCGGTGACACAGAGTGCCATGGGCAAGCGACCTCACCGGGCTGGGGTCGGCCCGGTGAGGTCCGCCGTACACCCGGCGGGCGGGAACGTTGCCGCCCTTCGGGGTGCGGGGTGGCCGGCTCCCACCCCAACGGGGCAGGCCACCTCATCCACGGGTCTCCGGACGGACAGGCCGATGGCGTTCGGCCGTCCACGTCCGGATGTCCCGTGAAGCCTTTATTACTCGCGAGTCAGGTTAGTCGTGTGATCTGCATGACGTATACGACGCAGGTGATGTACACGACGTAGGCGGTGTACGCGACGTAGGCGGTGTACGCGATGGACAGAGGCCTCGGGGACGGCGGGGAGTCCGGGGCTCGGGTCTCCGCACCCGGAGAGGGGCGGGGGCTGCCCGGCAGGCAAACCCACGGCACCGTGCACGGTCCCGCACGGACAGGGCCGTGCGGGACCACGGCCGGGGAGCACGGCCCGCCCGTCGCGGGCTTGCCTGCGCGGGGGAGACGGGGACGTCCCGGTACCGCTCCCGCGTGTCGGCCGCTTCGGCCTGCGCGGCGGCACCGGGGACGAGCAGGGGCGGGGGCGGGACCCCGCGTCACAGTGATGGCCGGGGCGTCCCCGTGACGCGGGGTTCCGTGGTCGGCGGCGGTGCGGTTGCCCCTCGTGCCGTCCGGCCTTTCGCCGGGGGCGCGGGGAGCGGGAGCCACCGGCTCGGTGCACGGCACGGTCCCCGCGGCCCCGCAGCCGTCGGCTCCGCCGTGCAGCCAGGTGTCGTGCGCCTCGGCGCCGATCCCGGCGCCTCCGGGGCGGCCCGCGGCCGGTGACGCGGAGGCCTCCGGCTCCGGCTCCGGCTTCGGCTCCGGCTGAGGAGCGGGCGCCGTCTGCCGAGAGGCCCCGGTGCCCGGTGCCCATCGGCGGGTCGCACGTGAGCGGCGCAGACAGGGGGACCGGCAGCAGCCGACAACCCCGGGGATCCGGGGCGGCGCCGGAAGACCGGGCGGCACCGGGAGCTCAGGGCGTGGCGCGGGCTGCGCCGTCCTCCTCTTCGCCGCGCCTCTCTCCTTTCCTTGCTTCCCCCCTTCTCACACCGGGTCCGGTACCGGCAGCGGACGTTTCTCGATCGCCGCGGCCATCACCTCCGGAAACAGGTCGGGCGTGCAGGCGAACGCCGGCGCGCCCAGCGCGGCCAGTGCGGCCGCGTGCTCCCGGTCGTAGGCGGGCGCTCCCTCGTCGGACAGTGCCAGCAGCGCCACGAACTGCACCCCGGACGCCTTCATCGCCGCGACCCTCTTGAGCATCTCGTCGCGGATGCCCCCTTCGTAGAGGTCGCTGATGAGGACGACCACCGTCTCCGCGGGCCGGGTGATCTGTGACTGGCAGTACGCCAGCGCCCGGTTGATGTCCGTACCGCCGCCGAGCCGGGTCCCGAAGATCACGTCGACGGGGTCGTCGAGCTGGTCCGTGAGGTCGACGACCGCCGTGTCGAACACGACCAGCCGCGTGGCGATCGACCGCATGGACGCGAGGACCGCTCCGAACACCGACGCGTAGACGACGGACGCCGCCATCGACCCGGACTGGTCGACGCAGAGGACGACCTCCTTCTTCACCGACCGCGCGGCACGCCCGTAGCCGATGAGCCGCTCGGGCACGACCGTCCGGTACTCGGGGAGGTAGTGCTTGAGGTTGGCCGCGATGGTGCGGTTCCAGTCGATGTCGTGGTGGCGGGGCCGGTCGACGCGGGCGCTCCGGTCGAGGGCGCCGGTGAGGGTGGCCCGGGTGCGGGTGGCGAGCCGCTTCTCCAGCGCGTCGACGACCTTGCGGACGACGGCCCGTGCCGTCTCCCTGGTCGTCTCCGGCATCGCCTTGTTGAGCGACATCAGAGTGCCCACGAGGTGGACGTCGGCTTCGACCGCCTCCAGCATCTCCGGTTCCAGGAGGAGGGTGGCGAGCCCCAGCCGGTCGATGGCGTCGCGCTGCATGATCCGGACGACGGAGGACGGGAAGTAGGTCCGGATGTCCCCGAGCCAGCGCGCCACCGACGGCGCGGAGGCCCCCAACCCCGCCGAACGCTCCTGCCCCGCCCGCTCCTTGCCTCCCTTCTGCGGTCCGTCCGCCTTGCCGTAGAGCGCGGTGAGCGCTCCGTCCATGGCGGCGTCCTGCCCGGACAGACCGCACCCGGTGCCGTCCGCCGCGCCCCCACCCAGCACCAGCCGCCACCGCCGCAGCCGCTCCTGCTCCGCATCCGTCCCCGCAGCCGACATGTGTCCCCCTCGTGCTGTGATCCTCCGTGCCGTGCCCCTTCGCCCCGTGGCCCTTCGGGCCCGGGGCCCTCCGGTCCGGGGTCATCCGGCCCGGGGTGTTCGTCCTGCACTCGTGCGCCCTGCACTCGTGCACCCTGCGGCCGTGCGCCTCGCTGCCGTACCCGTGCGTCGGTCATCGCGCCGCATCCACCAGGCCGGCACGCGCGTCCCCGCCGCCTTCGCCGCCCCGGGCGGCGGCCCGGTCCTCGTCCAGGCCGAGCAGTAGCCGCACCACGGGCAGGACCGCGTCCGCGCGGGCGGTGTCGAGGCCGGCCGCGAACCCGGGTGCTCCACAACCGGCGGTCGCCGGACCGCCCGGCGCCCCCGGTCCGCGCCGGACCAGCTCGCCCAGCGTGCGCCGGGCCCCGGACTCGTACGCCGAGAACGTCCGCCGCAGCAGCGGCAGGACGTCCGTGAACGCCTCCGCCGGCACGCCCGTCAGCCACGCGTCGACCAGTCCGCGGAGCCGCTCGTCGTGGACGAGGAGCAGACCGCCGCCCGAGCCGCCTCCGACGAAGCCCTCGATCCACGCCGCCGCGTCCGCCGGTGCCGTGCCCGGCGACGACAGCACCAGCCCCATCTGCCGGGCCGCCTCGTCGTGCGCCAGTTCCCCGTCGTCCAGCAGCAGACGGATCGACCGTCCCCGTATCACCCCGGGCACGGTGTCCCGCGTCGCCAGCGTGCGCAGCACCGATGCCCAGCGGGCGCGCAGATCACCGTGGCCCGGCGCGGGTGCGTCGCCGAGGAGGCCGACCGCGCCGTGCACGGCGTCGAGGTGGCCGCGCATCTCGTCGGCGGCGTCCGCGTCCAGTCCGGCACACGCCGACGGCAGGCCGACCAGGATCCGCTCCGCCAGCCCGGCGGCGACCTTCGCGAGCGCCCCGGAGCCGGTACCGCGCACATCGCCGTAGCGCAGCGAGCGGACCAGGGCCGGCAGGGCCTGGGCGAGATGGCCGACGTCCGAGTCGAGAGCCGCGCGGTCGGCGAGTATCCGCATCACCGTCGGCAGCGCGTCGGGCAGTTCGGCCAGGAGGCAGCGCTCGGCGAGCCCGGTGACGTCGGCGAGGCCCTGTGCGGCTTCGGCGTCCGCCTCCGCCCTGGCGGTCGCGGCGGCGCGTACGGTCGTCCCCCATATCCCGGCCTCTGCGACCCGCACGGACAGCTCCGGTTCCCAGCGCAGCCGCCAGGCCTCCCGGAAGGTGCCCGTACTCCCGTACGAGGCGACCGGCTCGCCCCAGTTCACGGCGAGCAGACGCAACCGGTGCAGCAGTCTGCTGCGCTCCCCGTCGGTGCCCTTGCGCAGGTCGAGTTCCAGTTCGCGCTCCGCGGCCTCGGGCTTCAGCCGCAGCCTGCGCTGGGTCCGCGTGAGGTCCCGCTGGAGGGGTACCGCGGGCGCCGCCGCCGGCACCTCCCCCAGCACGTCCCCGACGACCAGCCGGTCGTGCACCAGCGCCAGCGGGACGTCGGAGCCCTCACACATCACCGCCCGGACGGCGTCGGTCGTCTCGCCCAGTCCGGGCAGGGGCCGGCCGCGCATCGCGGCGAGCGCGTCCGCCAGCCGCACCGCCTCGATGACATGGGCGGAGGACACCATCCGGTCCTCGGCCCGCAGCAGCCCCGCCACCTTGGTCATCCACCGCTCGACGGGCCGGTCCACCGCGCCGAACAGATGCCCGTACCAGCCGGGCGAGATGATGCCCGCGCCGTATCCGCTGAAGCGGGAGAGCCTGCGGTTCGTCCACGGCACCCAGGTCATGTCCGCCCTGACCTTCGGCAGCCCCTTCAGCAGGGCCCGGTCGGCGGTGACGGTGGTCCTCCGCCGCAACGCGGGCACGTGCCAGGCACCGCAGACGACGGCCACCCCGCCCTCGAACTCGCGCTGTGCCGCCCGGATCTGAAGGCGCATGTACGCCTCCCGGACGGGATCCCGGTCGTGTCCGCCGCTTCCGTCCTCCTCCCGGAGCGCCGTCATGGCCTCCTCCAGAGCCGTGAACGGTGCGAGTGCCTCGCCCTCCTCCCCCACGCCCCGGTGCTCGACGACGTCCTCCCACCACCGCTCGGCGTCGTCGTAACCGGCTGCCTCGGCCAGTGCTCCGAGCGGATCGGTCCGCACACCGGCGCCCGCGCCGGCCGCCCGCTCCCCGTCCGCCGTTTCGCGGCCCTCCGGTCCGCCCTCCGCCTCCTCGACCTCGCTCCGGGCCAGGCTGTGGGCGGCCGGCAGGTCGATGAAGCGGGCGGGGACGCCGTGCTCGAGCGCCCAGCGGATCGCAACCCACTCCGGGGAGAATCCGGCGAGCGGCCAGAACGCCGAGCGGCCGGGCTCGTCCACGGCATGGGCGAGCAGGGCGACCGGCGGGCGCATGTCCTCGTGCACGGCGAGCGGAATCAGATCGTTCGCCTCGGGCGGGCCCTCGACCAGGACGGCCTCCGGCCGGGTCTCCTCCAGCGCGGCCCGCACCGCCCGCGCCGACCCCGGCCCGTGGTGCCGCACTCCGAGCAGCAGTGGTCCCGTTCCGCGGACGCCGCCGGGCCGGTCCACGTCGCTCATGTCTCCCATGCCGTCTCCGTCCCCCTCGAAGCCCCGCCGGGCGGGCACGCCGGCTCCCGGCGCGCCGCGCTCCCCCTGCCGTTCACGCGCCGGCCTCCCGGCAGGCCCGGTAGAAGTCCGTCCAGCCGTCACGCTCGCGGACGACGGTCTCCAGGTACTCCTGCCAGATGACGCGGTCCGCCGCCGGGTCGCGGACGACCGCGCCGTGAACGCCCGCCGCGACGTCCCCGGCCCGCAGCACGCCGTCACCGAAGTGGGCCGCCAGCGCCAGACCGTTGGTGACGACGGAGATCGCCTCGGCGGTCGACAGCGTGCCGCTGGGCGACTTCAGCTTCGTCCGGCCGTCGGTGGTGACCCCGTCGCGCAGTTCGCGGAAGACGGTGACGACCCGGCGGATCTCGGCGATGCCGTCGGGCGCGGCCGGCAGGTCGAGGGAGCGGCCGATCTGGTCCACGCGGCGCGAGACGATGTCGACCTCCGCCTCGGGGGTCTCCGGCAGCGGCAGCACCACGGTGTTGAAACGGCGGCGCAGGGCGCTGGACAGGTCGTTGACCCCGCGGTCGCGGTCGTTGGCGGTGGCGATCAGGTTGAAGCCGCGGACCGCCTGCACCTCCTGGCCCAGTTCGGGGATCGGCAGTGTCTTCTCCGACAGGATCGTGATGAGCGTGTCCTGGACATCGGCCGGGACACGGGTCAGTTCCTCGACGCGGACCGTCGTCCCGTCCGCCATCGCACGCATGACGGGGCTGGGCACGAGAGCGTCGCGGCTGGGTCCGTGGGCGAGCAGGCGGGCGTAGTTCCAGCCGTAGCGGATGGCCTCCTCCGGGGTGCCGGCGGTGCCCTGGACCAGCAGGGTGGAGTCGCCGCTGACCGCGGCGGCGAGGTGCTCGGACACCCAGGTCTTCGCGGTGCCGGGCACACCGAGGAGGAGCAGCGCGCGATCGGTGGCCAGGGTGGTGACGGCGACCTCGACGATGCGGCGCGGGCCGACGTACTTCGGTGTGATCACGGTGCCGTCCGCCAGCGTGCCGCCGAGGAGGTAGGTCGCGACGGCCCACGGGGACAGCTTCCACCGGGCGGGGCGCGGGCGGTCGTCCTGCCCGGCCAGCGCGGCGAGTTCGGCGGCGAAGGCGTCCTCGGCGTGCGCCCGCAGGACCTCGGCCGGGGGCAGGGGCCCGGAGCCGTTCTGACGCGGGTCGACGGATGTCGGTTCTACGGAGACAGTCATGGCGCGCTCCCCCTCCGGCTCGGCCGGTTCGGATCTGGTGACCACCGTGCACCACACCACTGACAATCGCTTTGACCTGCGCAAACGCATGCACCGGGGAGATTGTCAGTGGTGCGGCCTACCTTCGATGGCATGACTCAGCAGGGGGAGCGCTGGAGTGCGGACCAGGTGCTGGCCTTGGCGCCCGACACCGCGTCCCGCAAGGCGGGAAGCAGGCTCGGCGCGGCCGGTCCGTGGTCCGGGGCCGGCCGTTCGGACGAGGGGGCGGTGTGGGGGCTGTGCGAGGGCAGCGGCAGCAAGCCGTATCAGACGGTGGTCGACCTCGCGGACGCCTCCGGCCCCGCGTACAAGTGCAGTTGCCCGAGTCGTAAGTTCCCGTGCAAGCACGCGCTCGGTCTGCTGCTGCTCCGGGCCGGCGACGAAGGGGCGGTGCCGCGGGCGGAGGCGCCGGAGTGGGCCGGTCGGTGGATCGCGGACAGACGCGGACGCGCGGAGCGGAAGAGGACCGCGGTCTCCCCGTCGGGTCCCTCGTCCGGGCCCGCCGATCCGGAGGCGGCCCGACGCAGGGCGGAGCGGCGCGCCGAGCGGGTCACGGCGGGTGCGGCGGAGCTGGAGCAGCGGCTGGCGGACCTGCTCCGCGGCGGGCTGGCCACGGCCGAGCAGGCCGGGTACGGCCTGTGGGAGGAGACGGCGGCCCGGATGGTCGACGCACAGGCGCAGGGACTGGCCACCAGGGTGCGCGAGTTGGGGGCGATCCCGGGCACGGGTCCGGGCTGGCCGGTGCGGCTGCTGGAGGAGTGCGCGCTGCTCCACCTCCTCGATCAGGGCTGGCTGCGCCGCGAGCGGCTGCCGGAGGGCCTGGCCGCGACGGTCCGCTCCCGCATCGGCCTGCCGGCCTCGGCGGACGGTCCGCCGGTGCGCGACCGCTGGCTGGTTCTCGCCCAGTACGACACGGCGGACGCGCGCCTGACGACCCGTCGGATCTGGCTGCATGGAACCCGGTCGGAGCGTACGTCGCTGCTCCTCTCCTACGGCGCCGCGGGACGAGCCCCCGAACCGGCGCTGCCGGTGGGACTGGCCCTGGACGCGGAGCTGTCCGCCTATCCGGGCCCGGGGCAGGTCCGGGCGGCGCTGGGCGAGCAGTTCGCGCCGCCCGCGCCCACGGCCGAGCGGCCTCCCGGTACGACGACGGCCCTGGCCGCCGCCCGGTACGGCGACGCGCTGCGCGACGATCCCTGGCTGGATTCGGTGCCGGTGACCCTGGACCGGGTGATACCGGTTCCGGACGGGGACGCCTGGCAGCTCGCGGACGCCGACGCGGACACGGCCCTGCCGCTCACCCCGGCCGCGCGTTCCCGTCCCGGTCTGTGGCGTCTCGTCGCCCTCTCGGGCGGGGCGCCGGTCAAGGTCTTCGGCGAGTGCGGCCACCGGGGGTTCACTCCGCTGTCGGCCTGGCCGGAGGGGCCGGGCGAGGTGGTCCCCCTGTGCTGACCCGCCCACCGCTCCGCCCCCGCTCCCGCCGCCCTCCGCGCTCCCCGGACGTCTCCGCACACGCGGTACGCACCGTACGCGCGAGCCTCTCCGGGCCGCTCCCAAACGCCCGACGGAAAGGAATGCGATGAGCAGGACCTCCACCGCCGCGACCCCGTCCGGCCCGCACGCCACCGTCCCTTCCGCACCGGTTCCGCCCGCCGCGGACCCGGCCGGCGGATCGGGCCCGCCGGCCCCGCCCCTCCCCGACGTCTGGGAGGGCCTCGTCACCACCGCCCTGCTGGGGACCGCCCGGCGCACTCCGGCGGGCTCCGTGTCCGGTGCAAACGCCCCGGCGGCCCTGCTGGACGCGGCGGCCGTGACGACCGTACGGCGTCGGGCCGGGCTGCGCCCCGCCAGGGCGGCCGGGCGTCCCCGGCCGGCGCCCGAGGACCTGCGTCCCGGGCTGCCGCCCGCCGCCGCCCGCCGGCTGACGACGCTGCTCACCGACCGCTCCGGCGCCTCCGGCAGTGGCCGCCGGGGGGCGGCACCGGATCTGGTGGAGCTGCTGCCCCAGTGGCTCGCGGCGGCGAACGCCCACGGTTTCGCGGCTCCCCCGCCGGCGCTGCCCGCGCTGCTGGACGCCGCGCGGGGGCGTACGGATCTGCGGCCGGCGGCCCTGCGGTTCGCGGGTCCGCGAGGCCTGTGGCTGGCCCGTCTCAACCCGGACTGGCGGTTCGCCCTGCGCTCGGCGCCGGGTGGGGGCACGTCGCTGCCGGGGCCCGGGGACACGGAGGCCGTCCTGCGGCTCTGGCAGGAGGGTCTCTTCGCGGAGCGGGTCGCGCTGCTCTCCTCCCTGCGTTCCCGCGAGCCCGCCGCCGCACGCGAACTGCTCGCGACGACCTGGGCGACGGAGCGGGCCGAGGACCGGCTGATGTTCCTCGACTCGCTGCGTACCCGCCTCGGCCCGGACGACGAACCGTTCCTGGAGCAGTCGCTCGCCGACCGCAGCCGCACTGTACGGACGACGGCCGCCGAGTTGCTGTCGGCGCTGCCCGGCTCGGCCCTCGCCCGGCGCATGGCGGTCCGGGCCGGGGCGTGCGTGGCCGTCGACCACACACGGGACGCGCCCATGCTCACCGTCGAGGCGCCGCACGAGTGCGACGCGGGCATGGAGCGGGACGGTGTGGTGGCCAAGGCTCCCGCGGGACGGGGTGAACGGTCTTGGTGGCTCGGGCAGTTGGTGGAGGCGGCACCCCTGGGCACTTGGCCGCGCCGGCTCGGCGGGCGTACACCGTCACAGATCGTGGCCCTCCCGGTCGGGGACGACTGGCGGGACGAGCTGCACGCGGCCTGGTGCCGCGCGGCGGTGCGCCAGCGGGACGCCGAGTGGGCGCGGGCTCTGCTCGGTGAGCCCTCCGCCGCGGAGACGGGCGGCCCGGGGGCGGTGTCCCTGGCCGAGCGCTCCAAGCTGCTCGGCACGCTCGATGCCGCCGAGCGGGCCGGGTGGGTGGCGGGGTTCATCGGGACGCACGGGTTGCCGGACGCGTTCCAGTTGCTCGGTGTGTGCGCGGTGCCGTGGGCGCCACAGCTCGGTCGGGCCGTGGTGGACGCACTCGACATCGCGCGGGACGCGGGGAGTTACCCATGGAGTTTCAGCGGGGTCATGGGGCTGGCCGAGCGCTGCCTCGATCCCCTGGAGGCGAGCCACCTCGATGCGCTCCTGGCCGGACCGGACGAACCGGAGGACGCCTCACCGGGTGCCGGTGACTACTGGTCCGAGGCGTTCCAGCGGCTGGTCACGACGCTGCGCCTGCGCGCCGCGATGCTGGCGGAACTGGACCCGGCCGCCCAGCCCCCGCCACACGCCCGGTCCTGACACACGCCCGCACCCGCCACGGCCGACCGGCCGGTCGTGGCGGTCGCACGCCGAAACCGCTCGGGCACGCACGACCGCACGCCCCTGCCGCCCCGGTGCGACACCGCACCGCACGGGCGGGGCGAGCGGCCGCGCCGGTCGGGCCCGGGGCAGGTGTCACGCCTCCGCGGGTTGCCGTACGGTCGCGCGGACCCAGTCCACGATCGACGCAGTGGTCGCCCCCGGGGTGAAGATCGCGGCGACGCCCTTCTCCTTCAGCGGTGCGATGTCCGCCTCGGGGATGATCCCGCCGCCGAAGACCAGGATGTCCGCCGCGTCCCGCTCCTTGAGCAGGTCGATCACCGCCGCGAAGAGCGTGTTGTGCGCACCGGAGAGGATGGACAGTCCGATCGCGTCGGCGTCCTCCTGGATCGCGGTGTCGACGACTTGCTCGGGGGTCTGGTGAAGCCCGGTGTAGATGACCTCCATACCGGCGTCGCGCAGGGCCCGCGCGATCACCTTGGCCCCGCGATCGTGGCCGTCGAGCCCCGGCTTGGCCACCACCACGCGGATCGGACCGGCTGCCACACCCATCACTGCCTCCATGAAGCGACTACATCCATCCGTACCGATAGATACCGCACACATCAGTCGTTCCCGTACCCGTCACGGGTGCCGCACACTCCGCCGCCCACTGCACCGACTGCGCCACCGCGGTACGGACACCCCGCCCGAACCGGCCGGGGAAGTGAACGAACGTTATCGCCAGCATCCCGCAACCGGCGGTTTCGCGGTGGGGACCGAGGGGGAAATCACACAGAGGGACACGTTCGCCGCGCACCGTTCCGGGCCTCGGGAACCCGACATCGCGCCCATGCATCACACGGGCATCAGTGGGAACATGCGCATAAGGGATTCACGACGAGGCCGCCGTACACCACGGCCGCACCAAGCGCCTGCCGTGCGTGGCGCCGACCGCATTCGTCGCGACTCCCCATGAGGGCACACGGGGGACAGGGCTGTCCTTCCGCGTGCCGACAGGAGGTCGGCCATGAAGGTCACGGAGGCAGCGCTTCCCTTTCTGCCGCTCTGCCGGCGCATGGTGCCGAACAGGCCGGCGATCCCCTCCACCGCCCTGCTGAAAGCCACCGCCCTGGAACTCGCGATCCTCGCGGGCCATGCCCTCCTCTATCCCGCCGGCATGGCGCAGGAGCGCCGGGTGGCGACCCTCGAGCCCCCCGCACCGGACGGCACCGCGAAGCTGCCGGCGGAGGCCCGGCCCCCGGTCGTACTGCTGCACGGATTCATCGACAACCGCTCGGTCTTCCTCCTGCTGCGCCGCAGCCTCGTCCAGCACGGCAGACAGCGGATCGAGTCGCTCAACTACTCTCCGCTCACGTGCGACATCCGTGTCGCGGCCGAACTGCTGGGCCGGCACATAGAGGGAGTGTGCGAGCGCACCGGCAGCAGCCGCGTCGATGTCGTGGGGCACAGCCTCGGGGGCCTGGTCGGGCGGTACTACGTGCAGCGTCTGGGCGGTGACAGCCGGGTACGGACCCTGGTCACGCTCGGCACCCCGCATTCCGGCACCCGCGTCGCCCCACTGGCCAACGCGCACCCGATCGTGCGCCAGATGCGCCCCGGTTCACCGGTGCTCGAGGAACTCACCGGCCCCGCACCCGGCTGCCGCACGCACTTCGTCGCCTTCTGGAGCGACCTCGACCACATCATGGACCCGCTGGAAGCGGCCCGCATCGAGCACCAGGACCTCCTCGCACAGAACGTGCGGGTGAGCGGCGTGGGCCACCTCGCCCTGCCCGTGCACCCTGCCGTGGCCGGCGGCGTGCGGCAGGCGCTGGACACGGCACACCCGGGAGAACCGTCCACGGCCGCACGGACGGCCTGACGGCGGCCCGGTGCCCGCCCCTGGGCCCAACGCCCTCGGCCCCGGCTCCCGCCCTCGTCCGACACGCCCGGATCATCCACCTCTCGGCGACTGCGGCGACATCATTCACTCACCCGAACAACAGCTGCCCCGCCCGGCCGACTTGGCGCCGTGAACCCGACAAATTTCGAACAAATCTCGAACACAAAGCCAAGACCGCGTCAGTCCGTCACCAAAACACAACCGAATGCCCGTTTCCTGCGCGCGTGAAACCTGCGGAAGATTGTCGCGCCCGCGTACCGCCGGGTACAGTCGCCGCACTGCTCTGGCAGCCCCTGTTGTCGAGGCGAAAGAGAAGTTGGTGAACGACCGTCACCCGTCGGGGACCATGGCCCCGGCCTCGGCTTCCGACACCTCGTCGGCGCACTACGCGTCGTACGGCACTCCGGAAGCCCAGTACGGCGACTTCACCACGTACGACGGCTACGGCGCCACCGGTTTCGACCCCACGGGCTCGGGAACCGGCGGCCACGCCACCGGGACCTTCGCCACCGACCCCCTCTTCGGTGACCTTCCGGGCAACCGCCACGACCAGGGGGCATATGCCACCGGGTCCTGGTCCGCCGTCGGCCACGACACCGCGCCCCACGAGGCGTACGCGGCTCAGCAGCAGGCCGGCTACGACACCGGCGGCTACGACACGACCGCGTGGACCACCGGGCAGCAGCAGGCACCGGAGGTGCCGCAGCAGGCCACGGCGCCCGACGCGAGCGGCCAGTGGGACTCCGGCGCGTGGCTCCGGCCCGACCAGGCCGCCCAGAGCACCGCCGATCCCACCCAGCAGTGGCACTGGGGCACCCAGACCTTCGACACCGGCGCCTACGACGCCACACAGTGGAACTCCGACGGCAGCGCGGCCGCACCGGCCCCGGACGCCTACGCGGACTCCTACGAACACCAGGCCGTGCCCTTCGACCAGCAGGCCACAGCCACGTTCGAGCAGCACCCCGACCCGCAGGCTCCCGACTCCTCCGCCTTCGGCTCCCGGGCCTCCGCCCGGGAGCCGCACGAAGAGGAGTCCTACGGACAGGACCCGCACGAGCAGGGCATGTCCGGGAACGCCCACGACGATCCCCACGGGTGCACGCAGGACTCTTCGGGCGACACCGGTGAGCTGCCCGCGGTGGCCCCGCTCCTCGACGACCAGGAGGAGTCGACCCCGATCCCCGCACCGCGCTCGGCGTCGCGTGCCGGGTCGCGCTCCCGCCGCCGCACGCCCGCCAAGCGTTCCGCGCTGCTGACGGTGGCCGTGCCCTCGGCATGCGTGATGGGTGTCGCCGGTATCGCGGCGGCCTCGGTCGGCGATCTGGCGGAAGAAGGCGGCGGCCAGGAGACCAGGACCACCGCCGCGGACGCGCAGCCGGTGCAGCCCGCCGTGGCCAACAACCAGCTCGACACCCAGCTCGAGAGCCTTTCCGCCGGGGCGGACGACTTCGCCGACCGGGCGAGCCGCACCCAGGAACGCATCGACCTGAAGGCGCAGCAGGAGGCCGACCGCAAGGCGGCGGCGGAGGAGGCGGCCCGCCAGGAGCGGCTGCGTCCGAAGTTCGCGCTCCCCGTCGCGCAGCACGGCCTCAGCGCCTACTACGGCCAGTCCGGCATCAACTGGATGTCCCTGCACACCGGTATCGACTTCCCCGTCGCATACGGCGCGACGGTGATGGCCGCGACCGACGGCACGGTCCGCACCCAGTACAACAGCGCCTACGGCAACATGATGATCGTGACGGCGATGGACGGTACGGAGACGTGGTACTGCCACCTCTCCAGCTACCAGGTCCCCTCCGGCACCACGGTGAAGGCCGGCGACCCGATCGCTTTCTCCGGCAACTCGGGCAACTCGACCGGTCCGCACCTCCACTTCGAGGTCCGCCCGGCCGGCGGCTCGGCGATCGACCCGCTGGCCTGGTTCCGCAGCCACGGCCTCGAACCGTCGTAGAACCGCCCCGCCGTCGGGGGTACCGGCTGTGACGAAACGGGCCGGGCCCCGTGAAGCAGGTCGCCCTCGCCCCTCGCCCGCGGGCCTTCGCCGCTTCGTGGCGGCGAAGGCTCCGGGTGTGCCGGACCCCCGGTTACAGCTTCTCGACCGGCGCGTACCGCAGCAGCAGCCGCTTCGGCTTGGTGTCCCCGAAGTCGATCGTCGCCTCGGCGTTGCCGCCCGTGCCCTTCACCGCGACGACGGTACCGAGCCCGAACTGGTCGTGCGTGACCCGGTCCCCGACCGCCAGCGACACCGCCGGCTTCTCGGCGGCCCGTCGCGTGGCGAAGCCGGACGCGCCCGACGCCGACGAGCGGGACCGGGACGACGACAGCGAGGCCGCCACCCCCGACACCGGCCCGGAGGACACGGGCGCGGTCGCGCCCGTCCTCTTCCACTCCAGGTGGGTGGCCGGGATCTCCTCCAGGAACCGGGAAGGCGGGTTGTACGACGGCTGCCCCCAGGCGCTGCGCAGCGTGGACCGGGTGAGATACAGCCGCTCACGCGCACGGGTGATGCCGACGTACGCCAGGCGCCGCTCCTCCTCCAGCTCCTTGGTCTCCCCGAGGGCACGCATGTGCGGGAAGACGCCGTCCTCCATGCCGGTCAGGAAGACGACCGGGAACTCCAGACCCTTGGCGGTGTGCAGGGTCATCAGGGTGATGACGCCGGAGCCGTCCTCGTCCTCGTCCGGGATCTGGTCGGAGTCGGCGACCAGTGCGACCTGCTCCAGGAAGTCGGCCAGCGTGCTCTGTTCTTCTTCGCCGCGCTCCTGCTCGAACTCCAGCGCGACGGCGGCGAGTTCCTGAAGGTTCTCGATCCGGGTCTCGTCCTGCGGGTCGGTGGAGGCCTGCAACTCGGCGAGGTAACCAGTCCGTTCGAGGACCGCCTCCAGGACGGTCGCCGGGCCCGCTCCGGACTCGACGATCGTCCGGAGGTCCTCCATCAGGGTGTTGAACCGCTTCACCGCGTTCGTGGAGCGCGCGGCCATGCCGTACGCCTCGTCGACGCGCTTCAGCGCCTGGGGGAAACTGATCTTCTCCCGCTGGGAGAGGGCGTCGATCATCGCCTCCGCGCGGTCGCCGATGCCCCGCTTGGGGACGTTGAGGATGCGGCGCAACGGCACCGAGTCCTCGGGGTTGGCGAGCACCCGCAGGTAGGCCAGGACGTCCCGGACCTCCTTGCGCTCGTAGAAGCGGACACCCCCGACGACCTTGTAGGGCAGACCGACCCGGATGAAGACCTCTTCGAAGACACGGGACTGGGCGTTGGTCCGGTAGAAGACGGCGACGTCACCGGCCCTGGCCTCGCCCGCGTCCGTGAGGCGGTCTATCTCGTCGGAGACGAACTGGGCCTCGTCGTGCTCGGTGTCGGCGACGTACCCGGTGATCCGCGCGCCGCTGCCCGCGTTGGTCCACAGGTTCTTGGGGCGGCGGGACTCGTTGCGCTCGATGACGGCGTTGGCGGCGCCCAGGATCGTCTTCGTGGAGCGGTAGTTCTGCTCCAGCAGGATCGTCGTCGCGCTCGGGTAGTCCTCCTCGAACTGGAGGATGTTGCGGATCGTCGCGCCGCGGAAGGCGTAGATCGACTGGTCGGCGTCGCCCACCACGCACAGTTCGGCGGGCGGCAGGTCGTCCGCGCCCGCCGGTACGCCGACGGGGTGCCCGGAGGTGCCGACCAGCTCGCGCACGAGGGCGTACTGGGCGTGGTTGGTGTCCTGGTACTCGTCCACGAGGACGTGCCGGAAACGGCGGCGGTAGTGCTCGGCGACGTCCGGGAAGGCGCGGAGCAGGTTGACCGTGGTCATGATCAGGTCGTCGAAGTCGAGGGCGTTGGCCTCGCGCAGCCGCGACTGGTAGAGCGCGTAGGCCTGGGCGAGGGTCTTCTCGAAGCCGTCGCCCGCCTGTGCGGCGAAGTCCTCCTCGTCGACCAGCTCGTTCTTCAGGTTGCTGATCTTGGCGGTGAAGGACTTGGGCGGGAAGCGCTTCGGGTCGAGGTCCAGGTCGCGGCAGACCAGGGCCATCAGGCGCTTGGAGTCGGCGGCGTCGTAGATGGAGAACGACGACGTGAAGCCGAGCCTCTTGCTCTCGCGGCGCAGGATGCGCACACAGGCGCTGTGGAACGTCATGACCCACATCGCGTTCGCGCGCGGGCCGACGAGCTGCTCGACGCGCTCCTTCATCTCGCCGGCGGCCTTGTTGGTGAAGGTGATCGCGAGGATCTGGCCCGGGTGGACGCTCCGCGCGGCCAGCAGGTGCGCGATGCGGTGGGTGAGCACCCGGGTCTTGCCGGAGCCGGCGCCGGCCACGATGAGCAGCGGGGAGCCGGAGTGCGCGACGGCAGCACGCTGGTTGTCGTTCAGCCCTTCCAGGAGGGCCGCGGGGTCGAGCACCGGGCGCGGGGCACCGTCGCGGTAGTGGGTGTCCCGGTCCGGCGGCACGTCGAACTTCCCGCCGAACAGATCGTCCGGAACCTCCTCCGGTACGTGATCGTCCTCGGGTGGCGGCGGGGGCTCCTCCACGGGGCCGCGCCGGCCCTGGAGGTCCGCCAGGAAGCTGTCGTCAAAGAGGCTGCTCATCGCTCTCCGAGTCTAGGCCGCCCCGCCGACAACCCGCGGCCACCCCGGGAACATCCCCGCATTCCGGCCCGTCCCCCGGCGGCCGCCGCCGCGCGACCGGCGACCGGACGCGCGCCCACCCTTCAGGAGCACTCCCTCACCCTGTGTGACGTGACGAAGAAGGTCACGAAAATGTATCGGGCATATCACCCATCAACCTTCACACGAGCCACATGAGTTGGCTACGGTTCGGGCGGGCCGCGCGACCCCCACCGGTGAACCTCGCCGGGCGAGCGGCCTTTGCCGAGTCCGTCACTGCCGCCGCGGCAGTCGGAGCCGGGGGCCCACCGGGAACCCGGGGTGAACCGGCCGCTCCCTCCCCGGAGCAGCCGTGGGGCAGTCCTTCCGGTCCACCCCGCCCGCACCCCTCCCGAACCTCCCCGGGGCCGGCACGGCCCGGGAGCCCCTGCCGCTCCCCCGCGGCGGAACGTTGGAAGGAGTCGCCTCCCTTGGCGTCGCACCGCAAGTCGCGCACCCCGGGTACGCGCGTGGCCGGCATACGGACCCCCGCTCTCGCCACGGCGGCCCTCACCTCCGTCGCCCTCCTCTCCCAGACGGCCGACGCCGCCCCTTCGGACGACGACCGGCCGAGCCTGGAGGAGGTCGAGAAGAAGGTCGGCGACCTCTACCGCCAGGCGGAGTCGGCGACCGAGAAGTACAACGGGGCCAAGGAGAGGACCGCGAAACAGCGCAAGCGCGTCGACACGCTCCTCGACGACGTGGCCAAGCGCACCCAGACGCTCAACGAGGCGCGGGAGGAACTGGGTTCCTTCGCCGCCGCCCAGTACCGGACCGGTGCCGGCATCCCCGACACGGCGACCTTCCTGCTCGCGGACTCCCCGCAGGACTTCTTCGACCAGGACCAGCTGCTGGACCGGATGACCGGCCGCCAGAAGGAAGCGGTCGACGACTACGTCACCCAGCAGTCCGAGACGATGGAGAAGCGCAGGGAGGCCACCGAGAGCCTCGAGACGCTCACCGAGTCCCAGGACGCCCTGAAGACCGCCAAGGCCACCGTCCAGAAGAAGCTCAGCACCGCGCGTGAGCTGATGTCGAAGCTGACCGCCGAGGAGAAGGCGCGGCTCGCGGCGATCGAGGAGAAGAAGCAGGAAGAGGCCGCCCGCAAGGCCGCCGAGCTCGCCCGGCAGCAGGCGGAGCAGCAGAAGGCCGAGGAGGAGGCGCGGCAGCAGGAGGCGGCGAGCGGCACTTCGGGCGCGTCGGGCTCCTCCGGCACGTCCGGCGGCTCCACGACGACCACGCTGCCGGCCTCGACGGCCTCCTCGTACGCGGCCAAGGCCGAGAAGGCCCTCGCCTTCGCCCGCGCGCAGATCGGCAAGCCCTACGTCTGGGGCGCCACCGGCCCCGGCTCCTACGACTGCTCGGGCCTGACCCAGGGCGCGTGGAGGGCCGCGGGTGTCTCCCTGCCCCGCACCACCTACGACCAGGTCGAGGCCGGGACCACGGTCCCGGTGTCCCAGGCCCAGCCCGGCGACCTCGTCTTCTTCTACGACGACATCACCCACGTGGGCCTCTACATCGGCAACGGCATGATGATCCACGCCCCGAAGCCCGGCACCTACGTCCGCGAGGAGTCCGTCTTCTACGACGGCGAGTCGTCGATCCACAGCGTGGTCCGCCCGGCCTGACCGAGGCCGCGTTCCGGCGCCGTACGCGCGGTGACCAGCATCGTCACCGCGCGGTGGCCCTGTGCGGGGGCCCGTCAGGTCCAGAGCACGGCGATGAAGATGTTCGCCGTGGTCAGCAGCCCGACCAGCCCGAACAGGCCCTTGTCCACCTTCTCGTCGTCCCGCTTCACGTAGACCAGGCCGAGGATCACGATCAGCAGGGCGAGCTTGACGCCGATCTTGATGTTGTCGACGGAATAGTCCTGCGCCTGGTTGAGCCCGACCAGAACCACACCGGTGACCAGCATCGTCACCGCACCGTGCAGCATCGCGGGGACGAAGCGGGCGGTGCCCTGACCCATCGCCTTCATCTGGGTGAGGAACCCGCCGAGCAGCGACGCGATGCCGATGATGTGCAGTCCGACGAAGAGGCGGATGAGTACGTCCATGAGGCCGGAGCCTAACGAGACTCCCGCTCTCCGCCCGACACCGCCCCGGCCCTCCGGCCTCGAGCCTCGCCCTTCGCCCCTTCGCCCCTGGAAGCTCAAGCTCCGGTACGGGCGTACGCGACGAACGCGGTCCAGCCACCTCCGGCGGCGGCGAACCGGGGACTCCGGGCGCCGAGCCTCGAGTCCCGGACGTGGACGGTGCGGGGGCAGGAGGCGACTTCGACGCAGTTGCTTCCCTCGCTGTCCCTGTGGCTGGACTTCCGCCAGACAAGGGCTGCTTCTGGGCAGGCGCCGCCCTGATCGTCGCTGCAACTGGACTCGGACCATGCCAAGCCGTCGCTCACACCTCCTCCGCCACCCTTCTGATGTACCCGGCCGACTCCTCGATACTGAGGGCATGGGTGCGGATCACGGCAGGCCTCTGGTTCAACACACTCACTTTGTCCGGACTGGCATGCAGGACACTGACCTCCGGCCCTTCCGCATAAGCCGACATGTCACGGTCAGGCGTTTCCAGTACAACGATGGGGCCAGCCAGGGCGACACCGTTGCAGCGGCCGATCGGAAGTACCCGCACCGGTACGTGGCGACTTCGCCCGACCTCCCGTAGACGCTCGGGTTGAGCCCTCATGACCTCCTCGCCACCAACTCCAGTGCGCAGCGCAGCCTCGTGGAGCACGGATCCGCCGAGCACGCCGATCCGTCGGGTCAGCGCTTCCTGCCGTCGAAGCCGGACCGCCCCGAGGGACATCGAGTGGCGTCTGCCGCGTCACACGAGAAGCGTGGGCAGAGCACGCGCGCTGTTCCGCGAACAGGCGACGCCCTGGGAGCTGCCACAAGACGTGACGGACACGGCGGAGCTCCTCCTGAGCGAGCTGATGACCAACGCCCACCGCCACGCGAAGGTCCCGGCGGGCCGTGAGACCCGGTCCCGCTGCGAACTCACGGACACCCCTCTCCGCATCACGGTGGCAGACGCCGACGACACGCTGCCGACGCCGACTGCCGCCTGCCCGGACTACGAGTCGGGCCGAGGACTCACATGGGTGGTGACTCCGGCGGAGGACTGGGGCACCCGGAGAAGGGAGTGCGGTACCGACAAGGAGGTGCGGTTCGACGTGGCACTCCCGCGGGGCAGCATTGAACCGACACGGCTTGCGCCCGCAGTAGGTCGTCCACCAGTCACACCAGGCGCCGTGCCGTAGCCCAGCGGGTCAGTTCGTGGCGGTTGGACAGCTGGAGCTTGCGCAGCACCGCCGAGACGTGGGACTCGACCGTCTTCACGGAGATGAAGAGCTGCTTGGCGATCTCCTTGTACGCGTAGCCCCGGGCGATCAGCCGCAGTACCTCGCGCTCGCGCTGGGTGAGGCGGTCGAGGTCCTCGTCGACCGGCGGGGCGTCGGTCGAGGCGAAGGCGTCGAGGACGAAGCCGGCCAGGCGGGGCGAGAAGACGGCGTCGCCCTCCTGGACCCGGAAGATGGAGTCGACCAGGTCGGCCCCGGTGATCGTCTTCGTGACGTATCCGCGGGCGCCGCCCCGGATCACGCCGATCACGTCCTCCGCCGCGTCCGAGACGGACAGCGCCAGGAAGCGGACCGGCTGCTCGGTGTCACCCATCAACGGGGCGCAGCGGCGGAGCACCTCCACGCCGCCGCCACCGGGCAGGTGCACGTCGAGGAGCACGACTTCGGGCCGGGTCGCGGTGATGACCGTGACCGCCTGGTCGACGTCCGCGGCCTCGCCGACCACTTCGACGCCGGTCTGCTCGGTCTGTCCGATCTCGGCCTGGACGCCCGTGCGGAACATGCGGTGGTCGTCGACGAGGACGACGCGCACGTGGCGTCCGGTGCCGTCGGCCGGCCCCGCCGCACCGTTCGTCCCGTTCGGCTCGGTCGTCCCGGTCGGCCCGGTCGGCTCGCTCATGACGTCTTCTCCGCCCTTTCCATCTCCAGCTCGACCTCCGTGCCGCCGTCCGGCACCGCGCGCAGTCGCGCCGTGCCGCCGTTGCGCTCCATGCGGCCGATGATCGATTCTCTGACACCCATGCGGTCGGCGGGTATCGAGTCGAGGTCGAAGCCGGGGCCGCGGTCCCGGACGGACACGAAGACCGTCCTTCCCTCGACTTCGGCGTAGACCTGTACGGCACCCCCCTCGCCACCGTACTTGGCCGCGTTCACCATAGCCTCGCGTGCGGCCTGCATCTGCGGGCCGGTCTTCTCGTCGAGCGGACAGTCGCCGACGACGACGACCTCGATGGGGACGCCGTGCTTGTCCTCCACCTCCGCGGCATTGCGCCGTACGGCGTCGGCCAGGGTGGCGGGCTCGTCGGCCTCGTCCTTGCCGGTGCCCTCGGGTTTGTAGAGCCAGGTGCGCAGGTCGCGCTCCTGGGCGCGGGCGAGCCGGCGCACCTCGCCCGGACTGTCGGCGTTGCGCTGGATCAGGGTAAGGGTGTGCAGCACCGAGTCGTGGACGTGGGCGGCCACCTCGGCGCGCTCCTGGGCGCGGATGCGCATCAGCCGTTCCTCGGAGAGGTCCTGGCTCATGCGCACGAGGTAGGGGCCGGCGAGGAGTGTGATCCCGACGAGGACCGCGAGGGCCGCCTGGAGCACCGAGACGAGGTGGGCGCCCGAGCCCCGGAGCACGAAGATGCCCGACACCCCGGCCGTCACCAGCAGGACGCCGGCCCCGGCCCGCAGCAGGGTGACCGTGCGGCGGCGGCTGCCGACCTCGACCCAGCGGGCCCGGCGCGCGTTGTCCGCCTGCCGCCACACGAGGGCGACGCCCGCGCCGACCAGCACGGTCGGCCACAGGTAGGCCCTGGCCCCGTTGGACGTGTTCACGTTGCCGACGAAGACCATGGTCACGACGACCATGAGAAGCAGGGCGACGATCTGGCCCTTGTCCGGTCTGCGGGTGACGAGTCGGCGCCGGCCGTCCGGCGCTCTCTCCGTCGTGACCGGGGCGGGCGGCTTCTGGGCGTCCACCCCGCCGACCCCGAGCGGTACGAAGAACCAGAAGGCGGCATACAGCAGGGCGCCGAGACCGTCGGCCATGAACAGGCCGACGAAGACGAGCCGTACCCAGACCACGGGCAGCCCGAGGTGTCCGGCGAGCCCCCGCGCCACACCACCGAGCCAGCGTCCGTCACTGCTGCGGTAGAGCTTGCGCGGCGGCCGCGGCTCGGCGAGGGGCGCTGCTGCGGCTTCCGACATGTCAATGATGGTCACACGGCCCCTGGTTCCGGGGCATCAGGGTCGGTCCCGGAGACTCCCCTGATCTCCGGGACCGACGATTTCTGGGGATCAGGCCTCCCGGACGCTCCCCCCGGCCGCCCCTCAGGGCCGATATCAGGGTCCGGCCAGGGTCGTCCCGACTGCCGTCGCGGCGGCTCGCCCGCCACCATGGACCCATGACAGATCACGAGCACGCCGCGACGGGTCCGGGACCCGGCTCCGGCCCGCGCCCTCCCGGGGGTGCCGGGCCGCGGGAGGGCGCGCCCGCCGCGGGTACGGCAGGCGGTGGGGCTGCCGGGGAGACCGCGCCCGCCGGGGCTCCGCGTCCTCCGGGCGAGCCATCCGTACCCGAGCCGCCGCACCGTTTCCGGCGCGACCTCCGGCACCAGATGCTCGGCGGGGTGTGCTCCGGGCTCGGCCGGCAGTGCGACATGGACCCGGTGATCTTCCGCATCACGCTGGCGGTGCTCTCCGCCACCGGTGGCGTCGGCCTCATCTTCTACGGCTTCGCCTGGCTCGTCGTCCCGTACGAGGGCGAGGAGGAGAACGGGGTCCGCAGGCTGCTGACCGGCCGGGTCGACGGCCACACGCTGACGGCCGTGCTCTTCGCGCTGGTCGGCTGCGGTGTCTTCCTCAGCATGCTGAACAACGGCGGGTTGCTGAGTTTCGCCGTGATGCTCTCCCTGCTGCTCGCCGGCGCCGGGTACTGGTCGCGGCAACGCGGTACCCCCAGCCCCGACCCTCTCGCCGCCCAGGCCGCGGCCGATGCCCCGCCGGAGCCCCAGGCACCGCCGGTTCCCGCCGCCTTCTCCTCGTGGTGGCGCGATCCCATCGTGAAGGACGGTACGCACATCGGGGGCACGGGCTACCTGTGGGGTCCCCGGGACTCCCGGGACGTGGACATCGCCTCCGTGGTCGACGTCAGACTCACCCCCCACTCCTCCGCCCGCGGCGGCTCATGCACCCCTCGCCGGCCGGTGAAGCCACGCGGCCCCCGCTGGATCGGCGGCTGGATCTTCCTGCTCGCCCTGCTCGCGGCCGGTCTGGGCACGGGCCTGACCTGGGCGGAGCAGCCGCTCGGCACCAGCCTGCAGACCGGCCTCGCGTGTGCGCTCGCCGTCTTCGGGATCGGTCTGGCGGTCAGTGCCTTCCTGGGCCGCACCGGAGCGGGGTCGATTCTCCTGGCGGTCATCACCGCGGGGCTGCTCGCCGCCTCGTCGGCCATGTCCAAGGACATCGGCACCGAGTGGACGCGCACCACCTGGGAGCCCGCTTCGGTCGCCCGGATACGCCCGGTCTACGACCTGGGCACGGGCACCGGCATCCTGGATCTGTCCAAGGCACGGATACCCGGGGGAGAGACCGTGTCGACGCGGGCGGACGTCGGTGTGGGCCGCGTCCACGTGATCGTGCCCGAGGGCGTGACCGTGAGGCTCAGCATCGACGTGGGAGTGGGCGACATCCAGCTGCCCGGCGACACACAGAAGGACGTGGACGTGGCACCGGGCAAGCACGAGGAACTGACCTTGCGGCCCCCTGCGGGCGTCAAGAGGACAGGGACGCTCGACCTGGACGTCCACGTCGGTGCGGGACAGGTGGAGGTGAGCCGTGCTACGTCATGAGTTCCAGCCCGGCAGGCTGGTCGCCGGCCTCTTCCTGACCCTCGCCGCCGTGCTCTACGCGGGCGACGCGGGTGGCGCCTGGGAGACACCGTGGTTCGTCGCGATTCCGGTCGTCACGGGCGGTCTGTGCCTGGCCGGGGCAGTGGCCGCCGTGACGGCGCTGATACGCCGGCACAGACGCTCCGGCGCCCGGGAGACCCACACGAAGTCACCGGCCTGACAAAGAGCGGCGCGGCGCGACGCGGCGACAGCTCGGCGAGGCAGCCTGGGAGGCGACCCGGCGCGAGGCGTCCCGGCCGACGGGACGGGCGGATCCGCCCTGTGGAAAGCGTGGCCCTACCGGTAGTTTCCCGCCCGCTGTCGCCGTCGCGAGCGGAGTGCGGCGTCCACGGAGAGGAGGGGGGCGCCCGCCAGCAGCAGCGGAGTCCAGGCCATGAGGTAAGGGAGATCATTGCCGTAGTAGTAGGGCTCGGCGGCCCAGCTCACCGTCAGCCACAGGCTGAGCGAGATCAGCGCACCGCCGAGGGCGGCCAGCCGGGTGAGCAGGCCGATCAGGGTTCCGATCCCGACGGCCAGCTCGCCGAAGGCCATGGCGTAGCCGAAGGCGACGGGACTCTCCAGGGACATGTCGACCAGTGCGGGAAGGGCCGAGGAGTCGCGGACGGCCCGCATCATGTCGCCGATCGACCCGGCCCCGGCGTCCTTCATGAACGCGCTGTCGGTGAGCTTGTCGATGCCCGCATAGAGGAAGGTGACGCCCAGAAATATTCGCAGAGGAAGGAGGGCGTACCGCGTGGCGGTCTCCCGCCAGCCTCTGTCACCGTCGAGCGGGGGGCCGTAAGTATCCGCTCGCATCTCGTGAGTCATCGCCGTCTGCCGCCTCTCGCCGCCGTACCGAGACCCCCTCACCAGAGCATACGTACGGCAATTGACACCGGATCAATCCAGGCCGTCCGGATTTTTTCGGACGTTCACCGGAGGGCAACGGAGGAGGCTCGAGAGCGCCCGGCCTAGTCCGTCACGTCGATCGCGTACCGGTTCGTCTCCACTCCTGCCGCCGTGACGACCTGCACCTCGACGCGCCCCGGTTCCACGTCCGCCGGGACCGGAACCGTCAGCAGGGCGTCCGTCGGGTTGTCGAAGCCGCCTGCCACCGGCACCAGCGGTACGTGGACGTGCACGGTGCCCACCCGGACGACCATACGGGCCAGCCGGTCGGCTCCCTGCGCGCCCAGCGGCACGAAGCCGGCCCCGCGGATCTCGATGTCGTCGCCGGTCCGGATCGGCGCGTCCAGGTCACCGGCCTCCCGCGCCCGTACCACCGAGAGGATCACCGGCCGGCCGCCCTCCGCGTACTTCCCGGCGAGATAGGTCGCCGCCGACACCAGCACGACCACGGCTAGCCCCCAGGGCAGGTCCGGCAGTTGGTCCGGCCGCCGCGCCAGCCGCACCGCCGCGAATGCCAGCGCGACGCCGCTGACCACGACGTACTGGATGTCGGCGAAGGCGCCCCGGCCCGCGTCGTCGGTCAGCAGATCGGCCGCCCGGGGCCGGTCCGCGCGCACCTTCTGCAGCCGCTGTCCCTGCACGCGCAGCCCGACCACCCGCCGCACCACCACGGCGATCCCGCACATCACGGCGAGGACGGTCACCACACCCGCACCGCGGGCGAGTTCCAGCCCGGCGATCAGCGCGTCACGTTCCCGGTGGTCGGAGGCGACGGCCAGTTGTCCGACCAGGACCAGCACCGCGTACGCCAGGAAGAGCACCCAGGCGGACGCCACCGCACGGGACGTGGAGAGGCGGTTGTCCTCCCCGACGACCGGGGCCAGTACCCCGCCGCGCGCCCGGTGGAACCAGGAGGCCGCGGTCAGCGCACCGGCGACCACCAGCGCGGCCAGCAGTCCGGCCGTGCGGGCGGCGCTCCACCCCGGGCCGATCGCCGTGAGCGCCTGGCCCAGGAGCAACAGGACGACCGCCGACCAGACCACCACCACCGTCCGGCGCCACACGCGCACCAGCCAGACCGCCCCCTCGGCCCGGCCGCGCCGGGCGACGAGTTCGGCGGCCTGCGCCAGCTCTTCCGAGATCCATTGGCGGGAGGCGGACGCCGAGTGGGCCACCGCCGCGGGCAGCCCGTGGCCGGCCGCGAACTCCTCGCGTTTCAGTAGGAACGCGGCGACCGCGCGCCGATGCCCCTCACGCGCTCCGTGCGGACAGTCCCCGCAGGCGCAGCCGCTCTCGTGGGCGCCCGCCTCCGCGCCGCCCTGTCTCGCCTCCTGCACCGCCACGCCCGAAGCCCGCCTTCCCCGCATCCACGTTCATGATCACGACAGCGTTTCCGGCCGCCTGTACCGGTGCAGACAACTCCCCTGCAACGAAAGCGAATTGTGCCCTACGTCCGGCCCTCTTCACCCGACAGGTCCGGCACGTGAGAGTGAAGTCCGAGGCCTCATGTTGACCCGGCCGCAGGAATTCCCCCACCCGGCACGTCAGGACGGGGCAGGCGCCTCGGATCAGGTCAGGTCAGGTCAGGTCAGATCAGGTCAGCAGGTCGGGTTCGCTTCGGCTGATGTCCCGCCACATCGGCTGGTAGTTGATCCACGCCACCAGGTCCCCGCCCAACTGCTCCCGCGTCGCCACCGCCTGCCGGTGGTCGATCAGCACGGGCCGGCCCGCCGCCTTCGCGCTGAGCTGCACCTGGCAGGAGCGTTCCATGGACACGAACCACCAGGCCGCCGCGTCCACCGAGTCCCCCACGGTGAGCAGCCCGTGATTGCGCAGCACCAACGCCTTGTGGGAGCCGAGCACGGCCGCGATGCGCCGGCCCTCGTCCGCGTCGACGGTGACGCCGCTGTAGGTGTTGTAGAGGGTGTGGTCCTCGTAGAACGCGCAGCTCTCCTGGCTGATCGGGTCGAGCAGGTCGCCGAGGGCGGCGAGCGCGCGGCCGTGCACCGAGTGGCAGTGTGCGACGGCGACGACGTCGGGTCGCGCCATGTGCACCTGCGCGTGCATGGTGAACGCCGCCTGGTTGACGCGGTAGCCGCCCTGGACCACCTGGCCGTCCCGGTTGGCGAGCACCAGGTCGCTCACGGTGACGTACCGGAAGGGCATCCCGAACGGATTGACCCAGAAGCAGTCCGTGAACTCGGGATCGCGTGCGGTGATGTGCCCGGAGACGCCGTCCTCGAAGCCGAGCCGCCCGAACAGCCGCAGTGCGCCCGCGAGCCGCTCCTTGCGGTGCCGGCGCTCGTCCTCGACCGACTCGTGCATGGGCGGCATGGCGAACCGCAGCCGGTCGGTGGGCAGGGGCGGGGGCGGGGGCGGGGGCGGGGTCTGCCCGTGCATAAGTCCTCCAGCAGGGAGTGTCGCATGGTGCGGAAGTTACCGTCGTGCAGCCACGGACGACAGATCGATTCCACAAAGATCCGGTGCGACGTGACAAAGGCGACATCCGGGCGCCGCCATCGGGAAGCCGCCGTCCGGATGACCTCCGTCCGGAGGACTCGGCGGATACCCGACACGAGACGTCCGGTATCCCCGCCACACTCGGCCCATGAACACGAACTGGGAGGCCTTCGCCACAGCCGAACCCGCCCTCGCGAAGACCGTGGAGGAGCGGTTCGCCACGCACACCCACCACGTCCTCGCCACTCTGCGCAAGGACGGGTCGCCGCGCACCACCGGCCTGGAGGTGCGTTTCCTGAACGGCGAGCTGTGGCTGGGCATGATGCCGGGCTCGCTCAAGGCACTCGACCTGCGCCGCGACCCGCGCTTCGCGCTGCAGGCGAACCCCGGCCCGGGCACGGGCATGGGCGGCGGGGACGTCCGGATCAGCGGCCGGGCGGTCGAGGTCGAGGACGAGGAAAGCCGGCGTGGATACACCGAGGAGGTGGAACCGCCGGAACCGTTCCACCTCTTCCGCACCGAGGTGACGGAGGTCGTACGGACCTGTGTGGAGGACGAGACGTATCTCGTCCTCCAGGTCTGGAAGCCCGGTGAACCGGTGCGCACGCTCAAGCGGACCTGAAAGGCCCGCCGGGCCCTACAGGGGCCTGGCGGGACGTGGCAGGGGCCACTCCCCGCCGGGCGTCACTCCCACTCGATGGTCCCCGGCGGCTTGGACGTCACGTCGAGGACGACGCGGTTGACGTCCCGTACCTCGTTGGTGATGCGGGTCGAGATCTTCGCGAGGACGTCGTACGGCAGCCGCGACCAGTCGGCGGTCATGGCGTCCTCGGAGGACACCGGGCGCAGGACGACCGGGTGGCCGTAGGTCCGGCCGTCGCCCTGGACCCCGACGCTGCGGACGTCCGCGAGCAGGACCACCGGGCACTGCCAGATGTCCCGGTCGAGGCCGGCCCCGGTGAGTTCCTCGCGGGCGATGGCGTCGGCCTCGCGCAGCAGGTCGAGCCGCTCCTTGGTCACCTCGCCGACGATACGGATGCCGAGCCCGGGGCCGGGGAACGGCTGGCGCTGGACGATCTCGTCGGGCAGGCCGAGCTCCTGGCCGACCCGCCGGACCTCGTCCTTGAACAGCTGGCGCAGCGGCTCGATCAGCTGGAACTCGAGGTCCTCGGGGAGCCCGCCGACGTTGTGGTGCGACTTGATGTTGGCGGCGCCGGTGCCGCCGCCGGACTCGACGACGTCCGGGTAGAGGGTGCCCTGGACCAGGAACTCCACGGCCGGGCCCGCGTCCGCGATGATCTCGGCCTGGGCCTGCTCGAAGACCCGGATGAACTCGCGGCCGATGATCTTCCGCTTCTCCTCGGGGTCCGAGACGCCCTTGAGCGCGGCCAGGAACCGCTCCGACGCGTCGACGACCTTCAGCTGGACGCCGGTCGCGGCCACGAAGTCCTTCTCGACCTGCTCGGTCTCGCCCTTGCGCATCAGGCCGTGGTCGACGTACACGCAGGTCAGCTGCGAACCGATGGCCTTCTGGACGAGGGCCGCGGCGACGGCGGAGTCCACTCCGCCGGACAGGCCGCAGATGGCGCGCCGGTCGCCGACCTGCTCGCGGATGGCGGCGACCTGCTCCTCGATGACGTTGCCGGTGGTCCAGTCCGGGCTCAGGCCGGCGCCCCGGTACAGGAAGTGCTCCAGCACCTGCTGCCCGTGCGTGGAGTGCATGACCTCGGGGTGGTACTGGACGCCGTAGAGCTTCTTGGCGTCGTTCTCGAAGGCGGCGACCGGGACGACGTCCGTGGACGCCGTGACGGCGAAGCCCTCCGGGGCCGCGGAACAGGCGTCGCCGTGCGACATCCACACCGCCTGCTCCTCCGGGGTGCCCTCGAAGAGGGTGGAGGCCGCCTTGGAGACGTGCAGTCCGGTACGGCCGTACTCACGGGAGCCGGTGTTGTCCACCTGGCCGCCGAGGGTCTGCGCCATGAGCTGGAAGCCGTAGCACATGCCGAAGACCGGGACGCCGGCCTCGAAGAGCGCACGGTCGACGGTGGGGGCGCCCTCCTCGTACACGGACGAGGGGCCGCCGGAGAGGATGATCGCCGCCGGGTTCTTGGCGAGGATCTCCGCGACCGGCATGGTGCTCGGCACGATCTCGCTGTAGACCCGGGCCTCGCGGACGCGACGGGCGATGAGCTGGGCGTACTGCGCGCCGAAATCGACGACCAGGACGGTGTCGGGCGCGTGGGCAGCGGAAGTCGCTGATGACACGAGGTGCCTTCCGGCGGTGGGGCGGGATCTGGTGCCTCCCGATTCTACCGGGAGGCGCGTGCCCGCCCGCCCCCTCACTCCCGGTGCCCGCGCGGGCACCGGGCCGCGGCACCGCGCGGTGGGGCCCGTCTCAGTATGCGGCCCGTGTTGGCCGGCCGGGGACCGCGCGGCATACTGGGCCCATGCTCACGCACCCGACCTTCCTCTTTACCTATGGCAACCGGCCCACCGGCTGCCATGGTCGTGCTGCTTGAGCCACTGACGAGCAACTTCCCAGGCGCCCCGGGCCGACAAGGTCCGGGGCGCCTGACGTTTTCGGACCATGCACCCGGGCACTCCGCACCGTCCGACGAGGAGCCCCGACATGACGACAACCACCACGGCCACCACGGCGACCACGGCGACCACGGCGACCACCGAAGCCGCGAGCACCGAGAAGACCGGCGCCCGTACCGCCGAGGCCGCCGGTGTGATCACCGGCGCGCGCGAGCGGATCGACGCGCTCGACGATCGGATCATCGGCCTGGTCCAGGAGCGGATGGCCGTGTCGGCCGTCATCCAGCAGGAACGGATCACCTCCGGCGGCCGGCGGGTGAACCTCTCCCGGGAGATGGAGGTCCTCGGTCATTACAGGGACGCCCTGGGCAAGCCCGGCACCACGCTCGCGATGACCCTGCTGGAGCTGTGCCGCGGCAGGATCTGACTCCCGGCCGCCGACTCCGGACCCCCGTTCCGGTACAGGCGTACGCACCCCTTACAGACGTACGCGTCCCTTCTCACCCGTACGGTGCGTGACCGGGACCGGGCTCGCACCGTTGGTACCGGTGTCCGTGTCAGCCAGGGGCGGGCCCGACAGAACCACGCGTGGCCCGCCGGAGCGAGGAGACGTGCGGCTCGTGCCGTGCGTCGTGGGACCTCACTCCGGACCGGTGACCGGACGGCAGGGGACAGCAACCCGGTCATCCGGGAGAGCGGTCGGCTCCGGGGACGCCCGGAGCCGACCGGCGGAACAGGTCCCGGTCCGGTCGGCACCACCATCGGACGAGCAGAACCACATCAGGCACCAGACGGCAGACGATCCACACTCGAGACAGTCTCCGCTCATGACCGTCCATGGCCGTTCGAGACCAGCGGCGCCGCCCCCTTGGTGCCGCTCCGGCACCGGCGCTTCCCTGGCGCCGGTGCCGACGCAGGAAGGGCCCCGCGACTCCGCCCGGCGGGGCCCTTCCCCTGCCGGGCGACGAAGCTCGCGTCAGGTACGGGAGAGCCTGCCGCAGCCCTCGTCGGCTCCGCGCGCCTCCCTGTCCCGGTCGCACGGGCGCCTCGACGGACCACACCCTCGAGTGATCCACGTCACATAAAAATTATGTCAGGCCCAGGACAACCGTTCACAGGGTTCGGTGATCAAACGCACCGGAACCATGGGCCACTCCCGCGCCCCACCGCGGAGGCCTCCACCCGACGCGTGCCGCAACCGACGGTACACCCGACTTCCCGAGGTTTTCATGAAGCTCCGCCGTGCCATGGCTGTCGCCGCCGCGACAGCAGTGATAGCCCCGGCAGCGCTCCTCGCGGCTCCGGCCGCCTACGCCACCGAGTCGACAAACCCGTCGCCGACCGTCACTTCGACCGACGCCCCCGGGACGGGCGAGGAGGGCGAGGAGGAGACGGACGCCCCTCCGGCCACGACCGATCCCACCGACGCCCCGGGCACCCCCGACGACACCGAGACCGACGAGCCCGGGAACGACGAGCCCGGGAACGACGAGCCCGGGAACGACGAGGAGCCGAAGCCCACGCCCAGCGGCTCCGAGGGCGAGGACGAGGCGGAGCCGACCCCGAGCACCTCCGTCTCCCCGACCAGCCCGGCGCCGAGCACGTCCGCACCGGAGGAGTCGGAATCTCCAAAACCCGAGCCGTCCATGTGCGAGGACACCAAGGTCGACGTGGACATCTCCGGCCTGCCCGGCAAGATCGTCGCGGGCAGTGGCTGGCACGAGTTCTCGCTGGACGTGGTGAACAACTCCGACTCGACGCTCGAGAACCTCGACTACCTCGCCGGAGCCTCCGCCGACGCGGACGGCGCGGACCTCTTCAAGAGCAAGCAGATCGAGCTGCAGGTCTGGAACCCGGACGGCAAGAGCTGGGCCACCCTCGACGAGGACGGCTACGCGGTCGGTTACATCGGCTACAGCACCGAGCTCGAGGCCGACTACCAGGTCAACATCCCGATGCGGCTCAACGTGAAGGCCTCCGCCCCGGTCGGCGCCGACTTCACCCTCGGCGCGACCATCTACGGCGACAGCGACGGCGAGTGCACCGGCTACGGCTCCATGGCGTACAGGTTCCAGATCGTGGGCGCCGGTACGGACACGGACGGCACCAGGCCGCAGGAAGGCGGCAAGGCGCCCGTCGCCGACAAGAAGCCGGTCCGCGGCAACACCCCGAAGGTCACCGGCAGCCTCGCCGAGACGGGCGCCGGCTCCGACCTGCCGATGATCAGCTTCGTCAGCGGTCTCACCCTCGTGGCCGGCACCGGCGCGGTGTACCTGGTGCGCCGCCGCAAGGCCGGCTCGGTGGCGTAAGCACGCCGTACGGCGGTTGACGCCGGACCAGGCAAGGTGAAGGACCTGCGCTCGGAGGGGGGCGCAGGTCCTTCCCCCTGTCCCGCCCCTCCAGGCCTTCCCGCCCGTCCCGCACTTCCCGTCCGCCCCTTGCCGGCCTACTTCTTCGGCGGCATCGCCGGCATCCCCAGGAACGGCAGCTTCAAAGCGCCGAAGGCGTCCGCCGGGACCGCCGGGGACCTGGGCTCGACCGGCTGGAGCCGCTCGTAGGCCGCGCCCTGTTCCGGCCGCCGGTCGGGCTCGCCCTTGTTGGGCCAGTACGACATCGCCCGCTCGGCCTGGGCCGTGATCGTCAGGGACGGGTTCACCCCCAGGTTCGCCGAGACCGCCGCTCCGTCCACGACGGAGATGCCGGGGTGGCCGTAGAGCCGGTGGTACGGGTCGATCACGCCGGTCTTTCGGTCGGAGCCGATGGGGCAGCCGCCCAGGAAGTGGGCCGTGAGCGGCATGCCCGTCAGCTCGCCGATGTTGGAGCCGGCGAACCCGTTGATCTCGGCGGCCAGGGCGGACGCGCCCTCCGTGGCCGCCTTGATCTGCTTGGGGTTGGCGGCACCATGCCCCTGCCGGGCGGTGAGCAGCCCGCGCCCCGGGCCGGACGGCTTCAGGTACGTCGTCAGGGAGTTGTCCAGCGACTGCATCACCAGACCGATGATGGTCCGTTCCGACCAGCGCCGGTTGGAGAGCGAACGCACCAGCAGCCAGGGGTGTTTCGCCGCGTTGCCCAGCCAGCCCAGGACCCGGGCCGGGCCCGATTCCCGGCCCGCGTAAGGAACCTGGAGGATCGAGAGGCCACCCATCGAGTTCGAGCCGCGACCATAGCGGACCGGCTCGATGTGGGTGTTCTCGTCGGGGTGGATGGACGACGTGATGGCCACACCGCGGGTGAAGTCGGCCTTGGGAGCACCGGACACCTTGCGATAACGGCGGTCGTCGGTCTGCGCGCCGACGAGCGCCTCGGAGTTGGTGCGGGTCAGCTCCCCCAGCCTGTCCGAGAGGTGCGGCAGTTGTCCGTTCGCCTTCATGCGGTGCAGCAACGTCTGGGTGCCGTAGGTGCCGGCGGCCAGTACGACCCGGCGGGCCCGGAAGGTCCGGCCGCCGGCCTTGCGGCGCTTGTCGGTGGGGAGGGTGGCGACGGCGAATCCGCCCTGCGAGTCCTCCGTCACCGACATGGCCGTCGTCATGGGGTGGACGACCGCGCCGGCCTTCTCGGCGAGGTGCAGGTAGTTCTCGTTGAGGGTGTTCTTCGCGCCGTGCCGGCAGCCCGTCATGCACTCGCCGCACTCGGCGCAGGCCCGGCGCGCCGGCCCCGCCCCGCCGAAGTACGGGTCGGGCACCTCCTGTCCCGGCTTCGCCTTCGCCGTCGCCTTCCCTCCGGCGTCCTCGCCGTCGCCGAAGAAGACGCCGACCGGGGCCATGTGGAAGGTGTCTCCCACACCCATCCGCTCGGCCGCCGCCTTCAGGTGCACGTCGGTCGGGGTCGTCGTCGGATTGAGCCGTACGCCCAGCATGCGCTGCGCCTGGTCGTAGTACGGCTTCAGCTCCTCCTGCCAGTCGGTGATGTCGCGCCACTGCGGGTCGTCGAAGAAGGGTTTCGGCGGCACGTACAGGGTGTTGGCGTAGTTGAGGGAGCCGCCGCCGACGCCCGCGCCGGCCAGGACCATGACGTTGCCCAGCAGGTGGATGCGCTGGATGCCGTACATGCCCAGCCCGGGGGCCCACAGATAGTTCTTCAGGTCCCAGGAGTTCTTCGGGAGGGACGCGCGGGTGAAGCGGCGGCCCGCCTCCAGGACACCGACGCGGTACCCCTTCTCGGTCAGGCGCAGGGCCGTGACGGAGCCGCCGAAGCCCGAGCCGACGACGAGGACGTCGTAGTCGTACGCGGTGGACGCGGTGGACGCGGTGTCGTCTTCGCGTTCGTCGTTCCGTTCCTGGGCGGAGTTCTCCTGTGACACGTGCTCTCCTCGTTGAAAGCTGCGGTGCCGGCCCGGTCCGCGCGGGGTCGGCTAGCGGAAACGGAACGCCTTCATCACACGCAGGCTGCGGCTCATGAACGCCGCGTACTGCTCGTCGTCCATGCCGAAGGCGGGGGCCATGGGCAACAGCCGCTGGTGGGCGACGGTCTGGGCCTCCGTGTACTTGAGGATGCCCTCGGAACCGTGCCGGCGGCCGAGGCCGGAGTCCTTCATGCCGCCCATCGGCGACTGGACGCTGCCGTAGGCGGGCGCGTACCCCTCGTTGATGTTGACTGTGCCGGTGCGCAGCCGGGCGGCCACCTCGCCGCCGCGCCGGGCGTCCTTCGTCCAGACCGAGGAGTTCAGGCCGTACGGGGTGGAGTTGGCGCGTTCGACGGCCTCGTCGTCGGATCCGAAGCGGTAGACGGAGACGACCGGGCCGAAGGTCTCCTCCGCGCAGACGCTCATGGACTCGTCGACGCCGTCGAGGACGGTCGGTTCGTAGAAGTAGGGGCCGATGTCCGGGCGTGCCGTGCCTCCCGCGAGCACCTTGGCGCCCTTGGCGACGGCGTCGTCCACGTGCCGGGCGACCGCCTCCAGCTGGCGTTCGCCGGCCAGGGAGCCCATGTCGGCGCCGTAGGCCAGGGAGGTGCCGAGGCGGATCGCGCGGGTCCGGGCGGCGAAGCGTTCCAGGAAGGCGTCGGCGACCGACTCGTGGACGTACAGCCGCTCGATGGAGATGCAGAGCTGGCCCGCGGAGGAGAAGCAGGCGCGGACGGCACCCGCGGCGGCCCTGTCCAGGTCGGCGTCCTCCAGGACCAGCATGGCGTTCTTGCCGCCGAGCTCCAGGGAGACCCCGACCAACCGGGCGGCGGCGATCTGGGCCACCTCGCGGCCGGTGCGGGTGGAACCGGTGAAGGAGACGTAGTCGGCGCGCTTGACGACCTCCGGACCGACGACGGGTCCCTCGCCGAGCACGACCTGGAAGACGCCGGCGGGCAGTCCGGCCTCGATCAGCAGGTCACGGGCCCACAGGGCGGTGAGGCAGGTCTCCGTGTCGGGCTTCATCACGACCGCGTTGCCCGCGACGAACGCCGGGAGCGCGTCGCCGACGGACAGTTCGAGCGGATAGTTCCAGGGGACGATCTGGCCGACGACACCGCGCGGGTGACGCCGCTCGACGGCCTTCGTGAGGGCCGGCATGGCGCCCGCGTGCCGCTTGGGCCGGAGGTACGCGGCGGCCCTGCGGCCGTAGTGACGGGCGACGACGGCGACGCCCTGGACCTCCTCGTGGGCGTGCAGGCGGGCCTTGCCGGTCTCCAGCTGGAGCAGGTCGAGCACCTCGGCCTGGCGTTCCAGAAGCAGGTCGTGGAAGCGGAGCAGCACGCCCGCGCGCTGCCGCACCGGGGTCCGCTCCCACACGGCCTGGGCGGCGCGGGCCGCCTCGAAGGCCCGCCGCACGTCCTCGGGGGTCGACTCGGGCAGGTCGGCCAGCTTCTCACCGGTGAAGGGCGTGTGGTTGGCGGTCAGCCCGGACCCGACGACCCCTTTGGTGAGCTGGGCGACCAGCTCGGGTGTGACCACGTCGACCGCGGTGCGGGCGCCCTCCGGAGCGGCGGCGAGAGGATTGGTACCGGTCGTGTCCCGGGTCTGCGCGTCCGTCATGAGCCGCAGGGTATGCCCACGCGAACACTTTGTGTACCCGTCGGTAACAGATTCACCGCCTGCACACACACCGCGCCAGTGAACGCTGGCAGCAAAGACGCTGATCAGGGCGTTGCCGACCGGACCGCTCCGATCTCGAGCCGATCGCGGACGCCCTTGAACACCGCCGTCCCCTCCTTCTCCCTGGGCGTGCCCGCGGGCACGTCGACACGGAGCTCGTACATGCGGCCGCCTTCGACGAGGATCATCAGCTGCATGACCCGGACGCGCAGCTCGTCCGGGCCGTACGTCGTGTCGGCGAGGACGGCTTCGTGCCCCTCGAAGCTGGTACGGGTGTACTGCGTGCGCGCGTCCCCCTCGTAGGCGTCCCAGTCCGCGTGCGCCTGTCGCGCCTGGGCCATCGGGGACCGGGGGGCCCGGTCCCACTGGGTGAGGCGGACGTCGACGCTGTCCCGGGAGTTTCCGTCGTTGAACCCGTAGACCACGATCCTGGGCTGATCGCGCGCACCGCCTTGCCGGGCGAACTCCTGGTAGTCGTGCGGGAGGGAGAGGACGGCGGCCATGGCGGTCTCGCGGTGGGCGGTCCAGAGGGGCGAGGCGGGGGCGGCCGTGGGGGTGGACATCGGGGTGGCGGAGGCGGAAGCGGGAGGGGTGCGCCCGGTGGCCGCCTCCGTGTCCGACACGAGGGCGGCGGCGGACCAGGCACCGCCCACGAGCAGAGCACCGAGGGCCGCCACCGGGGCGGGACGGAGGAGGCGGCGCGCGAGGGGCGGGAGCACAGGGGTACCGCGGCCTGGGGTGCCGGGATCGGAGGTCCCGGGAGCGGGGGCGGACTCGGACTCGGGCTCGGACTCGGGCGTGAGCTCGGAGACGTCGGGCCTCGACTCGGACTCCGGGATCGACTCGGGATCGGACTTGGACTCGGACTCGGAGACGTCGGGCCTCGACTCGGACATCGACTCCGACTCGGGTCCGGGCTCGGGGATCGGTTCAGGTATTGACTCGGGCCCCGGCTCCGGTCTCGGCTCCGGTACGTGTGGGCCCTCGTCGAGTGCGGGTGCCGGTGCCGGCACCGGTACCCGTGCTGCGCCGGAGCCGCCCAGCCGCACCGTCCCGGCGTCGTCCGCCAGCTCTCTCATCCCGGAGGCGTCCTGGCTCCTCGCCCCGGATGCCGTGGACGCGGGTTCCGGCCATCTGATCGTCGCCGCTTCCAGTTCCGCGGCGACCTCCTCCGCGTCCGGCCGGTCCTCGGGCTCCTTCGCCAACAGCCTCACGATCAGCGGCCCGAGCCCGCCTGCCTGCTTCGGCTCGGGCGTGTCCTCGGTGATGATCGCGGCGAGTGTGGACTCCAACGTCGTACGGCGGAACGGGGACCAGCCCTCGACCGCGGCGTACAGCAGAACACCCAGGGACCACAGGTCGGAGGCGGGGCCGGCGAGGCGGCCGGACATCCGCTCGGGGGCGACGAACTCCAGCGAGCCGATGAACTCCCCGCTGGCCGTGAGGGATTCCTCGCCCTGGACGTGGGCGATGCCGAAGTCGGTGAGGACGACACGCCGGTGCGGTCCGAGCAGGACGTTGGCGGGCTTCACATCACGGTGCACGATGCCGACGGCGTGCGCCGCCCGCAGTGCGCCGAGGACGGCGAGGCCGATGCGTGCGGTCTCGGCGGGCGGCAGCGGACCGCGTTCGAGCAGCTCGTGCAGCGACTCGCCGCGGACCAGCTCCATGACGATCCAGGGGAGTCCGTTGGTGCCGTCCCTCCCCTCCGGCTCCTTGATCCCGTCGTCCTCGACCACGACGTCGTGGATGGCGACCGCGGCGGGATGGTCGACGCGGGCGGCCGCACGGGCCTCGCGGTGCAGCCGGTGGGCGGCCCGCCGGTGCCTCTCGTCCCCGGGGTGACCCGGTAACCGCGGCTGCTTCACGGCGACCTCACGCTGGACGAGTTCGTCGAGCGCCCGCCAGACGGTGCCCATGCCGCCGGAGCCGATCTGCTCGATCAGCCGGTAGCGGCCGCCGACCAGGCGACCCCGGGCGTCCGTCGCGCCACCGTCGTTGCTCATGCCCCATCAGTACCGTGCGGGGCACCGCGTTGTCGACGCGGTGCCCGTACCGGGCGCGGTGCCCGTACCGGGCGCGGTGCCCGTACCGGGCGCGGTGCCCGTACCGGGCGCGGCACGGTCTTTCCCGGGCCGGATCAGGACTCGTCGACGTCCAGGTTGGCGATCACGGTCTTCGCCACTTCGCGCCCGCGCTCCGTGAAGTCGCCCTTGCCCGGGTAGCTGATGGTGAGCTTGTACATGTCCTCCTCGGACGTCATGTAGTAGAAGATCCGCATCTCACGGGGGCGGGGGTTCCGGCTGTCGGTCGTGGTGTAGACGACGGTGTTCTCCGCGGCCTTCCTCCCCTTGTACGTGAGGTCCGGTTTCGGCGCCGTCCTCGCGTTCTCCGGCATGCCGAGGGCGTAACTGCCGGTCTCCTTGAAGTCCTTGTTGTCGTCGTACATCTCGGCGTCGGCGGAGGCCTCGATCTCGTTGCCGGTGTCCTCGGCCTTCCGGTCCAGCGTCAGACCGACCCAGATGCTGCCGCTGTGGTCCGTGTACCTGACCCAGCGTTCCCTGTCGCCGCCCGGGGAGTCCTCCGGGTCGGGCACGGTGCGCTGGTAGTCCTTCGGCACCGACACGGAGGCCGCGACGTCCTTCTCCTCGTGGGTCTTCCAGTCGTCCGGAAGCGGTCCCGCGAACGGATCCGCGATCACCAGGTACGCGGCCACCGCTCCGGCGACGACCGCCGCGCCCAGTCCGGTCAGTGTCCTGTAGCCGATCCGGACGCCCCTGCCGCCGGATCCACTGCCGGAGCCGCCGCCGGGGCCCTGGGTGTGGACGATCTGCGTGGGCTGGGGCGCGGGCGGGTTCGCGACGGCGTCCAGCAGCGCGCGGACCCGGGCGGCGTTCGGACGGTGCGCCGGGTCCTTCTGCAGCAGGCCCGTGATGACCTCGGCGAGCGGACCCCGCGCGGCGGCGGGCGGCGCGGGCGCGGCGTTGAGGACGGACTGGAGGGTCGCGGGGGTGTTGCTGCGCCGGAACGGCGAGACGCCCTCCGTGGCCGCGTACAGCACGACGCCGAGGGACCACAGATCGGAGGCGGGCCCGGGACGCTGGCCCAGCACCCGCTCGGGCGCGATGTACTCGGGCGAGCCCACGAAGCCGCCGGTGTCGGTCAGGTTGGTCTCGCCCTCGATCTGGGCGATGCCGAAGTCGGTGAGGACGACCCGGTCGTGCCGGCCGAGCAGCACGTTGTCCGGTTTCACGTCCCGGTGCAGGATCCCGGCCGTGTGCGCGGCCTCCAGCGCGCCGAGCACCTCCAGGCCGACCCTGGCCGCCTCGCGCGCGGAGAGGGTGCCCTCCTCCTGCAGGACGGCACCCAGGGAACGGCCCTGGACCAGCTCCATCACGATCCACGGCTGCCCGTCCACGACCGCGACGTCATGGACGTTGACCACCGCGGGGTGGTCGAGCCGGGCGGCGGCACGGGCCTCGCGGCGCATGCGTTCGAACGCGTTGGCACGTTCGCGTTCGGGAAGGTGGTCCGGGACGCGGGGCTCCTTGACGGCGACCTCGCGGTCCACCGTCTCGTCCGCCGCCCGCCACACCGTGCCCATGCCGCCGTACCCGAGCTTGGAGAGCAGCCGGTAACGACCGGCGATGAGCCTGCCGGCGCCGGGGTCGTCCTGCGACGGCCGAGGGGGCGACACCTCATGGCGGGACAGCGGTGAAGGCGCCACCGACGGTGCCGGCGGCGGCGGTCCCGACGGCCTGCCGGGGGCCTGCTGCTGGGCATGCGGCTGCTGCTGCGGAACCACCTGCGTGGGTGCCGCGTACGGGTTGCCCGGGTGCGGCACGGACACGGGCGGATTCGGGTTCGGCGGTTGCAGACCGAAACTCGTTGGTTCGTCGGCCGCGCCGTGGCGGGCTCCCCCGTTGTTGCTCATGCTCCATCCATATCGCGCCAGGCCCTCGCGGAGCCACAGCGGGTGCCGTCCGGTCACAGACCCGTGACTCCGTTCGCGGCTTATCCGCCTTTTGTGGGACTACGCGCCCGACGAGGAGGTGCCGGACACCACGGACCGCGAAGGCGTCACCGAGGTCACCACGGCGGAAGACGTGGTGGAAGAGGGCGCGGGAGAGGGAGAAGCCGGCGGGCCCGCCGTACGGGGCGGGTGGGGCCCCGGAAGCCGGCTCGCGGGCGTCAGCGGACCGGTGCTCGACGGCGTACCGCCCCCGCCACCGCCGCTCCCGTCACCGTCGCGGTCCAGGAACAGGAGCGCAGCGGACGCCCCCGCTGCCATCAGCGCGGCGACGGCCAGCACGGCCACGAGCACGCTCCTCAGGGGCCGCCCCGGCGAGCGCCCGGCGGCAGGGCCGCCGGACACGCGTCCCCACCCGCGTGACGGGTGTCCGGGCGGCAGGTGGCCGAGCTGCGGGGACCGCGGTGTGCGGCCCGTCTCGAGGAAGGACCGCAGCATCCCCTCGGCGCGGTCCGCGTCCAGCCGCCGGGCGGGGTCCCGTTCCAGCAGGCCGCGTACGACGGGCAGGATCGGCCCGGCTTGCACGGGTGGCCGTATGTCGTCGGCCACGACCGCGTGCACGATCCCGCCGATCGAGTCCCGGCGGAACGGCGACTCGCCGCTGAGCAGCGTGCACAGCAGCGCGCCCAGCGACCACAGATCGGACTCGGGCCCGGTCCTGGCCCCGGACATCCGCTCGGGGGCGGTGTACTCGGGCGAGCCGACGAAGGAGCCGGGCTCGGTGAGCGTGGGGGCGCCGGCGACCTGGGCGACGCCGAAGTCGGTGAGGACGACCCGGTCGGTGCCGCGCTCCAGCAGCACGTTCGCGGGTTTGAGATCGCGGTGCAGCACGCCCGACGCGTGGGCTGCACGCAGCGCGCCGAGCAGGGCGATGCCGATGCGCGCGGCCTCCACCGCGTCGACCGGGCCCCGTGCGGCAACACGGTCGGCGAGCGAACCACCGTCGATCAGCTCCAGGACGATGTAGGGACGTTCGTCGTCCTCGACGACGTCGTGGACGACGATGATGTGCGGATGGCTCAGCTGGGCGAGTGCCCGCGCCTCCCGCAGGGTGAGGTCCCGCTGCCGACGGGCCTCCGCCGCGGTGAGCGTCTCGTCCAGGGGGAGTTCCTTGACGGCGACGCCACGCCCGAGCAGTTGGTCCGTCGCCCGCCACACCACGCTCATGCCGCCGCGCCCGAGCCTCGCCTCCAGGCGGTAACGGCCCGCGATGACACGGTCGTCGTGCCGCGCGGACCCGCTTCCGGGCTCCCCCTCGGTCACCATGGGCCCATCATGCCTCACCGGATGTCATCCCTCCGGTAGGCCTATTCGGCCAAGCGCCGCCGTCACGACCCCGAACGGCCGGATCCCCCCGGGTCCGGGTCCCGTCTCAGCCGGCTTCCCGCCATCCCCGCAGGATCGTTTCGAACTGCCGGCTCGTCGTGGCCCAGTCCTCGGCCGGGGACGCCATGTAGATCGCGTACTCGACTCCGTCACGGGAGATGTACATCTGGTCCACGGCCCGGTACGGCCCGGGGAACTCCGTGTCCTTCGCCAGGGCGGTCCAGGTGTACTCCAGCCGTGCGCTCTCGCGGTCGCGGTAGACGCGGCGTTCCAGCGCCACCTGCCGGTAGTCCACCAGCCGCTGCCCCACCTGCTCGTCCAGATCGCTCAGATGCTCGTACGAGTCGTCGAAGTCGGGAGGGTCGCTGACGGCGATGCGCAGGAGGGTCCTGCCGCCGTCGGGCGTGTAGTCGACCTGGCGGGTCGCCTCGTCGAAGACGACCCGCTCCCACTCGTCACCGGGCAGGGCGACGCTGAAGCCGAACGGATCCTCGCGACGCACCCAGCCCGCCGGCAGCCCGCCCGTCTGCTCGTTGCCGTCCGCACCGGTCCGGTCGGACGACGACGGTGAGGCCGTGGGGGTCGGTTCGCGGAAGGGCGACGCCGAGTTGCCGCTGTCCCGTTCCTTGCCGTCGCCCCCTTGCACGAACAGCAGCGCCGTCCCCCCGCCGACGAGCGCGGCCAGGACCGCGGCCAGGGCGATCAGACGCCCGCGCCCGGGCCGCCGCCGCCCGGCGGGGGCTGCACCCCCGGGAGGCGGCTGGACGGCCGTGGCACCGGGACCGGTACCCGGCCCGGGTTCGTACGCCGCCGGTCCCGAGGGCCACGGAGACGGCGACGACTCCGACGCCGGCGGCTGCGTCGGCGATGACGCAGAGGCCTGCGAGAGCGCCGCCCTCGGCGGGAGCGCTGCCGTCCGAGACGACGGCGACGTCTGCGCCGAGGCCGACTGCCGCCCCTCCGCCGCCTCGGCGAGCATCTGCTCGGCAGCCGTCGTGCCGGGCCGCGTGACCGGATCCTTGCGCAGGAGTGCGCTGATGACGGGCGCGAGCGGGCCGGCGTACCGCGGCTCGTCGGCCTCGTCCTCCACGACCGCCTGCATGGTGGTCAGCGGAGACGTGCGGCGGAACGGAGATCTGCCCTCCACCGCCGTGTACAGCGTCGCGCCGAGCGCCCAGAGGTCCGAGGAGGGGCCGGGATCCTGACCGCGGATCCGCTCGGGTGCCAGGTAGTCGACCGAGCCGACGACCTCTCCGGTACGGGTGATCGCCGTGTCGCCCTCGATCTGCGCGATGCCGAAGTCGGTGAGCAGCACGCGTCCGTCGTCGCCGAGGAGCACGTTGCCGGGCTTGACGTCGCGGTGCACCACCCCGGCCGCGTGCGCGGCGCGCAGGGCGCGCAGCACCCACAGGCCGATGCGGGCCGCCTCACGGGGCTCGACGCGCTCCCGCTCCTTGACGGCGTCGGCGAGCGAACGGCCCTCGACCAGCTCCATGACGATCCACGGCCGGCCGTCGTGCTCCAGCACGTCGTGCACGGTGACGACCGCGGAGTGGTTGATCCGTGCCGCGGCGCGTGCCTCGGCGCGGGTCCGCGCCAGCATCATGGCCTGGTCGGCGTCGGAGACGTAGAGCGCGGCGGTCAGTTCCTTGATGGCCACGGACCGGTGCAGCACCTCGTCGTGCGCGCGCCACACCCGGCCCATGCCACCGCTGCCGAGGGCATCGCCCAGCCGGTAGCGGCCCGCGACGAGCAGGCCCTGCATCTGATTCACCTTGCCCCGCAATGTTCTTGACAGGATCAGATTAGGTTTCCGGGTCCGGCCTGGGAACAGCGGGCGGGCCATGGAAACCGCACTGTGATGGTTGACACTGCGGGGAACGCACGGTGGCGGATGCGACCGGGGCTCCTGCTGAGGCGTACGGCGCCGGGTCAGCCGGTGAACCGGTAGGTCGCCGAGGCCTGCTCGAACAGCCGCGTCACCTCGTCCCGTTCACCCTCCGGACCGCGCACCTGCAGTACGTGGTACCGGCCGTCGATCAGCGCGGCGAGGTTGCGGATGTACAGCTCGCCGCTGTCCCCGGTCCAGGTGAACTGGCCCTCGGCCATGGTCCGTCCGCCCACCTCGATGGTCTTCAGACCGGTGGAGGTGGCCCAGCTGGAGTCGCGGTACGGCTGGAGCTCGCGCTCGTCGTCCCGCTGATAGGCCATCGGGTCGTTCCCGTACTGCGCGGCGCTGTCCCGGCCCGGGACGACGATCAGCTCGAAGCCGCCGCCGGAGTAGAGGACCTGACCGCTGCCGTTCTTCCCGGTGCGCTGCCAGCCCTCCGCCACGGCGACACGGAAGCCCTCCGGGTCCTTGCGCAGGGTGAAGCCTTCGGGGACGTCGGGATCGTCGGGGCTGGTGGTCTGCGTCTCGTCGGCCGCGCCGGACTCCCCGGTGCCGCCCTCCGGGTTCTTCGGGTCCCCCGGTTCCGCCGGGGAGTCGCCGGAGCCGGCCCCCGGCGTGCCGCCCGCCTCCTGCGAGGGAGACGCCTCGCCCGCCGCACCGGTGCGGTCGGCCGCCCCCGTGCCCCCGGTCTCCTCACCGGCCTTCGGCATGAACATCACGGCGTACGTGATCGCCGCGGCCATGGCGAGGAGCACCAGCAGAAGCAGCGTGCGGCCCAGTCGGCGCGGGGACTCCGACTCCCGCTTGGCCCGCTTGTGCCGTCCGTGGTGCGCGGGCAGTCCGGCGCGGCGCCTGCGCACCAGCTCTCCGCGACGGCGCACGATCGGCAGCCGACTGGTGTCGACCGGCGGCGCCGCTATGACGTGCACGCCGGCTTCCGGCTCCGGCGCCGACCGCACCAGCGAACGCAGCCAGCCCCGCAGTTCCTCGAAGTCGGGCCGCTCGGTGGGGTCCTGGCGCAGCAGCGACTCCACGACCGGCCTGAGCGGCCCGCACTCCTCGGCGAACGCGGGCGGCTCGGCACAGACCATCTGCACCAGCTCGGCCGTCGAATCCTCCGGGTAGGGCGCGTGCCCCTGAACGGCCCGGAACAGGAGCGCGCCCAGCGCCCACAGGTCCGTCGCGGGGCCGATGGGGGCGGCCAGCTGCCAGTTCTCGTGCACGGGACCGGCCTGCTCCGGCGCCCACCGCTCCGTCACGGGGCCGACGACGGCCATCCGCGCCTGTCGCGCCCGCTCGGCGGCCAGCGCGGTGGTGGGGCCCCGGCGCACGGGTGCGTGGGCAGCCGGCTCGTCCCAGCGTGCGGTGACCCGGGCAGCTCCGCCGAAGCCGCTGCCACTGCCACTGGGCAACTGCGGGCTGCCGGTGCCCGGTTCGGCGGCGGGGGAAACGCTGCGGGGGGCGGCGCCGTGCCGGCCGGCGGCCTCCACGCCGTACGGGTCGGCTATCTGCCCCGGCGGAACCGCGCCGGTCCCGCTCCCGCCCGGCAGGGCCGACGAACCGCCGGTGTGCGGTGCCACGGCGGCCTGGCCGCCGTCCCCGGTGACGGGAGCGGCACCGGGCAGGGCTGCTCGGCCCGACCGCTGCACCTCCTGCACCCGGGCGGCGGCACGGGCGCCCGCCCGGTACGCGGCGATCGCCCCCGCGCGGGCGGCCCTGACGTCCCCGGCGCTGTCGGCGGCCCGCGCGGCCGCCGCGGCCGATGCCCCGGTGCCCGGGTCCGTCGCCTCGCGCCCGGGCAGCCGACCGGCCCGCGCCTCGATGGCGGCCCGTCGCGAGGCGTCGGGAGACGAGTCGGACCCTAGGCCGGCGTCGGGTCCGAGCGCGGGACCGGAACCGTGCACGGGGCCGGGGTCGGGGTCGGCGGTGAATCCGGGCGGCCATGACGGAGCGCGCCCCGGTTCCTGTGCCGGAAGACCGGTGCCCGTGGGCGCCACGGGCCCCAACGCCCCGGCTGCCGGGCCCGGACCCGCACCCGGCACCACAGGGTTCGGAGCAGCCCTGCCCGCAGCGGCAGTATCCGGAAGAAACGTGTCGGGAACAGGCACCGGGTCGTACCCGCACAGCGCCTCTTCCGCCGCACCGACCGCGAGACCGGTCAGCATCACGCGGCCGTCGTCACAGACCAGCACCGTACGCGCGGTGATGTTCCGGTGCACCCAGCCGTGTCCGTGCAGCACCCGCACGGCCATCAGAACGTCGGCGGCGACCTCGGCCGCCCGGTACGGGGTCAGCGGCTGTTCGGCCAGCAGCGCCGCCAGCGGCCGGGCGGACACCAGCTCGCTGACGATCCAGAGGGAACCGCCCTCCGCGAACACGTCGAAGACCTGGTCCAGCCGAGGATGGTCGGGAATGGCCGCCGCGGCCTGCGCGGCCTCGACCGCTCGCCGCACCACGGGATCGGCGGGCCGCCGCGTGCCCGCGCGGTCCGCCGTACGCCCACCGGCCCGGCGGGTACTTCCGTCACGCGCCGTGAAACCGTCGGGCAGTCCTTCCGCGTCGAGCACCTCGGCCTCGACGACTTCCGGCAACGGGATCTGCCTGACGAGGACTTCCTGCCCGCTGTAGGTGTCGAAGGCGCGGGTCTCGGTCAGTTCGTACTCGTCGGACGGCGGCAACGGCAGGCGGTAGCGGCCGGCGAGAACCCGCCCCGCGTATTCGTCCACTGTGCCTCCCCCGGCTTTACGGTCGGTCGGGTCCGCTCGCCCGGCGGCCTGTTCCGGCTGCGTGCGGTCCGCGAACATTCACGATACGTGCCGGAGGCAACCCGGAGAGAGGGGATGTCACATCTCACTTCCCATTCGGCGACCGCTCGTGCTCAGGACGTGGGTTCGAAGGACTGCGTCAGCGCCTTCCAGGTCTCCTTGCGCTGCTCACCGCTCCAGCCGTCGGCCTTCGCCGTGTACATCAGCGCATACCCGACCCGGCCGTCCACGACGAACCCCCGGTCGATGGTCCGGTACTTCGTACCGCCGTCCACGTAGGTGAACTCCCAGTCGGCGGTGTTCCACCCCCGGTAGTCCACCGCCTCTATCCGGATCCTCTTGTACTGCGAACGCACCATGCCGCGTTCCTGGTTCTTCCAGTCGGCCACCGGGTCGTCCTTCGGCGTGGACGTCCAGGCGATGAGCAGCTTCTGTCCGTCGGGCCCGGTGAAGCGGTCCCCGGCGCTGTCCGTCGACCGGTACTTCCAGCCCTCGGGCAGACCGATCGTGTACCCCTGGGTCCCGTTGTGCGTCGCCACCACCGAGGCGTCCCCGTCGGTCGCGGCCGAGTCGTCCGGCCCGCTGTCGCCCGTCCCGGTGCCGGCTTCGGCGTCGCCGGACCCGGCTCCTGTACCCGTGTCCTGCGATTCGGCTGCCTCGTCTTCGGTTCGGGTGCCGCCGTCCGCGCCGCCCTCAAAACCGTCGTCCTTCTTGGTCTCGGCGCCGGGCGCCTGGCCGGAGGCAACCTGCTCCGAGCCGTCCTTCGCCGCCGCGCCGCCCTCGTCGTCGCCGCCGAGCGTCAGGGCCAGCACGGTACCGATCACGGCGAGCACCACGACCACCGCGATGAGGACCAGCGTCCGCCGCGGCACCACATCGGTGAGCGACGCCTTCGGCGCGGGCCGCGCCGGCAGGTCCGGCGGCGTCATCACCGGCCACCCGGAATTCCGGGCACCCGAAGCCGGGTTCGTCGCCGCCCCGGAAGCCGAGCCGGGTGCCGAGCCACGCACCGAACCGGTCCCGCGGTTCGCCGCCGGACCACCCGGCCGCACCCCGTTCCCCTTCCCCTTTCCGGCCCCGGTTCCAGCCCGGGGTGTGGTCGGCGCGGTGGCCGGAGCCGCCGGGTCGGCCGGGTTCCCCGAGGTGGTCCTGGCGCCCGTCGAACCGGCTTCACGGCTACCGGACTTGGCGCGCGTCGCAGCCGCCGAACCGGCCGCCCCCGCCGACGTCGCGGCCTTCCGCACGGAACGCATCGCGCCGCGCAGCCGTTCCCCGGCCTCCTCGCCGCCCCGCCTGCCCCCGCCCCGCCCGCCGGGCTGCTCGGGCAGTGGCACGACCTTCGTCGCGTCCGCCGGTTCCGCGTCGGCGCCCTTGGTCTCGGGCGCGTTGATCACCGCGTTCAGCATGGCCCGCGCAGTGGCGTCGTCGAGCCGCTGGGCCGGGTCCTTGGTGAGCAGCCCGTGGATGACGTCCCTGAGCGGTCCCGCGTTCCTGGGCTCCTCGAGCGGCTCGGTCATCACCGCCGTGAGCGTCGCGATCGCGGACCCCTTGTCGTACGGCGGCGTGCCCTCCACCGCCGCGTACAGCAGCCCGCCGAGCGACCACAGGTCGGCCGCCGGCCCCGGCTTGTGCCCGCGGGCCCGTTCCGGGGAGATGTACGAGGGGGCGCCGACCAGCATGCCGGTCGAGGTGATGGACGGGTCGCCCTCGACCTGGGCGATGCCGAAGTCGGTGAGCACGACCCGGCCGTCCTCGGCGATCAGCACGTTCGAGGGCTTCACGTCCCGGTGCAGGATGCCCTCACGGTGTGCGGAACGCAGCACGTCGAGCACCGCGAGCCCGACCTCGGCGGCACGCCGGGGTTCCAGCAGGCCGTCCTCCCGGATGGCCTCGGCGAGCGACTTGCCCTCGACGAGTTCCATCACGATCCAGGGCCGGTCGTCCTCCTGGACCACGTCGAAGACCGTCACGGCGCTGTTGTTACGGATGCGCGCGATCGCCTTGGCCTCGCGCAGCGTCCGTGTGATGAGCCGCCGCTTCTCCTCCTCGTCGATGCTCGACGGGAACCGAAGCTCCTTGACGGCGACGGTCCGCCCCAGGGTCTCGTCCTCGGCGCGCCACACCGTCCCCATGCCGCCGCGACCGAGCACATCTCCCAGCCGGTACCGCCCGGCGAGCAGACGTGCGCTCTCGTCCTGACGGGTTGTCCCCGCCCGCTCCGGCTCCGACATGCGTCCCCTCATGCAACCCGCCCCGACAGAGCCTTCATTGTCCCTCACCCGACAAGTGCTCCACGCCCAGGGTGCCCCAGGCCCCACCTCGCGCCCGGCGCACCCGGAACCCGGGGGAAGGCCGTACTCGGCGGCCCTGCATGATGCCCCTCAGACAAGAGAGGAACCGGATGCCGCCGCCTCGGACGCTCCTGGCCATCGCCGTGTCCGTGGCCACGCTCGCCCTGGCGCCGACGGTCTCCTCGGGCCTGGCCGCCCGTCCCGCTGACGTGCTCCTCCCGCTGCTGGTCACGCAGGGCGGGGCCCCGGAGGCGGCCCTGCTGGCCGTGCAGGAATCCGGCCCGCGCTGCGCCCAGGCCGGTGAGGGCATGGGCCGGACCGGCCACTTCCGCGCCGACGGCATCACGAAGACGTTCATCGCGACGCTCGTGCTGCAACTCGCGGACGAGCACCGCCTGTCGCTGTCCGACACCGTGAGAAACATCTGCCGGGAGTGGTGCGGGGAGCGGGCCACGACGGCCGTGCGCTGACCCTGTGTTCCCTGCTCAACCACACCAGCGGTCTGTACGACTTCGCCGAGGAGACCTGCGGCACGGTCCCCGTGACTCCCCGTCAGGCACTGCGTATCGCGCTCGCCCGCTCCCCGGCCGACCTCGGCCGCTGCTCCTGCTCCTGCTCCTGCTCCTGCTCCTGCTCCTGCTCCTGCTCCTGCTCCTGCTCCTGCTCCAACACCGACTACGTCCTGCTCGGCCTGGTCGTCGAACACGTCACCGGCCCCTCGTACGCTGCCGAGGCCGAGCGGCGCATCATCGCCCCGCCGCGTCTGACGGGCACCTCCTTCCCCGGCTCCCGCTCCTCCCTGCCCTCCTCGCACAACCGCGCCTCCACCACCGGCGGAACCGGTGTCACCGCACTCGACCCGCGGGGGACCGGCGCCGCGGGCGGGCTGGTGACCACGCTCGCCGGCCTGGGCCGCTTCCACGCGGGCCTGCCGGGCGGTGGACTGCTGCCCCGCGCCTGCTGCGCGAGATGCTCGACACCCGTGCCCCACACGGCTCGTACGGCATGGGCCTGTACCCCGTGGAACTTCCGTGCGGCACCACCGTGCGGGGACACAACGGACACATGACCGGCAGCTGCGTGCGCAGCGCAGCTGCCGTCGGCGGCCGGCACGTCCTCACCTTCCGGGTGAACACGGACGCGGTAGCGGACCCCGGCCTCGAACCCGCGGTACTCGCGGCCGAGTTCTGCCCTCGCACCCGGTGGAACGGCCGGGTTCCGAACGGAGATCCCCGTTCACGACACTCGTTCGAGTGAACGTGATCCCGGGACTGGGGCTGGGACTCGGGACCCCGGCTCCGGAACTCGCACTCCGGGGTCCGAGGCCGATCCCGTCCTGCCCCCGGCCGACGGCCTTTCCCCTACCACTACAACGGAACGATGTCCGGCGCCCCCAGCCGGGCCGCGTCCGCCGTCAGGTCGTCCGGCTGCCGCTGCGACTCCCGTTCGGCCTCCACCCGCTTCTCGTAGTGCTGCACCTCGCGCTCGATCCGGTCCTTGTCCCAGCCCAGCACGGGTGCCATCAGCTCGGCGGCCTCCCGGGCGCTGCGCGCGCCCCGGTCGAACGTCTCTATGGAGATGCGGGTCCGCCGGGTCAGGACGTCGTCCAGGTGTCCTGCCCCCTCGTGCGAGGCGGCGTAGGTGATCTCGGCGCGCAGGTAGTCGTCGGCCGCCTGCAGCGGTTCGCCCAGTGAGGGGTCCTCCGCGATGAGTTCCAGGACCTCTTCGGCCAGCGACCCGTACCGGTTCAGCAGGTGCTCGACCCGCACCACGTGCAGTCCCGTGCGTGCGGCGATCCGTGCCCGCGCGTTCCACAGCGCCCGGTATCCCTCGGCGCCGACCAGCGGGGTGTCCTCGGTGACGCAGGCGGCGACCCGCACGTCGAGCCCGTGCACGGCCTCGTCCACCGCGTCCTTGGCCATCACCCGGTAGGTCGTGTACTTGCCGCCCGCGACCACCACGAGTCCGGGCACGGGATGGGCCACGGTGTGCTCGCGCGACAGCTTGCTGGTCGCGTCGGACTCACCGGCGAGCAGTGGCCGCAGGCCTGCGTACACGCCCTGTACGTCGTCCCTGGTGAGCGGGACCGCGAGGACCGAGTTCACATGCTCGAGCAGGTAGTCGATGTCCGCGCTGGACGCGGCCGGATGCGCCTTGTCGAGGTCCCAGCCGGTGTCCGTGGTCCCGACGATCCAGTGCCGGCCCCAGGGGATGACGAACAGCACGGACTTCTCCGTGCGCAGGATGAGCCCGGTGGTGGAGTGGATGCGGTCCTTGGGGACGACCAGGTGGATGCCCTTGGAGGCCCGTACGTGGAACTGGCCCCGCTCACCCACCATCGCCTGGGTGTCGTCGGTCCACACACCGGTGGCATTGACCACCTGCTTGGCGCGGACTTCGTACTCCCCGCCGCCCTCGACGTCCTGCACCCGGGCGCCGACGACCCGTTCGCCCTCGCGCAGGAATCCGGTGACCCGTGCGCGGTTGGCGACCTTCGCGCCGTACGCCGCCGCGGTGCGCACCAGCGTCGCCACGAACCGGGCGTCGTCCATCTGGGCGTCGTAGTACTGGAGCGCCCCGACCAGGGCGTCCTTCTTCAGGCACGGTGCCACGCGCAGTGCGTGACGGCGGCTCAGGTGCCGGTGCACGGGCAGACCCCGTCCGTGTCCGGGGGCCATCGACATGGTGTCGTAGAGCGCGACGCCCGCCCCGGCGTACAGCCGCTCCCAGCCCTTGTGCCGCAGCGGGTAGAGGAACGGCACCGGCTTCACCAGGTGCGGGGCGAGCTTCTCCAGCAGCAGGCCGCGCTCCTTCAACGCCTCCCGCACGAGGGCGAAGTCGAGCATCTCCAGGTAGCGCAGGCCGCCGTGGATCAGTTTGCTGGACCTGCTGGACGTGCCCGACGCCCAGTCGCGCGCCTCGACCAGTCCTGTGGACAGGCCGCGTGTCACGGCGTCCAGCACGGTGCCGGCGCCGACCACGCCGCCGCCCACCACCAGTACGTCCAGTTCACGCTCCGCCATGGACGCGAGTGACTCGGCGCGCTCCGCCGGTCCCAGTGTCGCTGTCCTCACCGCTGCCTCCCGCTCGTCGGTCGCATCGGCCGCACCCGTCGGGCGAAGCCCGGTCCCCCTCCCTCATGCCCAGATTCTCGCCGCGTTGCCCGGTTCCAGCCACCACGCGCCCCGCCCTGTGGACGACCCCCGCCGCGACTCGACGGAAACCGGCGAAACCCGGCGAAACTCGGCCGATCAATACGGCATATCGGTCATATTTACTCCTAGTCTGACATTGCGCTCGCTCGTTCTGTCCACCGGGCTTGCGCGCCTGTCCCGCTTCGGTTACTGGGAAGGACGGCCCACGCCATGCCCGCAGATCTCGCCGTCATCGGACTCGGCCCGTACGGCCTGCCCCTGGCCCAGGCCGCCGTCGCCGCCGGCATCCCCACCATCGGCTACCGGACCGGCCCGGAGGCGGCCTCCCTCAGCCCCGCCGAGCTGCGCCGCATGACCGCCCGGGGGTTCCGCGTGATCACCGGTCCCGCCGAGCTCGGCCGGGTGCGTACCGCCGTCGTCTGCGCACCGGTCCCGCGCGGTGCGGAAGGCGGGCTGGATCTCGGCCCGGTGGAAGCGGCCGCCCGCACCCTGGCCGCGCGGCTGCGCCCGCACACCACGGTGATCCTCGAGTCCCCGGTACCTCCCGGAACAACCGAGGACTTCCTCCGCCCCCTGCTCGAATCCGGGTCCGGCCTCCGCGCGGGTCACGGCTTCCACCTCGCCTACTCCCCCAGCCGCGTCGACCCGGGCAACCGCGACTTCACCCCCGCCAACACCCCGAAGGTCATCGGCGGTCTCACCCCGGCCTGCACCGAATCGGCCGCCGCGTTCTACGGGAGGCTCACCGACAAGGTCGTCCGCGCGCGCGGACTGCGGGAGGCGGAGACCGTGCAGTTGCTGGAAACCAACTTCCGGCACGTGAACACCGCCCTCGTCAACGAGATGGCCGTGCTCTGCCACGACCTGGGTGTCGACCTGTGGGACGTCATCCGCTGCGCGGAGACCAAGCCCTTCGGCTTCCACTCCTTCCGCCCCGGCCCCGGCGTCGGCGGCCACGCCCTCGCCCAGGACCTCACCGCCCACACGGGCCGCACCCTGCGGATGGCGGAACTCGCCCAGCAGGTCAACGGCAGGATGCCCCACTACGTCGTCCAGCGCGCCGCCGCGCTCCTCAACGAGCACGGCAAGTCCGCCCGCGGAGCACGCGTGCTCCTCCTCGGCGTCACCTACAAGGCCGACCTCGCCGACCAGCAGGGCAGCCCCGCCCGGGAGATCGCGATGCGGCTGATGGAGCTGGGTGCCTCCGTCAGCTACCACGACCCGCACGTGCCGTCCTGGAGCGTGCTCGACCGCCCCCTCCCCCGCGCCGACTCCCTGTACGAGGCCGCCGCCGACGCCGACCTGACGATCCTGCTCCAGCAGCACCGCACGTACGACCTCCAGGGCCTGTCCGTGAAGGCGCAGCTGCTGCTGGACACCCGCGGGGCCACTCCGACGGGTGCGGCGCACCGGTTGTGAGAGGGGCGAGAGGGGGCGCCCGCGGCGTCCCGTGCTCCAGGAGCTGGTGGTGGACGGCACCCTGCGCGGGTATTTTGGGATTCAGGCGGGGCCCACCGCAGAGGGCACCGCGGCAGGCTCCGGATGGATCACGGAGTGTCCACCCCTATTTCCCGTGGGGGTGGCCGCTCACCAACCAAGAACCCGCAGAATCCACCTCCCCCTGCACTTCACCGTCCACAGACGGATCCGGTCCCAGCGGGCGGGCTTGCGGTGGCGCCCCATGGGCACGCCCCCTTCCACGAGGCCGCCCGTCAGCCCGGTAGGGCGGTCCGTTCGGAATCGGGGCGGGCCCCGAAGGGCGGGGTCCGGATCGTGTCCCTGGAAGGGGGCGTCCCAGAGAACCGGGCCACCGGACACGGACATCACCGTCCCGAATCGGCCCGTCTCCCGGCATTCGCACCGAAGGCGACCGCGCGCCCTCCTCGCGCCCCACACGCCCCCTCACCACGGCGCCACCCTCGTGGACATGCGACGGGGCCCGGCCACCTCTTACGGATGACCGGGCCCCGTCCTCACTCTCAAGACTCTCAAGGGCGTCGTGCGCGCCGCGCTCCGTGCGGGCGCGGCATCACGTCAACGCCGGTGCTGCGAGTCCGCCACCGTCACCTCGACGCGCTGGAACTCCTTCAGGTCGCTGTACCCGGTGGTGGACATGGCGCGGCGCAGGGCGCCGAAGAGGTTCATCGAGCCGTCGGGCGTGTGCGACGGACCGGTGAGGATCTCCTCTATCGTGCCGACGGTGCCGAGGTCGACCTTCTTGCCGCGCGGCAGCTCCTCGTTCACCGCCTCCATGCCCCAGTGGTTGCCCTTGCCGGGACCGTCGGTGGCGCGCGCGAGCGGGGAGCCCATCATCACCGCGTCGGCGCCGCAGGCGATGGCCTTGGGCAGGTCGCCCGACCAGCCGACGCCGCCGTCCGCGATCACGTGCACGTACCGGCCGCCGGACTCGTCCATGTAGTCGCGGCGGGCGGCCGCCACGTCGGCGACCGCGGTCGCCATGGGGACCTGGATGCCGAGCACGTTGCGGGTGGTGTGCGCGGCGCCGCCGCCGAAGCCCACCAGGACGCCGGCCGCGCCGGTGCGCATCAGGTGCAGGGCCGCGGTGTAGGTGGCGCAGCCGCCGACGATCACCGGGACGTCGAGTTCGTAGATGAACTGCTTCAGGTTGAGCGGCTCGTGCGAGCCGGAGACGTGCTCCGCCGAGACGGTCGTCCCGCGGATCACGAAGATGTCCACCCCGGCGTCGACGACGGCCTTGGAGAACTGCGCGGTGCGCTGCGGGGAGAGCGCGGCCGCGGTGACCACCCCCGAGTCGCGCACCTCCTTGATGCGCTGCCTGATCAGCTCTTCCTTGATGGGGGAGGCGTAGATCTCCTGGAAGCGGCGCGTGGCCGTCTCGGCGTCCAGCGCGGCGATCTCGTCGAGCAGCGGCTGCGGATCCTCGTAGCGCGTCCACAGTCCTTCGAGGTTCAGCACGCCGAGGCCGCCGAGCTCACCGATACGGATCGCCGTGGCCGGCGAGACCACCGAGTCCATGGGGGCGGCCAGGAACGGCAGCTCAAAACGGTAGGCGTCGATCTGCCAGGCGATCGAGACCTCCTTCGGGTCCCGCGTACGGCGGCTGGGGACGACGGCGATGTCGTCGAAGGCGTACGCCCGGCGGCCGCGCTTGCCGCGCCCGATCTCGATCTCAGTCACGTCTGTGGCCTTTCCCTGATGCGTTGCAGCGCCTTCCAGTATCCCCGACCGTCACGCCCCGCATCGACCCGCGTCACTCCGCATTCCCCCGGACGAACAACGCGAGGGCGGCCCGGATCTCTCCCGGACCGCCCTCGGACGACTGGAACGAGCCGTCGCCCGCCCGTGCGTCACGCGCCTGCGCGGGCCGTCGGCGGCTGCGGCTGCGGCTGCGGTGCTGTCAGCGCTTGCTGCTGTAGTTGGGTGCTTCGACGGTCATCTGGATGTCGTGCGGGTGGCTCTCCTTGAGCCCCGCGGAGGTGATCCGCACGAACCGGCCGTTCGCCTGCAGGTCGGGCACGGTCCGGCCGCCGACGTAGAACATCGACTGGCGCAGACCGCCGACCAGCTGGTGGACCACCGAGGAGAGCGGGCCGCGGTAGGGCACCTGGCCCTCGATGCCCTCGGGGACGAGCTGCTCGTCGGAGGCGACGCCCTCCTGGAAGTAGCGGTCCTTGGAGAACGACCTGCGGTCGCCGCGGGTCTGCATCGCGCCGAGCGATCCCATGCCGCGGTACGACTTGAACTGCTTGCCGTTGATGAACAGCAGCTCGCCCGGCGACTCCGCGCAGCCCGCGAGCAGCGAACCCAGCATCACCGTGTCGGCGCCCGCGACCAGGGCCTTGGCGATGTCGCCGGAGTACTGCAGGCCGCCGTCGCCGATGACCGGGACACCGGCCTCCTTGGCGGCGAGTGCGGCCTCGTAGATCGCGGTGACCTGCGGCACGCCCACGCCCGCGACGACACGGGTGGTGCAGATGGAGCCGGGGCCCACGCCGACCTTGATGCCGTCGCAGCCCGCGTCGACCAGGGCCTTCGCGCCGTCACGCGTGGCGATGTTGCCGCCGATGACGTCGACGCCGGTGGAGTTCGACTTGATCTTGGCGACCATGTCGCCGACGAGGCGGGAGTGGCCGTGCGCGGTGTCGACGACGATGAAGTCGGCGCCCGCCTCGATCAGCGCCTGGGCGCGCTCGAAGGCGTCGCCCGCGACGCCGACCGCGGCGCCGACCAGCAGCCGGCCCTCGCCGTCCTTGGCGGCGTTCGGGTACTGCTCGGCCTTCACGAAGTCCTTGACCGTGATCAGGCCCTTGAGGACGCCGTGGTCGTCGACCAGCGGAAGCTTCTCGATCTTGTGGCGGCGCAGCAGCTGTACGGCCTCCGCACCCGAGATGCCTACCTTGCCGGTGACCAGGGGCATCGGCGTCATGACGTCGCGCACCCGCTGTGAGCGGTCGGTCTCGAAGGTCATGTCGCGGTTGGTGACGATGCCGAGCAGCTTCTTGTTGCCGTCGGTCACCGGGACGCCGCTGATGCGGAACTTGCCGCACAGGGCGTCGGCCTCGGCGAGGGTGGCGTCCGGGTGAATGGTGATCGGGTCGGTGACCATGCCCGACTCGGAACGCTTCACCAGGTCGACCTGGTTGGCCTGGTCCTCGATGGACAGGTTGCGGTGCAGGACACCGACGCCGCCCTGGCGGGCCATCGCGATCGCCATGCGCGATTCGGTCACCTTGTCCATGGCGGCGGACAGCAGCGGGACGTTGACCCGCACGTTCCTGGAGACGTACGAGGCGGTGTCGATCTCGTCGGGCGCCATGTCCGACGCGCCCGGCAACAGCAGCACGTCGTCGTAGGTCAGCCCGAGTGTCGCGAATTTACCGGGCACTCCGTCGACGTTCGCAGTCATGACACCTTCCCCAAATGGCCTTGATCGGTGCGGATGTCCATGCTAACGGGCAGGAGACCCGTCTCATTCCATGGTTCCACGGGGCTCCGGTCCTTGTGCGTTTGTACGGAATCGGCCGCGAGCCCGTTCAGCGCCCCGGGGGCGGCCGGGCGGCGGTCGGTTTCGGCGGCGCCTACTGCTCCGCCAGCGCGCGCAGCCGGCTCAGGGCGCGGTGCTGGGCGACCCGGACGGCACCGGGTGACATTCCCAACATCTGGCCGGTCTCCTCCGCCGTGAGGCCCACGGCGATCCGCAGCAGAAGCAGCTCGCGCTGGTTCTCGGGCAGGTTGGCCATCAGTTTCTTGGCCCACTCGGCGTCGCTGCTGAGCAGAGCGCGCTCCTCCGGGCCGAGGGAGTCGTCGGGACGCTCGGGCATCTCGTCGGAGGGCACGGCCGTCAGCCCGGGGTGGCGCATGGCGGCCCGCTGCAGGTCGGCGACCTTGTGTGCGGCGATGGCGAAGACGAACGCCTCGAAGGGGCGGCCGGTGTCCCGGTAGCGGGGCAGTGCCAGGAGCACCGCTACGCACACCTCCTGGGCGAGGTCCTCGACGAAGTGCCGGGCGTCACCCGGGAGCCGGGACAGCCTGGTGCGGCAGTACCGCAGTGCCAGGGGGTGGACGTGGGCGAGCAGATCGTGCGTGGCCTGCTCGTCTCCGTCGACGGCGCGGTGGACGAGCGCACCGATCGCCCCGTGGGCCGTGCCCGCCTCGTCGTCGCGCATCGGTCCATGGTGCCTTGCGGGCGTCGGCTCCGCGGCGCCCCGCCCCTTGTTGTGCACCGAAGCGTTATGAGCAGGTGCGCCGGAACTCATCGCCTGCGCCCTCCCCTTCCGCTCGACCGACTTGTGCCCGAGGAACTCCACACCTCAAGGATGCGTCATCCGCGGCGAAACAAGCACAGGGCGCTCGGCAACCGGCTTCGACACCCTGGCGGACCAGGCGTTTCACGCCTCTGCCGACGGCATGCGCGCGGACGCCCGCAGGACCTGTCGTCCGGACCGGTCCGGGGCCGGCCGGCGCGCGCCCTGCCGGAGCAGCGTCCGCGCCCGGCAGGGTGACGGCAGCCCGCGCCAGGCGCATCGCCCGTGTCCGGCACACTCCCGCACTGAAGCGGCCCGCGCCTGCGCGGTCCGGGCGGGTGCGGTCCGGGCGGGTGCGGTCCGGGCGGCGGACACTTCCACATGCCCCACCCCCGGCCACCGCTCGACGTCGTACACCGAAGCCGGCCCGTCCCGGCGCGGTCCGCTCCAGGCCGGTCCGGAGGACAGGCCTAGCGCACCAGGCCCCACCGGAACCCGAGCGCCACCGCATGGGCCCGGTCCGACGCGCCGAGCTTCTTGAAGAGCCGCCGGGCGTGTGTCTTGACGGTGTCCTCGGAGAGGAACAGCTCGCGGCCGATCTCGGCGTTGGAGCGGCCGTGGCTCATGCCCTCGAGGACCTGGATCTCACGCGCGGTGAGCGTGGGCGCGGCGCCCATCTCCGCCGAGCGCAGCCGCCGCGGGGCGAGCCGCCAGGTCGGGTCGGCGAGGGCCTGCGTGACCGTCGCACGCAGCTCCGCGCGGGAGGCGTCCTTGTGCAGATAGCCGCGGGCGCCGGCGGCCACCGCGAGTGCCACACCGTCGAGGTCCTCGGCGACGGTGAGCATGATGATCCGTGCGCCGGGGTCGGCGGACAGCAGCCGCCGGACGGTCTCGACACCGCCCAGGCCGGGCATGCGCACGTCCATCAGAATCAGGTCCGAGCGGTCGGCCCCCCAGCGGCGGAGCACTTCCTCGCCGTTGGCGGCCGTCGTCACGCGCTCGACGCCGGGCACGGTCGCGACCGCGCGGCGAAGCGCCTCTCGGGCAAGCGGGGAGTCGTCGCAGACGAGGACGGAAGTCATGACCGCCCTCCGCAGCTGATGCGCGTCACCTTGAGCCTCCAGGCTGGTACGAAATCGTCACCTGTGCGGTCGACCGCTTCGGACACCTGCCCGAGCGCTTGTTCCTTCAACCGCCTCGCACTCTCAACGACGGTCACCCGAAAGAGTTACGGGGCCGCCTGCCGACTTCGGCACTCTACGTGAGGGGACGGACACGGTGCAGACACGCGCGGCGCACCCTCGAACTTTCCTCACAAGCCGTGCCCCGTTCGGACCCTTTTCTTCCCATTCGCCAGTGTCTGAGACTAGATTCGCAATGAGTCATATTTTCATCTCCTTTGATCTTAGTTGTACGGTCGTGGACACCGGATCCGCCCAGAACGGCTACAAGGGGTCACGCAATGGCAGATTTCTCCCGCCTTCCAGGACCGAACGCGGACCTGTGGGACTGGCAGCTCCTGGCCGCATGCCGCGGGGTGGACAGCTCGCTCTTCTTCCACCCCGAGGGTGAGCGGGGTGCGGCACGAAGCGCTCGTGAGCACTCGGCCAAGGAGGTCTGCATGAGGTGCCCGGTACGCGCCGAGTGCGCCGCCCACGCACTGGCCGTACGCGAGCCGTACGGCGTGTGGGGCGGCCTGACCGAGGACGAGCGCGAAGAGCTGATGGGCCGGGCGCGCCACCGACTGGTGTCGGCCCCGCCGACACCGACGCCGGCGGCACCCGGGTCACCAACGGTGTCGGCGCCGGTCTCCGCGTCGGCCTCGACGGCCGGCGAGCACGCCGCTTCGAACACCTGAAGGAACGTTTCTCCACATCGGGCACGCACGGGTGCCCTTCGTTTTTCGCAGCAGGTTCCCGGGCGGAACCGGACGGAACAGGGCGGGACCGCAGTGCGTCGGCCACCCGCGAGGGCCGGAGGGCCGGCTAGCGACCGCCCGCGCGCGCCAGCTGGTCGAGCGTCGCGCCGACCGCGGGCACCCGGGCCAGGTCGGGGAGGGTCAGGGCGACGATCTCCCGCCGCACCGCGGGCTCCAGGGTGACGGTACGTACTCCCCTGGGCCGTACGGAGTCGACGGCGAGCTGGGGCAGGACGGCAACCCCGAGCCCCGCACCCACCAGTCCCGCGACCGCCGGGTAGTCGTCGGTCGCGAAGTCGATGCGCGGAGCGAAGCCGGCCGACTCGCACACCTCGACCAGCTGCCCCCGGCAACGCGGACAGCCGGCGATCCACGGCTCCCCGGCGAGTTCCCCTATGGACAGGGACTCCGCGTGCGCCAGCGGGTGCCGCTCGGGCACAAGCCCCACGAGCCGGTCGGTGAGCAGCGGCCGGACGACGAGGTCGTCCCACTCCTCGGCGCCCGACGCCCCTTCGTAGCGGAAGGCGAGGGCCACGTCGCAGTCGCCCCCGCGCAGCATCTCGACGGACCGGGGCGGCTCGGCCTCCTCCAGGGAGACACGGGTGCCCGGGTGGGCGTCGCGGAGCGCGGCGAGGGCTGCCGGGACGAGCGTCGAGCTGCCGCTGGGAAAGGACACGAGCCGTACCCGCCCCGCCCTCAGCCCGGCGATGGCGGCGACCTCCTCCTCGGCGGCCGTCAGTCCGGCGAGGACCCCGGCGGCATGGCGCACCAGGGCCTCCCCGGCCTGCGTCATGCGCATCTCCCGTCCGGTGCGGACGAGCAGCGGTGTGCCGACGGACGCCTCCAGCGCCTTCATCTGCTGGCTGACGGCGGGCTGGGTGCAGCCCAGTTCCCTGGCCGCCGCGGAGAACGAACCGGTGACGGCCACGGCGCGCAGCACTCGGAGATGACGGGCTTCGATCACACTCCGAGGATAAGCCGTCCTTGGGCAGGTACCTGAATATCGACTCGACGCTTTGACTCGGCATCGCCTACGGTGCGCCCTCATGAAGCTTCTGTCTGTGAATCTGGGTCGCCCCGAGGCCGTGCCGTACACGGACCAGCCCGAGGGCGTGACCGGCATCGACAAGCGGCCGGTGGACGCGCCGGTGCGGGTGGCGGCGCCGGGGCCGAAGGGGGTCGGCGCGAGCGGCCTGGCCGGGGACTCGGTGTGCGAGACACGGCACCACGGGGGCAACGACCAAGCGGTGTACGCGATGGCCCGCGAGGACCTCGACGAGTGGGAGGGCGTGCTGGGGCGCACGCTGCCGAACGGCTCGTTCGGCGAGAACCTCACCACGGAGGGGATCGACCTGTCCGGCGCCCGGATCGGCGAACGGTGGGCCATCGGGTCCGAGGTGGTGCTGGAGGTCACCTCGGGTCGCATTCCCTGCCGCACCTTCCAGGGCCATCTGGGTGAGAAGGGCTGGGTGAAGCGGTTCACGCGGCGCGGCGCACCGGGCGCGTACCTGCGAGTGATCCGGCCCGGTGAGATCCGGGCGGGCGACCCGATACGGATCGTGCACCGGCCGGATCACGAGGTGACGGTCGCTCTGCAGTTCCGGGCGGCGACGACCGAGCGGGCCCTGTTGCCGCGGCTGCTGGCCGCGGGGGACGCGCTGCACCCGGAGGCGCTGGCGACGGCGCGGACGTACGTGGAGAAGTACGAGGAGGGGGGCGAGGGCAAGCGCGGGGAGAAGTACCCGGCGGGAAGCGGCCTCTGACGGTCAGCCGCCGCGCACCGGCCGCCCGGCACCGGCTGCCGGGCAGGAGGGCCGGGCGGATGGAGGGGCGGGCGCGGGGGTGACCGGTCCGGCCGGACTTCAGTGCACCGGCCGGGACGGCGGTGCCGACCGGACGCCCGGACTCCGGGTAACTAGTCTTGGGCCATGACAACCGCTCTGATTACGGGATCGACGGCCGGGATCGGTGCCGCGTTCGCGCGGCGGCTGGCGGCCGACGGACACGACCTGGTGCTGGTGGCCCGCGACCTCGGCAGGCTCCGGGAACAGGCGACCGAGCTTCACGACCGTCACGGTATCGAGGCGGAGGTGCTGTCGGCCGACCTGTCCGAGGACAAGGGCATCGAGGCGGTGGCCGAGCGGTCGGGCGATCGCAGGAGCCCGGTCGACCTGCTGGTCAACAACGCGGGTTTCGGCAACAGGGGCCGGTACCTCGAAGTCTCCGTGGCGGACGAGCTGAGGATGCTCAAGGTGCACTGCGAGGCAGTGCTCCGGCTGACGACGGCTGCGGTGGAGGCGATGCGGGAGCGCGGGCGCGGGGGTGTGGTGAACGTCGCCTCGACCGCGGCGTTCGTGCCGCGCGGGACCTACGGGGCGTCCAAGGCGTGGGTCGTGCAGTTCACCCAGGGCGCGGCGCAGGACCTGGCGGGCAACGGCGTCCGCCTGATGGCGCTGTGCCCCGGGTTCGTACGCACGGAGTTCCACGAGCGTGCGGGGATGGGGACGGACAACATCCCGAACTGGATGTGGCTGGACGCGGACAAGGTGGCCGAGGCCGCCCTCGCCGACCTGGCCCGCGGCAGGACGGTGTCGATCCCGGACCCGCGCTACAAGGCACTGATGGGGGCGGCGAAGCTGGTACCGCGGGGCATGCTGGGCGGGCTCACCTCGCGGTCGGGGCGGAAGTACGGACCGCGGTGACGGCGGGACCGTCCTCTGCCCCGGTCCGAGGGGGCGGCAGGGCCTTCGGGCCCTGCCCCGCGTGATCGCGGCGCGCGGCCGCCCCTACAGCAGCAGGAACAGCAGGCCGACGGCGAACGACAGGGTCAGCACCGCGTAGAGGTTGACCTTCCACTTCGGGACCTCGTACTCCTCCCCCCGCCGGGCCCTCTCGGCGTACCTCAGCACCTCCGGTCTGACGGCGACGATCAGGAGGGCCACGGAGAGAAGGGAGACGGAGAACATGACCAGGGCCTCTTCCTCCGCGTGCCCTCGCATCCCGCTGTACCCCAGGACGGAAAGAGCTCCGATCGCGGGGCCCACCAGGGAATACAGCGCGCCCTTCCTGCTCCTGAGGCAGTAGTAGAACGCTGCGGGGAAAAGCGCTGAGACGACGAGGGCGACGAACCACCACTGCGTCACCGACAAGTACCCTGCGTCCACTTCTTCCGTCCCTCTCTTTCCGTGACGCCGGGTGGGCGGCACGCTCGCACGGTGCCACCCACCCGGCCGGCTCTCTCTCACACCCTCACAGCTGACGGTGCTTCCCGGAGCTGCTTCCCGGAGTTGCTCGCGTTCAGCTCCAGTTGAGCCATCCGATGGCGGCCGTGCTGGTGTCCTCCAGGAACCCGGACAGCTTGGTGCCGACCTCGTCCGCGATCCCGGAGAGGCCCGGTACCTTCTTGGAGGCCCAGCTGACGGCGCGCCCCTTGCCGAAGAACATGGCGCTCAGGGCGAACGTGCCCAGGGACTTGTTGAAGTCGTCGCCCCACCAGCCCGCGGAGAACCCTGTCGCGATGACGTTGATGCCGCCGGCCACCAGGGACACGCCTCCCGCGACGAGGGAGACCCCGCCGAGGACCGCGGCGACGGGCTGGCCACCGGGGATGAGCGCGGCGACGATCGCCGCGCCGCCGGCGACCGCGGAGATCGTCCCGGCCACCGTGCTGACGCGGCCGGACCAGGTGGTCCAGTCGTCCGCGCTGATGCCGAGGAACTCGGCTTCCTTCTTCGCGTCGTTGCTGTCGCTGTCGGGGGTGTCGGCCGGGTTGGTGCCGTTCTCCCTGTTCTCCCTGGCCTTGCGTGCCGCTTCGGCCGCCGCGGCGGCGATCTCCTGCTGCCGCTTGCGCTGGGCGGTGCGGTGCGCCTCGCTGGCCGCCGCTGCCGCGGCCCGCGCGTCCTGGCCGGCCTGGGCCGCCGCGGCGCGTGCCTGTGCCGCGGACCGGGCCGCCGAGACGGCCGAGGCCTGGGCCTGGGTCGCCGAGGCGTAGGCCTGGTTCGCGGAGTAGTTGGCCGCGCGGGACGCGGAGCGTGCCACGGACGCCGCTTTCGTGGCCTGCTCCGCCGAGGCGGCGGCCTTGGCGGCGGAGGCGTCGGCCGCGGTGGCGTTGTCACGGGCCCGTGTGGCCGCGCGGGCTGCGTCGTCGGCGTAGTCCCGGGCCTTGGCCGCCCAGTCGGAGGCCTCTTCGGCCGCGTCCCGCGCCTCCGCCGCCGCCTTGGAAGCGCGGGCGGCGTCCTCCAGGGCCTTCTGTGCGACGTGGGCGGCGTGTGCGATGGCGGCCCGTATCGCGGCGACGTGGGCATCGGTGTCGTGGTCGAGGCGGGCGACGTTGTACTGGTCGTGTGCGAGGAACGACCGCCGCATCAGGGCGGACCCCTCCAGCACCACCTTCGCGGCCGACCGGAGGTAGGCCCCTCCCCCGTTGAGGAGCCTGAAGATCTCGACGCTGTCGTCCTCCTTGGTCGCCTCGGCGTACTCGGCGCTCAGGAAGCGGAACAACGCTTCGGCACTGCCGTCGGAAAGGGCTGCCTCCGCCTTGGCCTTGACCGCCGGACCGGGCTCCTGTCCGAGGATCCTGAAGATGGTGACGCGGTTCTCGGTGGCGGCCGCCTGCGTCATCCCGTGTTCGAGGAAGGCCCGCGGGGCGTTCGCGTCGTCGCTCTCCAAGGCCTGCTGAGCGGCTTGTGCGACATCCGGGGCGGCCACCTCGGCGACGGCCAGCACGGTCTCGCGGTCGTCCTGCTGCTGTGCCCCGATGCGGTCGGCGTCGATCCAGTTGAGCACCTCGTAGTCGCCGCCGGCGAGGGCGAACTCGGCTGCCTCACGCGTCCAGGTGCCGTGGCTGTCGAGGAGCTTGACCGCGGCCCTGCGGCCGAAGCCCACCGCCGCCGCCTCGTCCCCGGCGGCGAACGCGCTCTCCGCCTGCTCGACGAGCTCGTTGATCTCCTGGGTCAGCTGGTCGCTCTGGGAACGCTGTTCGGTGATCCGCTCCAGGGCCTCCTGCTCCTCGGCGGCCTTGAGCCGGGCCGCGATGATGCCGATCTCGGTGTCCTGCAGGATGCGGTCGGCCTCCGCCTCACGGGCCGCGGTCTCCACCTCCTGCGCCTCCTTGACCGCGTCGGCGGCGGTCGTGGCCGCCTCCACCGCGGCCTCGGCGTACGCCTTGGACCGCTTGGCGTACTCGACGGCCTCCCCGGCGTGTTCGGCGGCTTCCTCGGCCGCTGCGGCCGCCCTGTCGGCGTGGTCGGCCGCGGAGTTCGCGGCCCGGTGCGCCTCGGCCGCGGCCGCGGCGGCCCGGCCCGCCAGACGCTGGGAGACGCTCGCCGCGCTGGTGGCACGGGCCGCCTGTGCCCTGGCGTCCTCGGCGGCGGCACGGGCCCGGCGGGCCTGGTCCGTGGCGACGCCGGCGGCGTCGGCCGCCTCGGCGGACGCGGTGGCCGCGGCGGCGGCGTTGTTCGCGGCGGAGGCGGCCGCGGAACCGGCGGAGGCGGCCTGCTCGGAGGCGACGGAGGCCTGGCGTGCCGCGGCCGCGGCGGTGCGTGCCTTGGCGGCCGCGTCGCGGGCGCCTTCGGCGGCGGCGCGCGCCGCGGACGCCTTGGACGCGTCACCCGAGGCGGCGATGGCGGCGTTGTAGGCACGTGAAGCCGCACGGCCGGCCTGCGCCGCCGCGGCCGCGGCGGCCTGGGCCGCCCACGCCGCCCGCTGCGAGGCGGCCTGCGCGGCCCGGGAGGCGCTGATCGCGGTCTGCGCCGCACGGGCCGCGCCGCGCGCGGCGTCGGCCGCGTTGTCCGCGGCCTTCGCCGACTTGCGGACGTCGTTCTGCGCGGCCTTCGCCTCGGCGGCCGCCGTGAGGGCCGCCTCCTTCGCCTTGGCCGCGGCCTCCTTGGCCTGGTTGGACGCGGTGACGGCCTTGTCCGTCTTGGACTTGGCCCGCTTGCCCTCCCGTTCGACGATCGCCACGAGCTGGTCGATGGTGGCGGTTTCCTCGTCACGGGCGCGCGCGATGTGCTGTCCGGTGGTGAGGAACCAGTGGATGGCCTTCGGCGAGCCGTCCTCGAGGGCCCGTTCGGCGTACTTCTTCACCTCCGGGGACGCCTTGGCCAGGAGGGTGAAGACCTCGACCCGCTCGTCCTCGTCCCGCGCGGTGAACCGGGTCTCGTCGAGGAAGGTCTGCAGCGCTTCCCGGGTGTCCTTCTCCAGAGCCGCGGCAGCCTCCCGCTGCACCCCCGGGCCCCCGTTGTTCATGACCCGGAAGACCTCGACCCGCAGGTCGGTGAGGAGCGGCGCCCGGTAGCCGTCCTTGAGGTACGCGGCGACCGCCTCGTCACCCCCGGCCAGGGCCTGCTGCGCGCCTTCCTGTACGGACTGCCCGGCCCAGGCGAGGCTCCGGAAGATGGCGAAGCGGTTGTCGTCGGCCCGGGCCACGGGCAGTTCGCCGGTCAGGAACTCGCTGATCCGGGCGTCGCCGCCGGTCAGGGCCGCGACGGCGGCCTCGCGTACGGCACGGCCACCGGTCCGGTAGGCCCACACGACCTGTCCCCGGTCGGTGTCCGGCAGCCGGTCGGGCAGCTCGGGCACGCCGTCCGCCGCGTACGCGGGAGCGGAGGCGAGAGTCAGGGCACCGGGCAGCGCGGGCGCGGCGACCAGCGCGGACAGGGTGGTGAGGAGGCGGCGTCTGCTCCACAGAGTCGGTGGCACGGCCTTGGGTCCTTTCGCTTCGGACGACGAAGGGTTCGGTACGGAGGACGGTGGTGTGCTTCACCCCCCGGCTCCCGGCGCCCGGGGAGGCCCCGGGCGCCGGGAGCCGGAAGAACGGCGCGGGAGCGCCGGTACGGCTCCGGGCCGGCCGTGCGGCAGCCGGCCCGGCCGTGCGGCTACTGCACGGTGGTGCCGAACGCCTTGCCCGCGGCGGGCAGGCCGCCCTGTCCGGGCTGGTGGGTGACGGCGTCCTGGACCGGGCCGCCGGTGACGTTGGTCCAGGGGATGGTGTGGACGGCGCCGTAGGCGCTGGGGCCGTTGGGCATGCCGAGGTAGATACGGGTGCCGGTGGCGGTGAGCGCGGTGCCGAGGCGTTCACCCGCTCCGGGGGCCCCGGGCAGGCCGACGAGGCCGGGCTCGATCCAGCGGTCGTGGTCGCCGGGCAGCCCCAGCAGGGAGAACTTCTGGACCGCGCCGGAGCCGGTGGCACCGTCCACCGTCTCGCCGGGTATGCCGACGGCCAGCAGCATGCTGGTGACGGACCCGGCCGCCCTGGGGTCGGTGTTGGCGACGGCGACCTTCTCGCCGAACCGGTCGCCCTTCTCGGCGACACCGGTGACGTCGGCCTTCTCCTGCTGGATGTCCTGCAGCTCGCTCCAGCCACCGGCGTGGGTGAGCTGGAAGGTGACCACACGTCCGGCGTCGTCCCGGCCGGCCGTGCCGACGGTCAGCGCCTCACCGGGGGAGCCGACGGCGAGGACCGACCGCGTCGCGGTGCTCTCGCCCTCGGGCCGGTACTCGGTCAGCGCGACGGAGGAGCCGAACTCGTCACCGGCCTCGGCCACGCCGGAGACGCCGTCGGTGTCCTGGTGGAGGGAGTGGGCCTGGGTGACGGCGCCGGCCGCGTTGAAGGCGTGGTTCATGACGTGCACGCCCCCGGATCCGGCGAGGGTGCCGATCGCTTCGCCGGGGACCCCGATGGCGACGTAGCGGGAGTCGGCGGCGACGGAGTGGCCGAACCGGTCGCCCGACTCCGCCGTGCCGGCGAGCTCGTCCTTGTCCTGGTTGACCGCGACGCTCCTGTCGCCCTGTACGTAGAAGGCGGCACCGCAGTCGACCGCGCTGCCGATGTCCTCGCCGGGGACACCGATGACCAGGTAGGAGGCGCCGGAGGCGGTGCGGCCCGCGGCGAGGGAGAAGCCCATCAGGTCGCCGGCCTCGGAGGCCGTGCCGCCGATGCCCCCGCTGCCCTGCCCCTGTTCGAGGTTGAGGGACGCCGGTCCCTTGCCGAGTCCGTCGCGGGAGCCGTGGATGACCGAGACCATGCCCGTGTCGGCCTGGCCGGCCAGGTCCTCGTACGGGATGCCGACGATCAGGTCCGTGTAGCCGTCCTGGTTGTGGTCGGCGACGGCCAGGGCCTCGCCGAACCGGTCCCCCGGCTCGGCGCCGCCGGGCACGAAGGAGACGTCCTGGCTGATCTCGTCGGTGCCTCGGTCACCGCCGTACACGACGCGTACCAGACCGGCGTCGGCGTCCCCGCCGACGGTGGCCCGCGGGTCGCCGACGGCCAGGTCCTCGACGCCGTCGCCGTTGAAGTCGGCGAAGGGGGTCCGCCCGGCCTTCGAGGTGACCCAGGAGGCGAGGTCGTCCACCCGGGCGCTGACCGCGTCGGTGCTGGTCTGCGTCTCGTCGACGCCGAAGCAACCGCCCTGGAAGGAGCGGCTGTTGATGCCGACGAGTTCCGTGCCGGCGGAGGTGGTGCGCAGCAGCGGACCGCCGGTGTCGCCGGCGCACACCGCCGCGCCGTCCTGTCCGGTGACCGGCAGGTCCACCCCGTCGGGGCCGGCCGCGGCGGTGAAGGTGCCGGAGTGCAGCTTGAGCGGCGCCCACTCGTCCGTCGTGCGTCCGTAGCCGGTCGCCGTCAGGTCCTCGCCCGCCGACGGGGCGACGGCGGACAGCGGCACCGGGGGGACGTTCAGCACCGGGTCGGAGAGCCGGGCCAGCACGACGTCGCGGTCCGTGCGGGGCACGAGTTCCACCACCTGGCGGACCTGTCCGGCGGTCGTGGTCAGGTCGGTGCGGCCGATGGTGGCCGTGGTTCTCAGCTCGGGCACGCCCGCGGGCACGGAGAGCTCGGCGCTCGGGTCCTCGGCGAAGCAACTGACCGCGGTCAGCAGCCACTCGGGGTCGACGAGCGCGGCGGAGCAGGCCCGCTGTCCCTGTCCGATGTCCAGGCGCGCGGTGAAGCCACGGGTGTTGTCGCTCTCTGCGGTACCCGTCACCGCGTGCGCGGAGACGGGGGCCAGCAGTGTCGCGGACAGCGCGGCGGCCGCGACGGCGGCGGTCCGGCCGACCGCCCGTTGTCGGAGATCAGGCATGAAAGGTCCTCACACAGACGAATGGCGACCCGGGTCCGGGCGTCCCGAAGTGGGGGCACGGACCGGGAAGCGGTGCGGGCGGCGGCTACTTGGACGTGACGATCTCGACGAGGACGTGCCGGCGGCCCTCCGGGTCGGCGGCCTCACCCACGGGGGCGAAGGAGTGGGGGTCCACCTCGTACTGGTGTTCCTCGTCCT
>NZ_JAPJDM010000026.1:0-34682 GCF_026242095.1 Streptomyces sp. NEAU-W12
GACTGGGTTGATAGGCCGGATATGGAAGCACGGTAACGTGTGGAGTTGACCGGTACTAATAGGCCGAGGGCTTGTCCTCAGTTGCTCGCGTCCACTGTGTTGGTTCTGAAACCACGAACAACCCCGTGTTCCGTCGGTGTGCCGGCGGGGTGTGGTGCGGTTGTCTGTTTCATAGTGTTTCGGTGGTCATAGCGTAGGGGAAACGCCCGGTTACATTCCGAACCCGGAAGCTAAGCCTTACAGCGCCGATGGTACTGCAGGGGGGACCCTGTGGGAGAGTAGGACGCCGCCGAACAATTCTTGAGGGGAAAGCCCCGTGCCATCCGGCACGGGGCTTTCTGCGTTTAGGGTCGGAGTCATGCGCTATGACCTGGTTATTTTCGACAACGACGGTGTCCTCGTCGACAGTGAGCCCATTTCCAACCGGCTTCTGGCCGGCTACCTCACCGAGCTCGGGCATCCGACATCGTACGAGGACTCCGTCCGTGACTACATGGGGTCCGCCATGCATCGGGTGCACGACCTGGTGGAGGAGCGGACCGGGCAGCGGTTGCCGGACGACTTCGACGATGTGTTCCATGGCCGCGTCTTCGCCGCGTTCGAGCGCGAGTTGAAGCCGGTGGCCGGTGCTGTCGAGGTGCTGGAGACGCTGGCGGCCGACGGGGTGCCGTACTGCGTGGCCTCGTCCGGCAGCCATGAGCGGATCCGGGTGGGGCACCGTGCGACCGGGCTCGACCGGTGGTTCGAGGACGAGCGGATCTTCAGCTCCCAGGATGTGGGGAGAGGCAAGCCGGCACCGGACCTGTTCCTGTATGCGGCGGAGCGGATGGGGGTCGCACCGGAGCGGTGTGTCGTGGTCGAGGACAGTCCACTGGGCGTCCAGGCGGCGGTCGCGGCCGGGATGGACGTGTACGGGTTCACCTCGATGACGCCGGCCGAGAAGCTGGCGGACGCCACCCGGCTCTTCGCGCGTCCGGCAGAGTTGCTCGGGCTCCTGAGGAAGAACTGAGCACAGTTCACCTTTGGCCGGATCTACCCACCAGTACGCCGGGGCCCCTACGCTCGCCGCCATGACTGATGTGCTGCGGCGCGGCAGGGTCTCGTTGGCGTTCGCCTTCCTGGTGCAGGGAGTCGCCTTCGCTCTGCTCGTGACGCGGATCCCCGCAGTCCAGGACCGGTACGGGGTCTCCGACGCGCTGCTGCCCGCCTTCCTCGCCGCGGTGCCCGTGCTCGCCGGTATCGGGAGTGTGGTGACGGAGCGTCTGGTGAAGGGGGTGCCGCCGAGCCGGGTCCTGCGGTGGTCGCAGCCGGTCGTGCTGCTGGCGCTGCTCGGGGTCGGGGCGGGGGAGCACATGGCCGGGCTGGCCGTGGCGCTGGCCGTGTTCGGGCTGGCGGTGGGGGCGCTGGACGCCTCGATGAACATGCTCGGGGTGAGTCTCCAACGGGTGTACGGGCGCAGCATCATGCTGAGCTTCCACGCCGCCTACAGTCTCGGCGGGATCGCCGGGGCATCGCTCGCGTGGGTGGGGGCGTACTGGCAGTTGGCGCTGTGGATGTCGTATCTGCCGGTCGTGCTGGTGCTGATGCCGGCAGCGCTGATCGGGAGCCGGCGGTACGTGGACCGGGAGCAGCACGAGGGCAGGGGAGAGGGCAACGGTTCCGGGGCGGCCGCGGAGAGCGGGCCCGGTCCCGGTCCCGGTCCCGGTCCCGGGACCGGGTCCAGGTCCCGGGCCGTCGCCTTCAAGCTGTTGCTGCCGCTGTGTCTGGTGATGACGGTGGCGTACATCGGGGACTCTACGGTCTCGAACTGGAGCGCGAAGTACCTCCAGGACGTGCTGGGGAGCTCGGAGCAGACGGCGACCGTTCCGTACACCCTCTACATGGTCACCACGCTGCTGGGGCGGACGATCGGGGACTTCGGGGTGCGGCGCTTCGGCGCCGTGGCGGTGGTGCGGGCCGGGTCGCTGGTGGCGGCGGTGGGGTTCGCCGTGGTCGCCGGGGCGCCGGGGGAGTGGGTGGGGATGCTGGGGTTCACGCTGGTGGGGCTGGGGCTCTGTGTGCTGGTGCCGCAGACCTTCGCGGCGGCGGGGCGGTTGTTCCCCGGCGCGTCGGACGCGGCCGTCGCACGGCTCAACGTCTTCAACTACGTGGGGTTCCTGATCGGTTCCCCGCTGGTCGGGGTGATCGGGGACGTCTGGAGCTACCGTGGGGCGATGCTTGTGCCGATGGTGTTGGTGCTGGTGACATTCGCGTACGCCAGGTCGTTCGCTTCTGAACCGGACCGATACGGTGGCGGGCATGAGTGGCCGCACACAGCTGATGTGGGACGAGGCAGTAACGGGCTATGACTTCGGCCGGGACCATCCGATGGACCCGGTCCGGCTCGTGCTGACCCGGAGTCTGGTGGCAGCCCTGGGGCTGGACCGTGAGGTGGCGGTGGTCGCGGCGAAGACGGCCGGTGAGTCGACGCTGCGGCTGGTGCACCGCGAGGACTACATCGGCGCGGTGCGGGCGGCCTCGAAGGACCCGGCGGCCGCGGACCAGTCGTACGGGCTGGGGACGACGGACGATCCCGCCTTCGCCGGGATGCACGAGGCGTCGGCGCTGATCGCGGGGCAGTCGGTGGGCGCGGCCGAGGCCGTGTGGCGTGGGGAGGCGCTGCACGCGGTGAACTTCGCGGGCGGGCTGCACCACGCGATGCCGGGAGCGGCCTCGGGGTTCTGTGTGTACAACGACGCGGCGCTGGCCGTCGCCCGGCTGCTGGAGCTGGGCGTCGAACGCGTCGCGTACATCGACGTCGACGTGCATCACGGGGACGGGGTGCAGGCGGCGTTCTGGGAGGACCCGCGGGTTCTCACGGTGTCGCTGCACGAGCACCCCCGGACGCTGTTCCCGCAGACGGGGTGGCCGGAGGAGACCGGGGCGGACGGCGCGCAGGGCAGCGCGGTCAACGTCGCCCTGCCGGCCGGGACCGGGGACGAGGGCTGGCTCCGGGCGTTCCACGCCGTGATACCGGAGCTGCTGGCGGACTTCCGGCCGCAGGTGCTGGTGACGCAGCACGGGGCGGACACGCACTTCGAGGACCCGTTGGCACATCTGGCGGTGTCGCTGGACGCGCAGCGCGCGGTGCAGGTGGCGTGCCACGAGCTGGCGCACGAGTACGCCGACGGGCGCTGGGTGGCGCTGGGCGGCGGCGGTTACGCGGTGGTGGAGGTCGTCCCGCGGTCCTGGACACATCTGGTGGGGATCGCGGCCGGCAAGCCGGTGGATCCGACGACGACGATCCCCGAGAGCTGGCGGCAGGAGGTGTACGCCCGGACCCGGCAGCCGGGTCCGATGCGGATGACCGACGGCCGGTCACCCGTGACCTGGGCCTCCTGGGAGGACGGCTACGACCCGGCGGACCGTCTCGACCAGGCGGTACTGGCGACCCGGCGCGCGGTGTTCCCGCTGCGGGGGCTGCTGCCCTAGTCCGGCCGCCGTAAGAGGTGCGGGCCTGCCCCTGCCCCTGCCTCTGCCCCTATCCCTGCCCCTGTCCCTGCGCGGTGAGGTCGCTCCCGCGCGGTTACGCCGACCGTGCGGTGTTTCCCGGGTTCCCGGGGCGGCCCGGGTCCCGGTCGCGCACCATCGCTGCCGTGCCGACCACGACCGACCCACCCGTCCCTCCCGCCGTTCCGTCCGCCGACCCGAGCGTCGCCGGGCTTCGCGCGCATCTGCTGGCCACCCGGTTGTCCGGGACCGTGTCCACCACACGGGAGGAGAGCCTGCGGAGCTACCGGCTCTTCGCCGCCCGGGACCCGCGCGCCCTGATCGGACTCGACCCGGAAGGGGTGTGGGGGCAGCGGGAACTGATCGAGCTGATGGCGGCCAGGTGTGGGGTTTCGGCCGACCCTCGGCATGTTTCCGGGCATGATGTGATCGACCCGGAGCGGACCCTGGCCGCCCTGGACGTCTATGCGGAACGGATCGCGGCCGCCGCCCGGAGCGGTGCGCCCGTGCTGCTCGGCACCGGTCACCCGCACCGGCTGCTCGGCTTCTACGCCGCTCTGGCAGACGCTCTGTCGGCGGCGGGATGTGACGTCCTCACCCCGGCGCAGGGTCGCTGTGTCGACATAACGACCCGGTTCGGTCTACGCACGTACCGCCTCGACTACGTGCGAGGAGTCGCGCTGGTCCGGGGTGCGCCTCCCGAACACCCCGGTGGTGAGCCCGGCGCGCACACGCACTCCCCGCTCCCGGTTCGGACCGCGCTCGCCGCGGCCGCCGAGGCCGGCGGGCCGCTTCCCGGGCTGGTGATCGGGGACCACGGCTGGGCCTGCGGGGCAGGTCAGCTGGGGTTCGAGGCCGTCGCACTGGCCGACGTGAACGATCCCGCCCCGTTCGTGGGGGAGGCCGAGGGGTGCCTCTCGGCGGTCGTTCCACTTGATGACGGCGTGCGGTCCGCTCACTACCTGCCACTGACCCGCTACGTAATCAATCGGGCGTGTCTGTCACGGTAGGCCGCCGATGGGTGCACCTCTTCCCCACTCGCATCACCCGCCCCTACATTGGGGAGTGAGCACGCAGCGACGAAGAGTCACCGGAAGGGGAAGCCGGTGCCCGTCGAGTGCGGAAGGTTCAGGTGTGTCATGGCTGCAGCTGGCGAAAGGCCTCTGAACGAGGTTCGGTTCCTTACCGTGGCGGAAGTCGCCTCGGTGATGCGAGTGTCGAAGATGACCGTGTACCGCCTGGTGCACAGTGGTCATCTGCCCGCGATCCGGGTGGGGCGGTCCTTCCGCGTCCCGGAGCAAGCGGTTCACGAGTACCTCCGCGAGAGCTATGTGGGGGTGGAAACCGCCTGACGGCGAGCCGGGGAGACCCGCACGAGGGCACTCGCGGGCCTCCCCGGTCACCTCGATTACGACCTCAGCGCTCGGGCGGGTAGGCTAGCCCCTCGTAGGTCGTGTGGGCCCATGGCGCCCAAACACCGAGTGATGAGAAGTGAGCGAGGGTAGTCGTGGGCTCTGTTATCAAGAAGCGGCGCAAGCGGATGGCCAAGAAGAAGCACCGCAAGCTGCTCAAGCGCACGCGCGTTCAGCGTCGCAACAAGAAGTAAGCGACGACGCGGAAGCGTGTCCAGTGGCCCCCCACCGCATCGGTGGGGGGCCACTGCCATCACAGGGGCCGGGCGCGTGGCGCGGGCAGGACGAGGCCAGGCGCAGGCAGGGCATCAACAGGGCGAAGGCAAGAGGAAGGCGCTGGTCTTGGGGAAAGTCGTGCTCGTGACCGGAGCGGCCCGTCCGCTGGGGGGCCGTTTCGTCCGGCGGATCCTGCGTGACCCGGACGTGGACCGGGTCGTCGCCGTGGACGCGGTCCGGCCCGCGCACCACCTGGGCGGCGCCGACTTCGTCCAGACCGACATCCGGCAGCCCACCGTCGCGCGCGTGCTCGCCGAGGCCGGTGCCGACACCGTCGTGCACCTCGACGTCACGGGCACACCGCTCGGCAGCGGCAGCAGGACGGTGCTCAAGGAGACCAACGTCATCGGCACCATGCAGCTGCTCGGTGCCTGCCAGAAGTCCCCGAGCGTCAAGCGGCTGGTCGTGAAGTCCAGTACGAACGTCTACGGCTCCGCGCCCCGCGATCCGGCGGTCTTCACCGAGACGACCCCGCCCAAGTCCCTGCCCCGTGGCGGCTTCGCGAAGGACACCGTCGAGGTCGAGGGCTATGTGCGCGGCTTCGCGCGCCGCCGCCCGGACGTCGCCGTGTGCGTGCTCAGGTTCGCCAACATCCTGGGCCCCGCCGCGGACAGCCCGCTCGCCGAGTACTTCTCGCTGCCGGTCCTGCCGACCGTGTTCGGCTACGACCCGCGGCTGCAGTTCGTGCACGAGGACGATGTGATCGACGTCCTGCGCCTCGCCTCGTACGAGCCCCGGCGCTCCACGCTCAACAGCGGCACCTTCAACATCGCCGGGGACGGTGTCCTGACGCTGTCCCAGTGCTCGAGGCGGCTCGGCCGGCCGACCGTGCCCCTGCTCCTCCCGGCGGTCACCTGGGCGGGCACGCTGGTGCGTACGCTGGGGATGTCGGACTTCTCACCCGAGCAGATCCGGCTGCTCACACACGGCCGAGTGGTGGCGACGGACCAGATGCGCGAGACGCTGGGCTTCACGGCGAAGTACACGACGGCAGAAACGTTCGCGGACTTCGTGCGCAGCCGCGGCCCCGGGCTGCTTCCGCCGGAGGCCCTCGCGAGGGCCGTGGACCGGATCGCCGCGCTGCCCCTGCCGGGCACGGGCAGCGGTCACCCCCCGAAGCAGAGCGCCAACTGAGGAGCGCAGCACGATGGCGGACGCCAAGGTCATTCCGTTCGACGACGACCGCTCCCGTGGCGCCGGCGGCGCCGGGGGAGCCGCGCAGCGCCCGTCGCGCCGCCGGGGTGCGGGAAACCGGCGCCAGGGCGCGGGGGCCGCCGGGATGGGCGACGTCCAGCCCCTGCCGGGGCGGGCGCCCGCCGGGGACGATGTCCCGGTGCCCCCTGAGTCCCGCCCACCCCGTGAATCCCGTGAAGCCCGTGAATCCCGCGCAGAGCACGACGACGGTGCCGCCGCGTCCGGTGCCGTCCCCGGCACCGGCCCGGGGGCGGAATCCGGTTCCGGGGGCGAAGGCGGCGGCCTGGAGCGGCGGGTCGCGAGCGGGCTGGCCTTCCTGCGCCGCCGGCTCACCGGGGACTACGCGGTCGACGACTTCGGCTACGACGAGGAGCTCACCGACCAGGTCCTCATGTCCCTGCTGCGCCCGGTGTACGAGAAGTACTTCCGGGTCGAGGTGAAGGGCATCGGGAACATCCCCTCCGAGGGCGGCGCCCTGATCGTCGCCAACCACTCCGGGACGCTGCCGCTGGACGCCCTGATGATGCAGGTCGCCGTCCACGACAACCACCCCGCCGAACGGCATCTGCGGCTGCTCGCGGCGGACCTGGTGTTCATGCTGCCGGTGGTCAACGAACTCGCCCGCAAGCTCGGTCACACCCTGGCCTGCGCCGAGGACGCGGCACGGCTGCTGGAGCAGGGGGAACTGGTGGGGGTGATGCCGGAGGGCTTCAAGGGCCTCGGCAAGCCCTTCGCCGACCGCTACAAGCTGCAGCGCTTCGGCCGCGGCGGCTTCGTCTCCACGGCGCTGCGCGCACGGACACCGATCATCCCGTGCTCGATCGTCGGGGCCGAGGAGATCTACCCGATGATCGGCAACGGCAGGACCATCGCGCGGCTGCTCGGGTTCCCGTACTTTCCGCTGACTCCGACCTTCCCGTGGCTCGGCCCGCTCGGCGCGATCCCGCTGCCGACGAAGTGGACCATCCAGTTCGGCGAGCCGATCCACACGGAGAGCTACCCGCCGGAGGCGGCCGAGGACCCGATGCTGATGTTCAACCTGACCGACCAGGTCCGGGAACAGATCCAGCACACCCTCTACAAGCTGCTGGTGCAGCGACGATCGGTGTTCTTCTAGGAAGACCCGTACGGGGTGTGCGGGTGAGGGCGGGCGGGTTCCCCGGCCACCGGGTTCCCCGCCCACCCGCGCGGTCGCTCCGCCGCGCCCTACTCCACGTCCTCGCTGTCGATGCCCAGCCCCGGCAGCAGGCCGGGGAGGAGGGGCGGAAGCGTGACGTCGGGCGGGGCCGGCGCGGTCGCTCCGCCGCCGCCGGCGGGCGGCGAGGTGTCGGCGCGGCCGCTCTCCTCCGGCGGGTCGAGCAGCCCGCCGGTGCCGCCGTCGAGCAGGCCCCCGCCCTTGTCGCCGGAGTCGGCGGACCCGCTGGGGGCGCCGCTGCCGGTGCCGCCCTCGTCGGCGGAGCCGTCGGTGCCGTCGGTGGTGCCGGGCGTCCTGGAGCTGCCCGTACCGGGCGGGTCGCTCGGCGTGGACCCGGAGCCGCCGCGCCGTCCGCTGCCGTCGCCGCCGCCCTCGCGGGCAGGGGGGTCGGGAAGCAGGGACTGCAGCGGGGCGACGTCCTCGTCTATGGCGTCGAACACCGACGAGACCTGCTCGCTGACGTCACCGAGCTGCGGCGGCAGCCGGTCGCGGAGGGATCCCCAGACCTGCCGGTGCGCGTGGGAGAAGGAGGAGAGGGCCTGCATGGGCCCCAGGGAGCCCGGGTCGTGCCGGTACGCGTTGCGCAGCAGCCGATGGCCCTCGGACGCGTCGTGCCGCATGCCGGACAGGGTGCGGCGGATCTCGCCGAGGGACTCGTGGTCGAGGTCGCCGCTGCGGCCGCGCTCCATCAGCCGACGGGCCTCGCCGAGGCGTGTGGAGGCGTGGTCGAGGAAGACGCGGCCCCGCTCGTGGTTGCCGTCGGCCAGGCCGAGCTTGACGTCCTCCATGCCGCGCTTGAGACCGTAGAGCGAGTCGCCGGGCAGGGCGTCGGAGCTGGCGGCGGCGACTCCGCCGAAGGCGCCCGCGGCCACGGTGACGCCGAGTCCGCCCGCGGTGAGGCCCTTGGCCAGGCGTGAGCGCGGTCTGAGCTTTCCCAGGGGGGTTGCCCGGTGTGTGCCCCGGGCGCGGCGTGAACGCTGGTCGGGTACGGACGGATCCGCTGCCTCGCCCTCGGCGGTGCCTTCTTGGAGCATGGCCTCGAACGCGGCCACCAGCCGGGCCCGCTGGACGACCTTGACCTCGGGATCCAGCTCCGGCCTGGGCAACTCGCCGAGACCGGCGGCCAGCGTGAGCAGCCGCGCCTGTTCCGTCTCCGCAGCGGCCGGAGCCGGGGCCGATCCTTCGGACTGTTCGGCCGCCGTGCCCCGATCGGACTGCTCCTCCAGGGCCTGGGCGAAGGCGTTCGCCCGCCGGTGTGCCGATACGTTCGCGATCACTGGCGGCACCTCCTCTCGTCATGACGGTCGACTCCCCAGGGGGCCTGAGGGTTCCACCCCCTGACCACGTCCACACGATCGGGTGATCGGGGTCGGTTGGGGGTTGACCGCAGGGAGCCTGTGTATCCCGCACAACGAGCGGCGCGGTGCATGGGTTACGCGCGCCGGAGCGTCGGTTCGGGAAGTCAACGGGAAGTCAACAGGAAGCCAACGGAGTGTCACGCAGGGCGCGCCACCTGTCGCTGATGGTGATGCTAGCGCGTGTCCTCGGGGAGGAGCCGGGCGAGGGTGCGGACGGCCCGGTACTGGAGGGTCTTGATCGCCCCCTCGTTCTTGCCCATCACGCGGGCGGTCTCCGCGACGGAGAGACCCTGGAGGAACCGGAGCGTGACGCATTCGCGCTGTTGGGGGTTGAGACGTCGTACGGCGTCGAGGAGGGCGGCATTGGACAGGTATTCGAGGACGGAGTCCTCGGGGGATCGCGCGACCTCGTTGGCGTCGAGCATCTCCCCGGTGGTGACCTCGAGGCGGAAGCGGCTGGACTTGAAGTGGTCGGCGACGAGATTGCGGGCGATGGTGACGAGCCAGGCGCCGAAGTCGCGCCCCTGCCAGGTGAAGGTGCCGATGCGGCGCAGCGCCCGCAGAAAGGTCTCACTGGTGAGGTCCTCGGCGGTCGCCTTGCCGCCCACCCGGTAGTAGATGTAGCGGTACACGGTGTCGCTGTACTGGTCGTAGAGCCGTCCGAAGGCGTCGGCCTCGCCCGCCTGGGCGCGTTCCACGAGTTCCATCATCCTGGCGCTGTCACTGTCCGCCGCGGGGCGGCGGGCGGTGGTGGCGCCGGACGGCCGTCCGCCTCGGTGCCTTCCCACCGCGGCGCTGTCGTCGGCGAGGGCGTAGCAGGGGCCGACGGGCGCGTCGGCGGCGGTGGGGCAGGGGCCGGCGGGTGCGGTGGCGAATGCGGGGACGGCGTACGCGGTGGGGACGCAGCCGCGCAGCAACTCCCGGGCCGCCGTGACTGCTGCGCGCAGTGCGGTCAGGCCCGGGTCGTCAACCCCGACGTGTGGGTACACGGGACTCCCAGAGGCAGAGCTTCCATCACGTGCAGTGCGGAACCTTTCACCCGTCGTGGCGACGGAGGGGCACCGGTTTGCGTCTGAGGAGAATAACGCTTCGTGCAGGCCCTGCTACGCCGAGTTGCTGAAATCGTCGGTTACGTCGCTTCGGTGGCCTGTTGATGTCCGTTCGGGGACCTGAAGATGACCGAATGTTGACCGTAATGCTTCGCATTCCGGTTCGGTACGGGACGTGTCGTGGCCGTGTGCAGCCAAGAGGACTGGACGGCGGGGTTGCGGGGTACGGCAGTGGGATTGGCCGGGCCCGCGGGCGGGGTGCCACTTCTGCTCTCCGGTGATCGGACCGGCAGCCGTACGGGTGTGTCCGTCGTCGCGGAGCTGACCGGGTGGCAGGGGCGGCAGGGGCGGCAGGGGTGGCCGGGAGGAGTCGGAGTCAGCGCCGGCGCCGGTGCATCGCGATGGCCGCGGCCGTGCCGCCGGCCACCGCGCCCACGCCCGCCGCCGCGGGGATGCCGACCTTCGCCGCCTTGCGTCCCGTGCGGTAGTCCCGCAGGCGCCAGTCCTCGGTGCGGGCGTGCTTGCGCAGCTTGGAGTCCGGGTTGATCGCGTACGGGTGCCCGACCAGCGAGAGCATCGGGATGTCGTTGTGGGAGTCGCTGTACGCCGCGCAGCGGCTCAGGTCCAGGTTCTCCGCGGCCGCCAGTGCGCGGACGGCCTCGGCCTTGGCCGGGCCGTGCAGTGGCTCGCCCACCAGTTTGCCGGTGTACACGCCGCCGATGGACTCGGCCACCGTCCCGAGCGCTCCGGTCAGGCCCAGGCGGCGCGCGATCACCTGGGCGATCTCCACCGGCGCCGCCGTGACCAGCCACACCCGCTGGCCCGCGTCCAGGTGCGCCTGCGCCAGGGCCCGCGTGCCCGGCCAGATCCGCTCGGCCATGTACTCGTCGTAGATCTCCTCGCCGATGGACTTCAGCTCGGAGACCCGGTGGCCCTTGACGATGGAGAGCGCGGAGTCGCGCGCGTCCTGCATGTGCTCGGGGTCCTCGACGCCGGCCAGCCGGAACCACGCCTGCTGCCACGCGAACCGGGCGAGGTCGCGCTTCTCGAAGAACTTCCGCTTGTACAGGCCCTTGCCGAAGTGGAACAGGGCCGCGCCCTGCATCACGGTGTTGTCCAGATCGAAGAAAGCGGCAGCCCGCTCGTCGCCGTGGACCGGGAACTCCGGTTCGCGGCCGGAAACTTCCTGGGTGGACTTGCGTGCTGCCTCTGCCGAGGCCTCGCCTGCCAACACGCTCCGCGCCGTGGCGGAACGCCTACGGGGAGTGAGCCATCCGAGAGCGGCCATGGCGTGAGCATAGCCAGTCCGTCCGGCGGTTCCGGAGTCGAGAGGTTTGAACACCGTGAACTCTGCACGTCCGTGTCGTTAAAGCGCCCCTCCCGGCCTACGGGGACCGCTTCCCGCGGGCCGTGTCCCGCGGTGTGGTGTGGTGTGGCGGGCCATGGGACACGCGTCCTGGTTGCGGGCCCGCCGGTGAGTTGCGGGCCCGCCGGTGATCTTCGGGGGCGCCGCTCCCCGCGAGACGCCCCCGGGGCGGGCCGGACCTCCGGTCCGGCGGAACCGCTGCCCCCGGCCTGCGGGCTCCGGCGCCCCGGCCGGCTACCACCCGGCGGGACGCCGGCGCGCCGTTCCGTGCGCCGCCTTGGTTTTTTGGGGGGTGCAGGGGGTTCCCCTGTGCCGTCGCGGGGTGAGAATGGCCGGCATGAGCCCGCTCTTCCGCCGCAAGGCCTCGCAGGACCGTCTCGTCACCCTCGTGGGCAAGCCCGGCTGTCATCTGTGCGACGACGCCCAGGCCGTGGTGGAGAGGGTGTGCGGTGACCTCGGGGTGCTGTGGGAGAGGAAGGACATCACCCAGGACCCGGAACTGCACGAGCGGTACTGGGAGCAAATTCCCGTCGTCCTCGTCGACGGCCGCCAGCACACGTTCTGGCGCGTCGACGAGGGCCGCCTCCGCAGGGCCCTGGCCGACTGAGGGTGTGACTGACCAGCCAGTACAAAACAGCCGGAAAGTCGCTTAGGATCGATGGCGACCAGGTCTCGGGGGCGGGATACGTAGAGGAGAGTGTGCGGTTTTGCCCCCAGAACAAAGGGAGCCGGGGCGCAAGTGCGCAGGTTCCGCGCGAGTGCGCCGGGGGCGCGTGACCCCGGTCACTTTGGGCGGACAAAACGGACACCATCTTTGTGCACGCGTTCACAAAGACATAGCCTGCATTCGACGGGGCGGTCCGGGGACACATGACCGCCTGAAGCCCCGCTCTACCCGCAGGAGCACCGTGGCAACTGGCCGAACTCACCGACCGGCGACCCGTAGCCGAGGGATTCCCGAGGCCACCGTCGCCAGGCTTCCGCTGTACCTCCGCGCCCTCACCGCGCTCTCCGAGCGCTCGGTGCCCACGGTTTCCTCGGAGGAACTGGCGGCTGCCGCGGGCGTCAACTCCGCGAAGCTGCGCAAGGACTTCTCCTACCTGGGTTCCTACGGGACCCGGGGTGTGGGCTACGACGTCGAGTATCTCGTGTACCAGATCTCCCGCGAACTCGGCCTGACCCAGGACTGGCCGGTCGTGATCGTCGGTATCGGTAACCTCGGTGCCGCACTCGCCAACTACGGCGGGTTCGCCTCCCGCGGGTTCAGGGTCGCCGCGCTCATCGACGCCGATCCCGCGATGGCCGGGAAGCCCGTCGCCGGGATACCCGTGCAGCACGCCGACGAACTGGAGCAGATCGTCGAGGACGAGGGTGTGTCGATCGGTGTGATCGCGACGCCGGCCGGCGCCGCCCAGCAGGTCTGCGAGCGTCTCGTGGCCGCGGGGGTCACCTCCATCCTGAACTTCGCGCCGACCGTGCTGTCCGTCCCGGACGGCGTCGACGTGCGCAAGGTGGACCTCTCCATCGAGCTGCAGATCCTCGCCTTCCACGAGCAGCGCAAGGCCGGCGAGCTGGCCGCCGCCTCCGTCCAGCCGCCCGTCGTCACGCGCCGGGGCGCCGCGGACCAGGAGCCCGCCGTCGACCAGGAACCCGACGGGGACGTACCCGCCGTGATGCCGACATGAGTCTCCTCGTCGTCGGACTGAGCCACCGCAGCGCGCCGGTCAGTGTGCTGGACCGGGCCTCGCTGAGCACGGAGGCGCAGACCAAGCTGCTGCAGGACGCGGTCGCCGCCGAACCGGCCGCCGAGGCCGCGGTGCTCGCCACCTGCAACCGCATCGAGCTGTACGCCGACGTGGACAAGTTCCACGCCGGTGTCGCCGAGCTGTCCACGCTGCTGGCCCAGCACAGCGGGGTCGGCCTGGAGGAGCTCACTCCCCATCTCTACGTGCACTACGAGGACCGCGCCGTCCACCACATGTTCTCGGTGGCCTGCGGACTGGACTCGATGGTGGTCGGTGAGGGGCAGATCCTCGGCCAGATCAAGGACTCGCTGGCGCGTGCGCAGGCACTGCACACCGCCGGCCGGCTGATGAACGACCTGTTCCAGCAGGCGCTCCGGGTCGGCAAGCGGGCCCACTCGGAGACCGGCATCGACCGCGCCGGGCAGTCCCTGGTCACCTTCGGCCTGGAGCAGCTGGCCCTCGGCGCACCCGTCGAGACCTGGGCGCAGGGCAAGAAGGCCCTGATCATAGGCGCCGGTTCGATGTCGTCACTGGCCGCGGCCACGCTCGCGCGGACCGGTGTCCGCGAGATCGTGATCGCCAACCGCACCGCCGACCGCGCCGAGCGCCTGGTCGCCCTGCTCGGAGAGCAGTATGGACAAAGCCCGGCGGAGGGCGACGACACGGACGTGCTGGCCCGCGCGGTACCGATGGGATCGGTGCCGTTCGAGCTGACACGTGCCGACGTGGTCGTCTCCTGCACGGGCGCGACCGGGCTCGTCCTCACCGCCGATGCGATCGCCGCCGGTGTCGAGGGCCGGGCCGGGGCGCGGCCGGAGACCGCGCGCGGTGGGCTGCCGGAGACCGCCCTGCGCGGCGAGGCGCCGCAGACCGTACGGGGCGAGGTGCCGGAGGAGGCGCGGACGGCGTCCCTGCCTCCGGTGAGCATCGGTACCGACGAGGACTGCCCGCTGGACCTGTCCTCCGTGCCCCCCGGTTTCTCCGTGATGGGCGAGGCGGCCGTCGCCGGCATGGACGCGGCGACGCTGGAGCAGCACGCGGCGTGGGCCGCGGGCAGCACCGTCGACCGCCGCCAGGCCGGCCGGCGCGGCGTCGGCGCGGACCCGGTGGACCCCGAGCTGATCGGCGCGCTGGCCGCGACCGCGGCGAGCGTCGGCCGGATCCCCGAGCGGCGCCGTCCGGAGCCGGTGGCCGGGCCGCCGCGCCCGGAGCCCGTGCTGCACCTGCTCGACCTCGCGATGCCGCGCGACATCGACGCCGCCGCGCACCGCCTCGCCGGGGTGCGGCTGGTGGACATCGAGGCGCTCGCCCAGGCGTCCGCGGACGCTCCGATGGCTGCCGACGTGGACCAGGTCCGGCGTATCGTCTCCGACGAGGTGGCGGCGTTCGGGGCGGCACAGCGGGCCGCGCACATCACGCCGACCGTGGTCGCGCTGCGCACCATGGCCGCGGATGTGGTGGCCGGTGAGATCGCCCGCCTCGAGGGCCGGCTGCCCGGCCTGGACGACAAGCACCGCGCGGAGATCACCCAGACCGTGCGGCGGGTGGTCGACAAGCTGCTGCACGCGCCGACCGTGCGGGTCAAGCAGCTCGCGGCCGAACCCGGCGGCGCCGGGTACGCGGACGCGTTGCGCACCCTGTTCGACCTCGACCCCGAGACGGTGGCCTCCGTCTCCCGAGCCGAGGAAAGCACCGAGAAGAACGCGAAGAGCGCGACCATCGCGTACATCGCAGAGAACCGAGGGCCGGCATGACTGGAAAGGCACTGAGGCTCGGGACCAGGCGGAGCAAGCTCGCCATGGCCCAGTCCGGGCAGGTGGCGGATGCCGTGAGCCAGGTGACCGGACGGCCTGTCGAGCTCGTCCCGATCACCACGTACGGCGACACGTCGCGCGAGCACCTCTCGCAGATCGGCGGTACGGGCGTCTTCGTGGCCGCGCTGCGCGACGCCCTGGTGCGCGGCGAGGTGGACTTCGCGGTGCACTCGCTGAAGGACCTCCCGACCGCACCGCACGACGAGCTGGTCCTGGCCGCGGTACCGGAGCGCGAGGACCCGCGGGACGTGCTCATCGGGCGCGACGCGCTCAAGCTCACGGACCTTCCGCGCGGCGCCCGCATCGGCACCGGCGCGGCGCGCCGGGTGGCCCAGCTGAACGCGTACGCGGTCGCCCGCGGCCTGGAGTTCGAGACGGTGCCGATACGCGGCAACGTCGACACCCGGATCGGGTACGTCACCAGCGGTGAGCTGGACGCCGTCGTGCTGGCCGCCGCCGGACTGAACCGGGTCGGGCGCAGCGACGAGGTGACCGACTTCCTGTCGGTCGACACGGTTTTGCCCGCCCCCGGCCAGGGGGCCCTGGCGGTCGAGTGCTCCATGCGCGACACGGAGCTGACCGCCGCGCTCGCCGCGCTCGACGACCCGTTCACGCGGGCCGCCGTGACGGCCGAGCGGTCACTGCTCGCCGCCCTGGAGGCCGGCTGCACCGCCCCTGTGGGGGCGCTCGCCGACCTTCCCCCGGTTCTCGGCTTCGCTCGAGACCGGGGGGACCCCCAGACGGACGGGTCGATTGTCAAGGAAATGCGCCTGCGGGGCGTCGTCGGCACGACCGACGGCACCACGCTGGTGCAGCTGTCCACCACCGGTCCCGTGCCCGAGACGCATGAGGCGGCGATGGCGCTCGGTCGCGAACTCGCCACCGAGATGCTCGCGCAGGGCGCGGCCGGTCTGATGGGGGAGCGAGCACTGTGAGCCCCACCACCCTTCCACCCCCTCCGGAACACGGGTACGTCACCTTCCTCGGTGCCGGACCCGGGGATCCGGGACTGCTGACTCTGCGCGCCGTGGAGGCGCTGGCGAGCGCGGACGTTCTCGTCGCCGAGCACGAGGTGCTCGACGTCGTACGCCGGCATGCCAGGCAGGGCGTCGCCGAGGTGCCCACGGACACGGACTCGACGGGTTCCTCCGCGATGTCCGCTCCGGGCACAGGCACGCCTCAACTCAAGGTTGTTGACGGCGCGTCACCAACCGTTGGCGCACCCGCGGTGCGGGATGCGGCACATCTTGTCATGGAGGCCGCACGGGGCGGCAGGCGGGTCGTGCGTGCGGTGGCCGGTGATCCCGGCCTCGACGCGTACGCCGCCGAGGAGATGCTGGCGTGCGTGGCGGCCGGGGTGACCTTCGAGGTCGTCCCCGGTGTCGCGGCGGCGGTCGGCGTTCCCGCGTACGCCGGTGTGCCCCTGCGGGGCGCGCAGGGCGCGGACGTACGGTTCGTGGACGCGCGCACCGCGTCCGAACGGTGCTGGACCGAGGTCGGGGTGTCCGACGGCACGGTGGTCGTCTCCGCGACGCTCGACTCGGTGGCCGCGGCGGCGGGCGAACTGGTGTCCGCCGGTCGCAAGCCCGACACCCCGCTGACGGTGACCGTCGCCGGCACGACGACCCGGCAGCGCACCTGGACGGCGACGCTCGGCACGATCGCGCAGACGCTGAAGCAGGCGAAGGTGCTGCCCTCGCCCGAGGGCGGCCGGCCGGTCATAGCCGTGGTCGGTGAGCGTTCCGCCCCCGCCCAGCGCGACCGGCTGGCGTGGTTCGAGTCCAAGCCGATGTTCGGCTGGAAGGTGCTCGTGCCGCGCACGAAGGAGCAGGCGGCGTCGCTCTCCGACCAACTGCGGTCCTACGGCGCGGTGCCGCACGAGGTGCCGACCATCGCCGTCGAACCGCCTCGTACCCCGCAGCAGATGGAGCGGGCGGTCAAGGGCCTGGTCACGGGCCGCTACGAGTGGATCGCCTTCACCTCCGTCAACGCGGTCAAGGCGGTGCGGGAGAAGTTCGAGGAGTACGGTCTCGACGCCCGCGCCTTCGCCGGGATCAAGGTCGCGGCGGTCGGTGAACAGACCGCCAACGCGCTGATCGCCTTCGGCGTCAAGCCCGACCTGGTGCCCAGCGGCGAGCAGTCGGCGGCGGGGCTCCTGGAGGACTGGCCGCCCTACGACCCGGTCTTCGACCCGATCGACCGCGTCTTCCTGCCGCGCGCCGACATCGCCACCGAGACGCTGGTGGCCGGCCTGATAGAGCTGGGCTGGGAGGTCGACGACGTCACCGCCTACCGCACGGTGCGCGCCTCGCCGCCGCCGGCGGAGACCCGCGAGGCGATCAAGGGCGGCGGCTTCGACGCGGTGCTCTTCACCTCGTCGTCGACGGTCCGGAACCTGGTCGGCATCGCGGGCAAGCCGCACAACGTGACGGTCATCGCCTGCATCGGCCCGGCCACGGCGAAGACGGCCGAGGAACACGGTCTGCGGGTCGACGTCATGGCCCCGGAGCCGTCCGTGCACAAGCTGGCGGAGGCCCTGGCCGACTTCGGCGCGCGGCGCCGGCTGGCCGCGCTGGAGGCCGGCGACCCGGTGACCCGGCCGAGCGAACGGCGGCCGGGGGCGCGCAGGCGCCGGTCGACGACGTAACGCTCTGTTCGTAGGTATGCCGTGCCCCGCGGGCGCGCGCCAGCGCCTGGGACTGCGGGCTCAACTGCTCCGTTCCGATCGACGGTTGTGTCCCTGAGCGCAGCCTCGACGGACGATTGGGCTCAGGGACCACAAACCAGGCACTGCCAAGGACAGTCGCACGGTGGCCCGCCCCGTTCCCAGGGAGCGTTCACCGGTGGTCGATGCACGCGAGGGCACGGAAACGGCGCGCTTCCCAGCCAAGATCCGTTACACCACTCCGCGGCACGCCATCCTCCGAAGCGGGTCGGGAGGAAACGCTTCAAGGCGTACACGTACGAGGAACCGATCGCCCGCGACAAGGCCGACCTCGACATCACCCGGCTCCGTGACCCGGGCCTCGACGACGCGGACAACCTGCCCGCGTCCGAGGTACTGGCCGCCGAGATCGTCGAGAACCTTCAGGCCGTGCTGGAGGAGTTCGCCGCGATCGCGGAGACCTTGCAGCAGGCACGGGGAGAGGGCCCTGCGGCGGAGGCGGCTCCGACCGCCGACTGACACGCAGACGTGGCCCGCCCCCTTCAATGCAGGCGTGGGTCACGGTCGTTCACTTCGTCAGCGCTCGACTGCGTACGGCAGGAAGGTCGTCCAGCTGGCAGGGGCGAGGGCGAGGCGGGGCCCGGTGGGGTTCTTGGAGTCACGGACGAGGACGTGGGCGGGGGCAGTGGCTACCTCGACGCAGTCGGGGCCGTCGGACGTGCTGTAGCTGCTCTTTATCCATTCCGGCTCGGTGCCGGTTACAGGGGCCTTGAGCGTCATGTCCTTGTCTCTCCCAGTGCTTTCTCGATGAGGGGCAACGAATCCTGTGGGCTGAGAGCCTGGGCGCGCAGAGCTCCGTAGCGGATGTCGAGGACCGTTGTTTCCCTGGGATCAGCCGTCACTCTGCTACTCAGGGGCGATTCGCTGAACGCGACTGTGGTTCCTCCCTTGAGCTTGAGCAGCCGGAACGAACCACCGGTTCCGGAGTTCACCTCGCGGTCCAAGGGAAGGACCTGGAGGTCCACGTTGCGAAACTGGGCAATTTCCAACAGCCGCTCGAGCTGCTGGCGCATCACCATTCTGCCTCCCATGGGCCTGCGAAGCGTCGACTCGCACTGCACAAAGCTGAAGACGCGCCGCCCGGTCATGAGATCAAGGATCTCCTGTCGTGCCAAGCGTGCCACTACCTGCTGCTCAACCTCATCCTCGGTGAGCGCCGGTCGATGCGCGTTGAACACGGCCCGTGCGTAGTCCTCGGTCTGCAACAACCCTTGAATGACCGAGTTGTTGTAGGCCCCCAGCTCGACGGCCTCAGCCTCCAGCTTCTTCAAGTCCCGTACCTTCTTCGGGTACCGGACCTCCGCCACGTCCTGCTTGAGCGCGGAGATCTTCCCGCCCGCCCCCAACACCTCGTCCGCCGCGTCCAGGTACTCCGGCCGGGGAATCCGCCGCCCCCGCTCCACGCAGGAGACCATCTCCTCCCCGTACTTGATCGCCGCCCCGAACTCCGCCTGCGTGAGGCCGGCCGCCTCCCGCCACAGCTTCAACTGCCGCACGACGGTCCGCATCACGGCCCCGGCCTCTTCGTCGTCCAGCCCTGCTGCCCACTCGCTCATGTCCGCCGCCTCCCGTCGCGCGCACCCTTCCCCGGACCAACTCCGGCCGCCCGCACCCGGTCACCCCGGGCAGGCCGGACAGAAACCGGACACCCGGCGTACAGCGACCGGCCGTACGAGCTGCCCGTATTCACAGTGTGCGCATGTGTGAGCACACTGAGTGGCACGAATCGGGAAGCGCCGTATCGCGGAGAGAGAAGGGACACCCCTGACGACACCCACTCCCGAGGCCCTCTGGGCGCTGCGCCTGGTCACCGACCGGTTGCCGGTCGAGCCGCCGCCCGTCGATCCCGGAACCGATGCCGCGCGGCTGCGCGCGGTCATGGCGGAGGACCTCGCCGTACGCGGGTTGCTGGACGATCCGGCCTGGCGGGCGGCGGTGGAGACGGTGCCCCGGCACCGGTTCGTGCCCGGCTTCCACCTGCCCGCCGATGAGCGCGACGGGCAGGGGCCGACCGTGTGGCAGCCGGTCACCGCCGCACTCGACCACGGGCGCTGGCTGCCGCCGCGTACTCCGACACCACGCTCATCACCCAGTTCGACGGTGACGAACCCGACTGGGAGCACCCGGCCGAGCGGCACGGAGGGGCTCCGACCTCGTCCTCCACCCTGCCGTCCCTCGTGGTGCGGATGTGGGCCGACGCCGATGTCCGGGAGGGGCACACGGTGCTGGAGATCGGCACGGGGACGGGGTACTCGACCGCGCTCGCCTGCGAACGCCTCGGTTCCGCCGGTGTCACGAGCATCGAGGTGGACCCGCGCCGGCTGGAGCGGGCCGGGAGCGCGCTGCACGGCTGCGGCTACGCACCCACCCTCGCGGTCGCGGACGGGTTGTACGGGTACTGGCCCGAGGCCCCGTTCGACCGGATCGTCGCGGCCTGCTCCTTCCGTGCCGTGCCCCCCCGCCCTGGTCGCCCAGACCCGGCCGGGCGGCAGGATCCTGCTGACGCTCTCGGGCTGGCTCTACGGGTACGCCCGGGTCCTGCTCACAGTCGCCGGGGACGGCACCGCCGAGGGCCGTCTGCTGGGCGGCACGGTCTCCTTCATGTCGGCGCGTACGCACGCGGCGCCGGCCTTCGGCGACCCGGCCCCCTGGGCGGCCGGGTTGCCGGGGAACGCGCGGGCCGCCCGGCACGGTCCCGGGCGGATCACCGCCGCGACCGAGGAGGCCTTCCCTCTGCGCTTCCTCGTGCAGAGCGCGGTGCCCGACGCGCAACTGACCACCGTCGGCGACCTCGTGCACCTGGTCGACGTGGTCAGCGGGTCGGCCGCCGCGCTGGCCCCTGACGGCGACGGCGGCTGGCGGGTGCGGGAGGGCGGTCCGGTCAGGCTGTGGGAGAGCGTCGAGCGGGTCATCGACGTCTACGACGCGGCCGGACGGCCGGAACCGGAGACCTTCACCCTGTGCGTGCACGACGGCGGGCAGCACCTGCGGCACCCGCGGATGCCCTGTCTGCCGCTGCCGCCGCCCTGAAGGGCGAGGATCCCCCGCAGCCCGCAGCCCGCAGCCCGCAGCCCGCAGCCCGCCGCCCGCCGCCCGCAGCCCGCCGCCCCGGGCAGCCCGGACGGGACCGGGCACACCACGGGCAGCCGCCGGTGGCACGGGCCGCTCTCCTTCACAGCAGGACCGCAACTGAGCACGCTGGGTGAGGTGAATCACGAAACCGTCACACCGCGTGCCCCGCTGCACCAGTTCACCGTGCCGCTGTCCGCCACCCGCCGGGGCGCCCGTCTCGCCCGCCTGCTCGCCGCCGAGCAACTGGACGCCTGGGGGCTGCCCCTGGACCCGGCCCGGCTGATCGTCGCCGAACTCGCCACGAACGCCGTCGTGCACGGCCGTGTCCCCGGCCGGGGCTTCCGGCTCGGCCTCACCGTCACAGCGCACGGGGTGCTGCGCATCGAGGTGACCGACCCCAGGGGCGAGAAGGTACCCGCGCGCGGGAGCGCTTCGCCGGAGCCCGCCGAGTCGGGCTACGGCCTGCTGCTGGTCGGGGAGTCGGCCGACGACTGGGGTGTGCTGCCGGGGCCGTTCCCGTGCAAGACGGTGTGGGCCGAGCTGTGGGGCTCGGCCGCTTCCGGTGACCTCAGCGGCAGAGCGCGGCGATGTCCTCGGCGAAGGCCGGGAACTCGGCGCGGACCTCGGTGATGATGGCGCGGGCCGGGCGGCGGGGGGTGGTGGCGTGCCGTTCGGCGAGTGCGGTGAGGGCCGCGTCGGGGCGTGACTCGTCGACCCCGAACAGCACGGTCTCCAGGGGGCCGTAGCCGTCGGCCAGCATCCACAGGAAGTCGGACAGGTTCCCGGCCACCACTCCGCACTGGCCCTCCGAGCCCATGAACACCACGGGCTGCTCGGCGAGGGGCCGGCCGGGCCGTCCGTACCAGAGGGCCGCGAGGCCGCCGGTGCCGTCCTGGCCGAACAGCCGGTAGGCGTCGCCGTCGAGCTCGGGGTTCCGGGTCCACTGGCGCAGCCAGTCCGTGGTCTCCTCGGCCGAGCAGAAGGTGCTGTAGGGCTCGAAGTCGATTCGGTTCCCGTCGTCGTAATCGAACCCGGCGCGGGCCACGTCGGTGAGGGCGGGCGGAAGGCTGCGGTCGTCACCGGTCGTCTCGTTCACGGGCGTACCGTAGCCGCCCGCTCTGACATCCGGCTGTCGCACCGGTGTCCCGAGCGGGTGCCTCACCAGCGCTGGGACACGCGGGCTTCGCGACCGCGTAGGAGGACCGGGTACTCGGATGCTCGGAGCGTGCGGGAACCGGTCGCGACGTCAGGTGAGGACGACCAGTTGCCGGGTCGCCCGGGTCATCGCCACGTAGCGGTCGACGGCTCCCTCGACGCCCGTGCCGAAGGCGTCCGGGTCGACGAGGACGACCAGGTCGAATTCGAGGCCCTTGGCGAGTTCCGGGGTCAGGGAGCGGATGCGGGGCGTGTCCCGGAACGTGGGGTCGCCGATGACGCAGGCGATTCCGTTGCCGTCCTCGTGGGCGGCCAGCCAGGTGTCGAGGACCGAGTCGAGGTCGGAGACCGGGCCGTGGACGACGGGGAGGCCGCCCGCGCGGATGGAGGCCGGGACGTTGGCGTCCGGGAGGGCGGCGCGGATGACCGGCTCGGCTTCCGCCATCACCTCCTGCGGCGTGCGGTAGTTGATGTTCAGGGAGGCGACGTCGATCCGGTCGAGGCCGATGCGCCGGAGCCGTTCCTGCCACGACTCCGTGAAGCCGTGTCTGGCCTGGGCGCGGTCCCCGACGATGGTGAAGCTCCGGGACGGGCAGCGCAGGAGCAGCATCTGCCACTGGGCGTCGGTGAGTTCCTGGGCCTCGTCCACGACGACGTGCGCGAACGGGCCCGCGAGCGCGTCCGGTTCGGGGGTGGGCAGGGCGCTCTCGTCGATCAGGCTGTCCCGCAGGTCCTGGCCGTGCAGCATGGTCACCGCACCCTCGCCGTCGTCGTCGGAGGCGATGACGTTGTCGATGACGCCGGCCATGCGCTCGCGCTGGGCGGCGATCGAGGCGTCGTGGCGGCGCTTGCGCAGGGACGACTTCGGGTCGCCGAGCCGCTGCCGGGCCGCGTCGAGGAGCGGCAGGTCGGACACCGTCCATGCCTGGGCCTCCGCGCCCTCGCGCCGCAGGCGCCCGACCTCGTCGGGGCCGAGCCAGGGGGCGCACATGCGCAGGTACGCGGGGGCCGACCACAGGTCGGAGACGACGTCGGTGGGTTCGAGGAGCGGCCAGGCGTTGTTGAGGGCGGTGACCAGGTCGTGGTTGCCGCGCAGGGCCCGCTGGAAGAGGCGGTCCGGCGGGGCCTCGCCGCCGTGCTTGTCCCTGAGGACCGTGACCAGCTCGTCCCAGATGTGCTCGCGCGCCTCGTTGTGCGGGGTGCCGGGCTCCGGGGCCCGGAAGGCCTCCGCCCAGTCGTCGGCGGTCAGCGCGACGGTCGACCAGGGGGTGGTCACCGCCATCCCCTGGGCGGGCGGGTCCTCGTAGAACCGTACGGCCGTCTCGATCGCCCTCACCATGTCCGCGGACGCCTTCAGGCGGGCCACCTCCGGGTCGCTCTCGACGGCTGCCGTGGGCCCCTCGGGGACGAGGTCGCGCAGCGTGCAGGTCTGCACGCCCTCCTCGCCGAGGCTGGGCAGGACGTCGGAGACGTACGCCAGGTAGGGCTGGTGCGGGCCGACGAACAGCACCCCGCCCCGGCGGTGGCCGAGGCGGGGGTCGGAGTAGAGCAGGTACGCGGAGCGGTGCAGGGCGACGACGGTCTTGCCCGTGCCCGGGCCGCCGTCGACGACCAGGGCGCCGCGCGAGCCCGCGCGGATGATGGCGTCCTGGTCGGCCTGGATGGTGCCGAGCACGTCCCGCATCCGGTCCGACCGGTCGCCGCCCAGACTGGCGACGAAGGCGGAGTGGTCGTCGAGCGCGGCGGCGTGCCCCTCGAGGCCGTCGGCGGTGAACACCTCGTCCCAGTAGTCGCTGATCCGGCCGCCGGTCCAGCGGTACCTGCGGCGGCTCGCCAGCCCCATCGGGTCGGCGTGCGTCGCCGCGAAGAACGGCTCGGCGGCGGGGGAGCGCCAGTCGAGCAGCAGGCGGCGGCCCGTGCTGTCGGTGAGGCCGAGCCGTCCGATGTACACCGGCTCGGGGTCGTCGGCGCTCACGATGTGCCCCAGGCACAGGTCCAGACCGAAACGGCGCAGGGCGCGCAGGCGGGCGGTCAGCCGGTGCACCTCCAGGTCCCGGTCCATCGCCTCCCGGCCGACGCCGCCGGGCGCCCTGAGGGTGGCGGCGCGGCGGTCGGACAGCTCGGCGATCGCCTCCTCGAGGCTCTCCGCGATGGCCGCGAAGTGCGCCTGGTCGCCGGCGATCAGCTTCGGGTCGGCCTTGGCCGCAAGACGCCCGGGGAGGTCGAACACGCTGGTGGGGTTGATGGGTGGGTGGTTAGTCGGCTTCACGAGGAGCGATTCTGCGCCATGGCGGGGGCCTTGCCGCAAGCCCCCCGGTGCGCTATACGTTGAGAGTGGTGAGGAGTGGGTGCGCTTCCTCGCCTTTCTCTTTTCCCGTGCTCTTCGCGGTGATCGCCCGATGCTCCGGGTGGCCTCCTGTACGCACGGGTACGGGCCAGGACGTGGACCGAGCCGCTCCCGTCGCGCTGCTGCGGCGCGGTGACCGGTCCTGGGCCGAGCCGGCGGACCGGGCCGAGACGGTCGGCAGCGCGCGCGGGGTTCGCGGGGTTCTCGACCACCCGCTCGACGCCTCGGGTCGGGGCGCTCTCCTCGGCACCGGTCCCGCGGCGGATCCGGACGCCGTCGTGGCGGAGACCGCCGACCGGGAGCGCGAGGGCACGAGGTCCGTGACCGTCCTCGACGAGGGCCCTCCCCTGTTTCTGAGGCCGGCCCACCGGCGTCCCCCTTTCCTGTTCCCGCGCGGGACGCCGGTCGAGGACGATCTGCGTGTTGCCTGCGTCGGTCCCCGCACGCCGACGCCGGAGGGCGCCGCACCTGCCCGCGCCATCGCGGGTGGCCCGGCCGAGCGCCGGGTCACGAGGGGCAGTGGCCTGGCAGCCGGGACCGGCACCGCTGCTCACGTCGCGGCGCTCCTCGTCGGAGGCCCGGACGAAGTCTTCCGCCACCTCGGCCCTCTCGCCACCGCCACGGGCGGGCCGACCTGGGCTTTGAGCCCCTGGCAAAGGGAGACGGCGGACGCGCCCCTGCCAGGGCGAGGATCTCTCGGTACCCGCCGTCGAGTCGAAGGGCCGGCTGCGGACGGCATCGTTCCGCGAGAGCTCATCGCTCTTGCCGAGGTCTGCGACGGCGCAGCGCAGACGGCAGACCGGCGCATTTGCCGGGAAACGGTGCCGAGGCTGCCCTGTGGCCACTCCGCGGTTGCCCTGCGGAGTGATCACTTGTGATCAACTGCTGAAGCCGTCAGGTTGCGGCGGCTTCTCGCACGGCTGCCTGGTCGAGCGAGGCCGGGCAGGGTTCGGTATCCGGATGCGTGGCGAGTTCGATCAGTACGTCGAGTCTGCGGCCCGCGGCCTGCAGTTCGGCGGTCTTCTCCCTGATGCGGGCGCGTTCGTCGAGCAAGCGGTCCAGCAGTTCGGGGCCCACGGAGCGGGCGTCGATGGCGGGCAGGAGAGTGGCGAGCAGGTGGCTGTTGAGGCCGGCGGTGTAAAGCTGCTGGATGAGCTTCACCCGGTCCACGGCCGACTCCGGGTAGAAGCGCTGGCCGCTGGTGGTGCGGTGAGGGCTCAGGAGGCGCTGCTCCTCGTAGTAGCGCAGGGCGCGCGTACTGACTCCGGCTCTTTCGGCCAGTTCACCGATACGCATGGCCCCTCCTTCCGCCCCTGTTGCCGCCCGGTACGACTTGCCCTTCACGTTGACGTCAAGTTCTAGCGTAGGCGACCCGGGGCGGGAGCGAACCGTACGCCCGCCCGTCGAAAGGAATGATCGTGGACGTTGCCGGTGCCACCGCGCTCGTGACCGGAGCCAACCGAGGGATCGGCCGGCGCTTCGTCGACCAACTGCTGGAGCGGGGAGCTGAAAAGGTCTACGCGACGGCCCGCCGCCCGGAGTCGATCGGCACGTCCGGCCCGCGGGTTGTGCCGCTGTACCTGGATCTGCTGGACGAGAAGTCGATCTCGGAGGCAGCCGCGGCGGCGCGGGACGTCACGTTGCTGGTCAACAACGCCGGCATCACGACCGGCGCCGATCTCCTGACCGACGACCTGGACATGATCCGGCAGGACCTGGAGACGCACCTCTTCGGCACCCTCCGGGTCATTCGTGCCTTCGCCCCGGCCCTGGCCTCCAACGGTGGGGGCGCGATCGTGAACGTCCTCTCCGTGCTGTCGTGGATCGCCACCCCCCAGGGTTCGGGGTCCTACGCCGTGGCCAAAGCCGCGGAATGGAACATGACCAACGGCGTGCGCCTCGAGCTCGCGGGTCAGAAGACCCTCGTCCAGGGTGTGCATCTGGGAGCTGCTGACACCGACATGATGGCGGGACGTGACGTACCCAAGGTCGACCCGACGGACGTCGCACGAGCCAGCCTCGACGGCGTGCAGACGGGGGCCGTCGAGGTGCTGGTCGACGACCCCAGCCGCTTCGTCAAGGCCGCTCTCTCGGGCGACCCCGCGCAGTTCTACAGCCCGCCGTCCGGGAACCGACCCCTCCCGGCACGGCTGGAGCACCGCCGGCGCCCGTACCCGGCGGCCGTCGCCGACGACAGGGGAGCGCCGGTCGCGCCGGTGAGCGGGCGGACGGTCCGGTCGGCAGGGGCCCGCCGGCTCCCTGATGGAGACGGCGAGGGGGGCGGCCGGCCGCGAGACGACGATCTCTCCGAAATGCCGGAGTCGTAGGCAACCGGGAGGACGTTCTTCCCGGCCGCTTCCCCGGCCGATGGGATCCAGCGGGCTGACCGGCTCCGTCGTGTCGACGGAAGCACCGACGGGACCTCCCGCCCGGGCTCTCGCCCCCCGCCGAGGGCGGTGGAGCCCGTGGCGGCGGGCCGACTCGGCGTCGGCAAAGGCAGGGGGCGGGCGGGCGTAGCGTGGGAGGCATGACGACGTACGGATCTTTTCCCGGCACCAGGCCCCGGCGTCTGCGGACCACCCCCGCCATGCGCCGGATGGTCGCCGAGACCCGGCTGCACCCCGCCGACCTCATCCTGCCCGCCTTCGTGCGCGAGGGGATCGGTGAGCCGGTGCCGATCGAGGCGATGCCGGGCGTGGTGCAGCACACCCGGGACACCTTGAAGAAGGCGGCCGCGGAGGCCGTGGCGGCCGGGATCTCCGGGATCATGATCTTCGGCGTGCCCGAGGAGTCCAAGAAGGACGCCCTCGGCACCCCCGGCACCGATCCGGACGGGATTCTCCAGGTCGCCCTGCGGGACGTGCGGGCCGAGGTCGGGGACGACCTGCTCGTCATGTCCGACCTGTGCCTCGACGAGACGACGGACCACGGGCACTGCGGAGTCCTGGACGACCGGGGCCGCGTCGACAACGACGCCACCCTCGAGCGGTACGCCGAGATGGCGCAGGTCCAGGCCGACGCGGGTGCCCACGTCGTCGGGCCCAGCGGGATGATGGACGGGCAGATCGGCGTCGTCCGTGACGCCCTCGACCAGATCGGCCGCGAGGACGTCGCGATCCTCGCCTACACCGCCAAGTACGCCTCCGCCTTCTACGGCCCCTTCCGCGAGGCCGTCGGTTCCTCGCTCAAGGGCGACCGCAAGACGTACCAGCAGGACCCGGCCAACGCCCGTGAGTCCCTGCGGGAGCTGGCCCTCGACCTCGCCGAGGGCGCCGACATGGTGATGGTCAAGCCGGCCGGCCCCTACCTCGACATCCTCGCCAAGGTCGCCGACGCCGTGGACGTGCCCGTCGCCGCGTACCAGATCTCCGGTGAGTACGCGATGATCGAGGCCGCCGCCGAGAAGGGCTGGATCGACCGCGACCGGGCCGTCCTCGAGTCGCTCACCGGCATCAAGCGGGCCGGTGCGCGGAACATCCTCACCTACTGGGCGGTCGAGGTGGCCCGTACCCTGCACTGACTCCGCCAACGCTTCAGCAGCCCGGGGCCGTCCCGCCCCCGCCCCGCCCGGCGAGGGCGACCGGCCGGTGATGTCAGCGGTCGGCGATGTCCTCGCGGAGGCCGTCGGAGAACTCCCACCACGACAGCGGGAGCCAGTCGCCGTTGACGAAGGCGTCGACGGTCGCGCCCCGGCCGCGGACGGTCACGGTCGTCCCCGGCGGGTAGGTGGTGCCGGACAGGCCCGGCACGGGGACCAGCAGGGTCCCCAGTCGTTGTGCTGACACTTCTCGCTCACCCTCATGATGTGCCGATGCGGCACGGAGCATTCCACCGCGCTGCACCGAACTGCGTTCACGGTGAGATTACCGACTTGCCTGATGCTGTGGACCGAAGAACCATGAGGAATAGGTCACGCCGAGAAATCGGGGCGGACGCGTGATCGGACGTGCATTGTCGAACGAAGGGCGCGATCATGAAAGCCGTCGTTTACAAAGGGCCGTTCAGCGTCGAGGTCGAGGATGTGGAGAAGCCCGGCATCCAGCATCCGAACGACGTGCTCGTACGGGTCACCTCCACCGCGATATGCGGCTCCGACCTGCACATGTACGAGGGCCGGACCGGTGCCGAGCCCGGCATCGTCTTCGGTCACGAGAACATGGGGATCGTCGAGGAAGTCGGCCAGGGCGTCACCGCGATCGAGGAGGGCGACCGCGTGGTCATGCCCTTCAACGTCGCCTGCGGGTTCTGCACCAACTGCGCCGCGGGATTCACCGGATACTGCACGACCGTCAATCCCGGCTTCGCCGGCGGCGCCTACGGCTATGTCTCCATGGGGCCCTGGCAGGGCGGCCAGGCCGAATACCTGCGCGTTCCCTACGCCGACTTCAACTGCCTGAAACTGCCTCAGGGAAAGGAATACGAGAGCGATTTCATCCTGCTCGCCGACATCTTCCCCACCGGCTACCACGGCTGTGAGCTCGCCCAGGTCAGCCCCGGGGAGAGCGTCGCGGTGTACGGGGCGGGCCCGGTCGGGCTCATGGCCGCCTACTCGGCTCTGCTGCGCGGCGCGAAGAAGGTGTTCGTCGTGGACCGGGTCGCCGAGCGGCTGCAGAAGGCCGAGGAGATCGGCGCGGTGCCGGTCGACTTCTCCGAGGGCGACCCGGTCGAGCAGATCAAGGAGCAGACCGGGGGCGTCGGCACGGACAAGGGCGTGGACGCCGTCGGTTACCAGGCGACGGCGACGACACCGGGGGACACGCACGAGGAACCGGCGACCGTGCTCAACGCGCTCGTCGGCACGGTCAGGCCGACCGGAGCGCTCGGCGTGCCCGGACTCTACGTCCCGGCCGACCCGGGAGCACCGGACGAGCAGGCCAAGCAGGGCATGCTCCTCGTCGCGATCGGCAAGCTCTTCGAGAAGGGCCTGCGGGTGGGGACGGGCCAGTGCAACGTGAAGCGCTACAACCGGCAACTGCGCGACATGATCATCGAGGGCAGGGCGAAGCCCAGCTTCGTCGTCTCCCACGAACTGGGCCTGGACCAGGCGTCGTCGGCCTACGACAAGTTCGACAAGCGGATCGAGGGCTACACGAAGGTCGTGCTGCACCCCTGACCGTCCGGGCCTGCGGCCCTTCGGGAGCGTGATCAGCGGACCGTGGCCTCGAAGCACTCCCGTCCCGGGGCCGTCGCGGAGCGGAAGCAGGCTCGTACGACGGTGCCCGGGCGGGTTCTCGTCATGGGCGTGTAGACGTACGCCTTCGCGTCCAGGGTGTCCGTGACCTCGGCGGAGCGGGTCGGGCCGGCCGCGGTCAGCTCGACGCGGTCGCCCACCCGGGTGCCCCAGACACGGCCCCAGCTCGTCCCGCACTCGGAGCTGTACCGCACCTGCAGGTGGGCGCCGGAGGCGGTGCGGTGCTCGATGAGGGTGTCCGGGGGGAAGCCGCAGAGCATGTTCACCGGATCCCTGCCCTCGCAGGCGGCCCCCCGGCAGCGGGGCGGGGGCGGGGCGGTCCCGCCCCGGTCGCTGCCTTTGGCGGTCATCGCCGGCACGGCCGCCATGACGGACACGGATGCGTGAGGGCCCTCTGCGGGGCTCCGGTCCGCCGGCCGGACGAGGGGCGGTCGGCCCGGTGGGTTCCGTTCGGCTCCTCACCGTTGAGCGGGGTGAGTGCCTTCACGGCCTCCCTCGCCGACGGCGATCTGCCGCCGAGGGAGCGCTCCCGCGATGAGGCACTGCATCCGGTCTCCGCCGCGAGCCGACGTGGAACCAGCTTGCTGTGGTCTTCGGGCGACGTAGTCGCACCACCACGTTGCGCCCACTCGGGTCGAGTTCAGTGGGCATCCCCTTCCAGCACGTCATGCTTCCCCCACACGCGTGTGCTCGGTTCCTGTCCTCCCGGAGCATCGGGCAACAGCATCCGCGGTGTTACCGGATCGACGGTTTTTGCACCCGTGCCGCTGCGGCCGTCACCCGTCCCGTCCCGTCCCCCGGCGCCGTCCCGGCGGGACGTGTCATGGCAGCTCAGGGAGTGGGACGTCCCGGGACGACGTCACTTCTGCGGCAACCGTGGTCAGAGCCTTCGCCGGCCCGACAGTCTCATTGTCGGGCCGGCCGGTGGGGTCGGCCCGACCGCCGCAAGCAGATGGAGGGGAACAGTATGCGAGCTCTCACGAAGGCACTCGTCAGTGCCACCGCCGCCGTCGGGATCGCCGCCGGAGGCCTGGCCACCGCGGGCACGGCCATGGCGGCACCCGAGCCGGTCCAGCAGCAGACGGCAAGCGTCGAGGCCGTCGCTCCGCTCGCGGTGAACAACCTCGGACTGAGCACCGCCCGGGCTCAGCGCTGGCAGTGCTGGCTGCGCGACACGGGTTACAACCCCGGCACGATCGACGGGCAGTTGGGCACCTCCAGCTGGAAGGCGGCGCAGCGGAAGTTCAACGCCTTGGGCCTCAACGCCGGTACCGTCGACGGAATCGTCGGCACCAACACGATCAAGGCACTGCAGCGCTACCTGAACCGTTACGACAACGCCAACCTCGTCGTCGACGGGGACGCCGGACCGGCGACCAGGGCCGCGTTCTGGGACTTCAACGACATCAACTACTGCTCCTGAGCCGAACGCCGCGGCCCGTCCTCCCTCCGGGGGAGAGGACGGGCCGCGTGCCTGCGCGTGCCGACGGAGGCGAAGGCGTCAGAGCCGCCCGGGCGTCCGGATGCCCAGCAGGGCCATGCCCCGGTGCAGCGTGCGGGCCGTGACGTCGCACAGGAACAGGCGGTTGGCCACCTGGTCCGGCGACCCGGCCTTCAGCACCGGGCACTTGTCGTAGAACGACGTGTACAGGGACGCCAGCTGGTACAGGTACGCGGCCAGCTTGTGCGGGGCGTACTCGCGGGCCGCGTCCGCCACCGTCTCCGCGAACGCGTCCACGTGCAGGCCCAGCGCCCGCTCGGCCTCGTGCAGCGCCAACTCCGGGTGCGCCGACGGGCGTACGCCCTCGGGAGCCTTGCGCAGGATCGACTGGATACGGGCGTAGGCGTACTGGAGGTACACCGACGTGTCGCCGTTCAGCGAGACCATCTGGTCGAGGTCGAACTTGTAGTCCCGGTTCGCCGACGTCGACAGGTCCGCGTACTTCACCGCGCCGACGCCCACCTGGGTGCCCCGCTCGGCGATCTCCTCCTCGGACAGGTCCTGTGCCTTCTCCCGGACCACCGCGGAAGCGCGGTCGACCGCCTCGTCCAGCAGGTCGACCAGCTTCACCGACTCGCCCTCACGGGTCTTGAACGGCTTGCCGTCCTTGCCGAGGATCGTGCCGAACGCCAGCTGGAGCGCCTTCACGTCGTCGCCGAGCCAGCCGGCCCGGCGCGCGGTCTCGAAGACCATCCTGAAGTGCAGCGCCTGCCGGGCGTCCACCACGTACAGCAGGGTGTCGGCCTTCAGGTGGAAGACACGGTCGCGGATCGCGGACAGGTCGGTCGCCGCGTAGCCGTAGCCGCCGTCCGACTTCTGCACGATCAGCGGGACCTGCTTGCCGTCCGGGCCCAGGACGTCCTCGAAGAACACGCACAGCGCGCCCTCGGAGCGGACCGCGACGCCCGACTCCTCCAGCAGGCGGCAGGTCTCGGCGAGCATGTCGTTGTAGCCGGACTCGCCGACGATGTCCGCGTCCTGGATCTCCATGTCCAGCTTGTCGAAGACGGAGAAGAAGTAGATCTTCGACTCGTCGACGAACTTCTGCCAGATGGCGAGCGTCCGCGGATCGCCCGCCTGGAGGTCGACCACCCGGCGCCGGGAGCGCGTCTTGAACTCCTCGTCGGAGTCGAACAGCTTCCGCGCGGTCTTGTAGAGGCGGTCCAGGTTGGACATCGCCTCCTGACCGGAGGCCTGGAGGCTCTCGGCGTCCTTGTGGTCCAACTCGTGCGGGTGCTCGTCCAGGTACTGGATGAGCATGCCGAACTGGGTTCCCCAGTCGCCGATGTGGTGGCGGCGCACCACGTTCTCCCCGGTGAACTCGAGGAGCCGGACGACGGAGTCGCCGATCACGGCGGACCGCAGGTGGCCGACGTGCATCTCCTTCGCCACGTTCGGCTGGGCGTAGTCGATCACCGTGGTGCCGGGGTCCGAGGCCACCGGCACGCCGAGGCGCCCGGGGTCCGCGTACCGCGCGGCGAGGTTCGCGGTGATCGCCCGGTCCGCGATCGTGAGGTTGAGGAAGCCGGGTCCGGAGACCTCGACGTCCTTGATCAGCTCGTCACCGGTGACGACGTGCGCGACGACCTCGGCGGCCAGCTCCCGCGGGTTCGCCTTCGCCTTCTTGGCCAGCGCCAGGATGCCGTTGGCCTGGTAGTCCGCCCGGTCGCTTCGGCGCAGCAGCGGGTCCGCGCCGGCGGCCTCGGGCCGGACGGCCGAGAGCGCGGACGCGAGATGCTGCTGGACGGAGTCGCTGAGGGACGTGACCGAGGCCATGGAGTGGCTGCCGTTCTGCTCGGGTTGTGGGAGTACTACGGAAACCGAGTATCCCACGCGGTGAAAAGCGGTTTTCGCGGATGCGGTCCGGGCTGGGAGAATGGAGAGGTCAGCCGTGCGACCGTACCGGCTGCCCGAGCAGAAAGAAGGACGTGCCGATCGTGGCTCAGAGCACCGAGACCACCGACTGGGTCTCCCGTTTCGCGGACGAGGTCATCGAGGAGTCGGAGCGTCGGGCCCCGGGCAAACCTGTGGTCGTCGCGTCCGGACTGTCCCCGTCGGGCCCCATCCACCTGGGCAACCTCCGCGAGGTCATGACCCCGCACCTGGTCGCCGACGAGATCCGCCGCCGCGGCCACCGGGTCCGGCACCTGATCTCCTGGGACGACTACGACCGGTACCGCAAGGTCCCGGCCGGTGTCGAGGGCGTCGACGAGACGTGGGCCGAGCACATCGGCAAGCCGCTCACCTCGGTCCCGGCCCCCAAGGGCTCCCCGTACCCGAGCTGGGCCGAGCACTTCAAGGCGGCCATGGTCGACTCGCTCGCCGAGCTGGGCGTGGAGTTCGACGGCATCAGCCAGACGGAGCAGTACACCTCCGGTGCCTACCGCGAGCAGATCCTGCACGCCCTCCGGCACCGCGGGGACATCGACGCGATCCTCGACCAGTACCGCACCAGGAAGGCCCCGGCGAAGAAGCAGCAGCAGAAGGCGGTCGACGAGGCGGAGCTGGAGGCGGCGGAGGGCTCCGGCGCCGCCGCCGAGGACGACGGCTCCACCGGCTCCGCCGGCTACTTCCCGTACAAGCCGTACTGCGGCAACTGCGAGAAGGACCTCACCACCGTCACCGTCTACGACGACGACAGCACCGAGCTGACCTACGCCTGCACGGCCTGCGGCTTCGGTGAGACGGTCCGGCTGAGCGAGTTCAACCGCGGCAAGCTGGTCTGGAAGGTCGACTGGCCGATGCGCTGGGCGTACGAGGGCGTGATCTTCGAGCCGAGCGGGGTCGACCACTCCTCGCCCGGGTCGTCGTTCCAGGTCGGCGGGCAGATCGTCGGCATCTTCGGCGGCAAGCAGCCGATCGGTCCCATGTACGCCTTCGTCGGCATCAGCGGCATGGCCAAGATGTCGTCCTCGCGCGGTGGCGTGCCCACGCCCGCCGACGCGCTGAAGATCATGGAACCCCAGCTGCTGCGCTGGCTGTACGCCCGCCGCCGCCCCAACCAGTCCTTCAAGGTCGCCTTCGACCAGGAGATCCAGCGCCTCTACGACGAGTGGGACCGGCTCGACGCCAAGGTCGCCGAGGGCACCGCCCTGCCCGCCGACATCGCCGCGCACTCCCGCGCGGTGGGCACGGCGAGCGGCGCGCTGCCCACGACGCCCCGGCCGCTGCCGTACCGCACCCTCGCCTCCGTCGCCGACATCACCGGCGGGCACCCGGACCAGGCACTGCGCATCCTCAGCGACCTCGACCCCGCCCACCCGCTCGCCTCGCTCGACGAGGCCCGGCCCCGCTACGACAAGGCCGAGGCGTGGATCACCCTCCACGTCCCGGCCGACCAGCGCACCATCGTGCGCACGGAGCCGGACGAGACGCTGCTGAAGTCCCTCGACGAGCAGGGCCGCCAGTCCCTGCGGCTGCTGCTCGACGGACTCGCCGACCACTGGTCCCTGGACGGGCTCACCCACCACGTCTACGGCGTCCCCAAGGTCCAGGCCGGTTTCCCCGCCGACGCCACGCCCAAGGAGCTGCCGGCGGAGATCAAGACCGCGCAGCGGTCGTTCTTCGCGCTGCTCTACCACCTGCTGGTCGGGCGGGACACGGGTCCGCGTCTGCCCACCCTGCTGCTCGCGGTGGGGCAGGAGCGGGTGCGGCGGCTGCTCGGGGAGTAGGACGCGGGAGAGGTCCGACGGCGGTGGGGGCGCCCGGCGGTCAGTTCCGCGGTGTGGCGGTTCGTGAAGCGGCTGACCATGCGTTTGGTCTCCTCCGGGGGGAGGGTCCGGCTGAACTGGGC